>NZ_JBHXLU010000103.1:0-41868 GCF_042720695.1 Streptomyces sp. NPDC058457 | reverse complement strand
GATCCGGTGAAACCCTCGTCGCGCAGGGACTCCGCGGCCCGCAGTCCCGCCAGCGACGCCCCGACGATCACGATGCGGCCGTCGCGCCTGAACGCACGGAGGCTTTCGGCACTGGTCATGACGACGCCGCCGCTGGTGCGTGCCGCGCGTCGTCGGGGTGCGGGTCGTCCATGAGCGTCTTCTCGCCGTGCGTCCGGGACGCCCGGGAAAGAGAGACGACAACTTTCACCCCGACCTCCACAGGGAGCTGGGAGCTGAAGGCCCTTGAGGCGGCGCCACTGCGGCGCGCGGCAAGGGGCTGAGGCGAACGGCGTCCGACCGGGGACTTGTCCCTGGCCGCTGGATTCTGGTCACGGGAGCGGTGCTCATACCGTCAGAGAATCAGCGTAACAGCGGCAGCGGCACCGCTGGCCGGTGCCGGCGAGTCGACTGCGGTGCGCCTCTCGGCCTCGTGCGCACAGCAGCGTGATCAAATGGGGCATGGCATCGTCCTGGACCGGTGATCGGGTACGCCTGCGCGCTGTCGAGCCCGACGACTGGACGGCGTTCATGCGCCTGGCCGACGACGACGGGCGGCGCGGGAGCAGGCTGGATCTGCCGCGGTCCGCCGAGAGCTACCGTGCCTGGGCGAAGGAACAGGCCGTCGCCGAGTGCGACGACGACCGCTTCCGGTTGGCGGTCGAAGCGACGGCCACGGGAGAGCTGGTCGGCACCGTCGGCTCACATCGCACCGGCCCCCGTTCGGGCTGGTTCGAGCTCGATGTCGCGATCGGCGCCGACCACCGGCGCAGGGGCTACGCGTCGGAAGCCGTAGTGCTGCTGCTGCGCTTCATGTTCGCCGAGCGGCGCTATCACAAATGCCTGGCGGCGGTCTTCGCCGACAACGAGGCATCGCTGGCACTCTTCCGTCGGCTCGGCTTCACCGAGGAAGGGCGCCTGCGGAAACACGTCTTCTTCGCCGGCCGGCACCACGACCTCGTCATGATGGGCATGCTCGCCGAGGAACTCGACCAGCGACACACGAAGAGCCGACCATGAGCCGGCCGTCCACGCGGGGCCGAAAGCGGGCCGGAGTGCAGGGCTGGCCTCAGCCGCGCGAGGTGGCCCGCAGGCGCAAGCCGGCCGTCGCGAGACCTTCGAGAGTGGTGACCTGGTAGCTGGGTTCCGGTCCGGGTGGCTCGCTCAACTGGTGGGCGCGGGCGGTCTGTGCGGTCAGGAGCGTCAGCATCGCCATGGCCAGAGCGGTGCCCTCGCAGCCATGCGGCCCGGTGCCGAAGGAGAGGAAGGCCCCGGGTTTCGTCGGCGAGCCCGAATCGGGGAGCCAGCGCTCGGGCCGGAACCGGTCCGGGTCGGGATGTTCCCGTGCGTCGCGGTGGGCGGTGTAGGGGCAGACGAGAACGGTGGACCCGGCGTCGATGGTGTAGTCGGCCAGCTCGGTCTGTCGCGGGGCGCGCCGGGTCAGCAGCCAGCTCGGCGGGTACAGCCGGAGCACCTCACTCACCAGAGCCTGGGTGTAGTGCAGGCCGCCGAGATGGGTGCTGGTCGTCGCGGCCGGGTCCGCGGGCAGCGAGGCGGCTTCGGCAGCGACCCGGCTCGCCGCCTGGGGGTAGCGGGCCAGGTGGAGCAGGATCCACCCGGCTGCCCGGGAAGGGGTCTCGAAGGTGGCGACGGTGATTCCGGGGAGCGTGTCGAGGACGGCCTCTTCCGGCAGCAGGCCGTAGCGGGGGGAGGGCCGGAGCATCTGTCCCAGCACGTCGTCACCGAGCCGGCCCGATGAACGACGGCGGCGGACGACGGGCCGCAAGGCGTCGGTGAAGGCGATCTGCTGCCGGGTGCGGAACCGCCGTGCCGGGGTGGGGACCCAACGCGGCCACACCCAACGCGAGGGCTGTACGAGTACCTCCCGGGCCAGGAAGAGCTGCGCGGCATAGGGCAGCAGGGCGGGAGCGTCTTCGGAGAACAGATAGCTGACGCCGATCTCTGCCAGGGCGTGCCGGACCGGGGGCAGAATCTCGACGTCCCGGTCCGTGGGCCACTGGTCGGCAAAACGAGCGGTCCGGGGCGCGATCTCACCGATCCGGGCCGCGACCGCCTGCGCACGCAGTCCACGCATGCGGGCCGCGTGAGCGTACGCACGCTCCTCGGGTGTCGGTGCTCCGCCCGGCCGCCTCAACGGTGGGAAGAGCGGCGAGGATGCCTTGGGGAAGTCCTGCGCGCGACGCAGGACCGCTTCGCACGGCCCGGCCGCGGCGGCTACATAGACCCCCGGCTCCAGCTGCCAGACGTCCCCGCACTCTTCGGCGCCACGGCGCGCCAGCGCCAGCCGGTCGCGGCTCCAGGCCGCGAAGCTGCCTTCGGGCAACCGCGGCGGCTCGTCCACTCGGCCCATGAGACCGTCCCTGACCTCTGGCGGGCGCCCGTGGGGCGCCCGCCGGCGGTGCGATCACACCGAGTCGTCGCCGTACACCGCCCAGTCGTGGGCCCCGTACGCACCGTAGTGGCGGGTGAAGGACAACCTGCGAAGCAGCTTGGCGATCACGATGCGCTCCTTTCACCTCCGTGAGCCCTCGCAGTCAAGGGTCCAGAGAGGAAGTTCCCGCTAGCACAAATTGGCACATACGTAGCATATGACGCATTTCCATGTGCGGAGCATTGGCCGCACACACGGATCGGAGGTGCGGGCCGAAGCCCGCACCTGACGTGCCTACGCCCGTAGGCCTACGACCGTGCACCCCTGGTCCGTACGACGGCGAACGCGGCCGCCGCCAGGCCCAGGGCGCCGACGATCAGGCCCGCGATGCCGAGGCCGCGGGCGGTGGAGTCGCTGGAGTCGGCGGCCGTGGTCGTCGCCTTGGCGCTGGTCTTCGTCGCCGGCGCGGTCGACTCGGCGTCCTCGGCGCCCGCCGCCGTGAGCTTGAGCGTCGGCGCCGGGTTCTCCGGCTCCTCGCCGCCGCTCTGCGCCTCCTCGATCCAGCGGACGACCTTTCCGTCGGAGTAGGTCTGCAGGGTCTTGAAGGTCAGCTGGTCGGTGTCCTCCGGCAGCTGCCCGAAGGCGACATCGAAGTCCTCGTACTGGCCGGCGCCGATCTTGCCGCCGGTCCAGGTGACCTCGGAGACGGCCTCGGTGATGGTGCCGTCGTCGGTCTTCACGGGCGTCTTGAGCTTCGTGGTGGTCACCTTGGCGGTCCAGCCGTCCTGCGGGGTGACGAGGACGCCCAGGACCGGGTGGTCGGTGGGCAGGTAGACCTGGACCTTGGCGGTGGAGGCGGTGTCCTCCTCGTTGGGCACGCGGAAGGTCAGCACGCCGTCGGTGGCGCCCTTCGCGTAGCTCTCGGGGTGGACGGTGACGTGCGCCGAGGCGACGCCGGCGGCGACGAGCACCGACGCGGCGGTGACCGCGGTGACGGTGGCGGCGCGGCGGAGGGTGTGACGAGTCGCAGAGACAGCAGGCATGAGTGAGTCGATCTCCGTACGAGTGATGTCTGTTAGAGAGTCTTACTGGTGTTAGACCGTGTACGGGATCGGGTTCGGGGGGCCGCGTCGGCTCACGGCGTGCCGCAGCGCGAGCAGCGGGCGGGGCCGTATCGGGCCGGCCGGGGCCAGGCGGGGGCCGTCGGCCGGGGCGGGCAGGGGGGCGTCGTGCCACCAGGCGGCCAGACCGGGCACGAGCGCGGCCGTCCGCCTCAGCAGCGACCACAGCGCGGCCTCGCCGCGCCGCAGCCACCACGAGGCGACGAGCGCGGCGACGACATGGGCGACGGTGGCGTGCGCGGTCAGGACGTGGACCTGCGGGTGCTGCTGCGCGGCACCGGCCACACCCGCCATACCGGCCATGGCATGGCCGTGCATGCGCATGGGAGCCGTGTCCGCGGTCGGCGCGTGAGCCGGGGTGGCCGCGCGGGCCGCGTCGAAGCCGAAGTGCAGACCGGCCTGGGTGAGGAGCATGCCGATGCCGATCTCCGGCAGTCCGCGCTCACGCCCCGCGAGGGCGCGGCCCAGGGCGAACACGGCGGCGAATCCGGCCGCGTCGGCCCACAGCGGCGGCGTGTCGCCCATGGCGAGGCCGTGGCCGGCGGCGGCCAGGAGCACGCACACCGCGGCGAACACCGCGGCACGCAGGCTCCGTACCGCCGGTGACGCATCCATGGTGAGCGATCCTCCCACGGCCGGGGGTACGCGGGACGCGGACGCCCCGTTCACTCACGGCTGGGGTTTTCCCGTGCGATGGCCGTGGCCTGCTGTGAGGGCTCCGGTGCAGAGGCCGAACCGCGTCGAAGCCCGCCGCCCCATTCCGGTGCCACCCACACAGACCGGCTGATAACGTGTGAAGATCGCATGGATCCTGGTGGGGGGACGCCGCCGGGCTGGAGAGCAGGAAGACAGTGCGTATTTCACAGATTCTCGACAAGGTGGACTCCGGTGACATCGCTCTGCCGGAATTCCAGCGCGGATATGTGTGGACACGTGATCAAGTACGCGAGTTCTTCCAGTCGTTGTATCGGGGTTATCCGATCGGCGGCTTCCTCACCTGGAGCACCAAGGCCGAGACCACGCAGACCAGAGGCGACGGCACGGCCCGGGACGGCGCGATCCACCTCCTCCTGGACGGCCAGCAGCGCGTGACGACGCTCTACGGTGTGACCCACGGCCGTCCGCCCCGTTTCTTCGAGGGCAATCCGGCGACCCTGACCGGTCTTCACTTCAACCTGGACACGGAGGCGTTCGAGTTCTACGCGCCGGCGAAGATGAAGGACAACCCGGCCTGGGTCGACGTCTCCTCCCTGCTTCAGCAAGGACTGGCAGGCCATTTCCAGCAGGTCACCGAACTCACCCAGGGGGACGGCCGGCTGTACGGCCCCTATATCGAGCGGCTCAACCGGATCACCCAGATCAAGGAACGCGACATCCACATCGACGAGGTCACCGGTCAGGACAAGACCATCGACGTCGTCGTCGAGATCTTCAACAAGGTGAACTCGGGCGGCACCAAGCTCTCCAAGGGGGATCTGGCACTGGCGGCGATCTGCGCCTCCTGGCCGGAAGCCCGGCCCACGATGAACGCGGCGCTGTCGACCTGGTCCGACGCGGGCTTCGACTTCAAGCTGGACTGGCTCCTGCGCAACGTCAACGCCGTACTGACCGGCGAGGCACAGTTCTCGAAGCTCGCCGATGTCGATGTGCCCACGTTCCAGAAGGGCCTGACGGAGACCATCGACTCGATCGCCCATCTGCTGAACGCCCTGGGTGGTCGGCTGGGTCTGGACCACGGCAAAGTACTCAGCGGCCGGGGCGCGTTCCCGGTGATGAGCCGGCTGCTGCACGACCACGGCGGCCGCTTCCCGGACGCGATGACTCGGGACCGACTCTTCCACTGGTATGTGCACAGTTTTCTGTGGGGCCGGCACACGGGCGCCACGGAGACCGCGCTCAACCAGGACCTCCAGGCACTCGAAGACGGTGGCGTCGACCAGTTGACCGACCTTCTACGCCGCAGCCGCGGCGGCCGGTTGGAAGTCAGGCCCGACGATTTCGTGGGTGCCGGGATGGGATCACGCTTCTATCCGCTGCTCTACATGCTCACCCGGGTCCACAGAGCGCAGGACCTGGGCAGCGGGGTACCACTGCGGGACGGCATGCTGGGGCGGCTGAGTTCGCTCCAGGTGCACCACATCTTCCCCAAGGCGCGTCTGCGCGAGTACGGGTACAACCGCGCCGAGATCAACGCGGTCGCGAACTTCTGCTTCCTCACCCAGGACACCAACCTGCGGGTCGGTGCCAGGAACCCGGCGGACTACCTGGCGGAGATCACGCAACGGGTGCCGGGCGCTCTGGAGTCGCAGTGGATCCCCGTGGATCCGAGGCTCTGGCGCGTCGAGAACTACCTGGACTTCCTCGCGGCCCGTCGCGAACTGCTCTCCTACGCGGCGAACGACTTCCTGGACACCTTGCACGACGGACCGTCACCCGTGGACCTCATGGCGGCCACTCGAACCGGTCTGCCCCCCACCACCGTGGCCGTTGCCGGGCCGGCGGTGGACGACGTCCCCGGCCTCGCGTCGCTGCTGACCGAGGTGGAGAAGGCCGGGTTCGCCGCTCCGGAGCTGGACAGTGAGGTCATCGACCCGCGCACCGGCGCCGCGATCACGGTGGCGGCCGCCTACTGGCCGCAGGGGCTTCAGGAGGAGGTGGGCGCTCCCGTGGTCCTTGTTCTGGACCCGACGGCCAAGGAGCAGGGGGCGTTGGAGGCGAGCGACTACCGCGTCTTCCACAGCGCCGACGCTCTGCGGCAGTACGTCAGGAACATGCGCGCTCAGCATTTCGAGCAGTGATCCGGCCGGGCCGGACGGTGTTTCCGTCCTGGACCCGGCGGAGAGTCGAGCCCCGGGCGGGTGTGTTCCCGCCCAGGGTCCCGGCGCACCTGCGTCGTGCTACTTCTTCTGCTCCACCCGCACCCAGTCCACCTCGGCCTGTACTCCCCCGGCCGCGATCTTGTCGACGCTGGACTGCGGGAGGCCCCAGTAGGGGGTGGTGACCTGGTTCCAGCCGGCTGGGTAGGCGCCGCCGAGGGCGAGGTTGAGGATGACGTACTGGTTGTGGTTGTAGACCCACTGGCCGCGGGTCGACTCCAGGATGTTCCGGGTCGTCTCCTGGACCAGGGTGTCGTCGACGTAGAAGCGCATCGCCGTCGGCGTCCACTCCACCGCGTAGGTGTGCCACTGGTCGATGGAGCCGCCGTTCGGGAAGGTCTGGCGGGCGCCGATGTTGCCGTCGGCCGAGTAGCCGGGGCCGTGGAGGGAGGTGCTGGTCCACGTGGGATAGCCGATGTTCTCCATGATGTCGGTCTCGCCGGAGGCCGGCCAGGAGACGGACGGGTCGTCGACGTTGCTGCCGAGCAGCCAGAAGGCGGGCCAGAAGCCGTCGCCGACGGGGAGTTTCATACGGGCGCTCACGCGGCCGTACGTGAAGTCGAAGTGGGTGTTGGTGTCGATGCGGCCCGAGGTGAAGTCGTAGGTGCCGCCGCCCGCCTGGGTGCAGCCCTTGCAGTACTTCGCCTTCAGGATCAGCTCGCCGTTCTGCGTCTGGACGTTGTCCGTCGAGTCGACGTATGCCTGTGACTCGCCGTTGACCGAGCCCATCTCGGTGCCGGTGCGGACGACCCGCCACTTGGAGCGGTCGAGCGAGGAGCCGGTGAAGTCGTCGAAGAACGTGGTCTGGTAGGTGCCCGACTGGTCGCCGGGGAGGGCGGGGTAGGCCGCCGAGGCGCTGCCGCCGGTGCCCCAGACCTGGAACTCGTAGAGGGAGTAGCCGAACTGGGCGGTGTAGGGGGCCGGGTTGTAGAAGCTGCGGCGCTCCTTGCCGAGCATGCGGACGTAGCGGCCGGTCGTCGGGGAGGAGAGGGTGACGGTGTCGTGCAGGCCGGAGGCGTCCGAGGGGGATACGACGTTCGCACGGCGGGCGGCTATGTCGGCGGCCGAAGGCTCGTACACCGTGCGCCAGTTGACGTTGTCGTCGGAGACCTGGAGGAGGTAGTCGACGGCGTACGCCGACTCCCAGTAGAGGTCCACGGAGGAGATGGTCGAGGCGGCGCCGAGGTCGACCGAGATCCAGCGGTCGGCGTTCCAGTCGCTCGACCAGCGGGTGTAGTCGCCCTTCAGGTTCGCCGGCCAGCCGCCGTCGGTCGCGAACGCCGGTGAATTGCCCGCGTGCTGGTAGTAGTCGGAGTACGCCGGGTGGTTCAGGGCCAGGTTGGTGACGGTCGAGGACGCGGGGGCCGGTTCGCCGCCGTAGACCTTGAAGTTCCAGAGCGAGTAGCCGTAGGGAGTGGCGCGCTGGATGCCGCGCATGCGGACGTAGCGGCCGGTGACCTCCTGCGGGTAGGTGTGCGCGGTGACCGAGCCGCCGGTGCCCGCGGTCTCGGTGTAGAAGGGCGTCCAGTCCGTGCCGTTCTTCGAGGCCTCCAGGACGTATTTCTTGCCGTACGCGGCCTCCCAGTCGAGCTCCACGCTGTCGATGCGGATCGTGGTGCCGAGGTCGATCCGAATCCAGGCGTCGTCGGCGAAGTTGCTGGACCAGCGGGTCGCGCCGTCGCCGTCGAAGGCCATGCCGGGGGTGGTGCCGGCGTTCTCGTAGCCGGAGGCGGTGACGGCGGAGGGGTTGGCGGCGTAGGCGGTGTTCGCGCGGTCGGTGTCCCAGCTCACGGCCGTGGCGGCGGTGGATGCCGGGGCGGCCAGGATCGTGCCCGAGGTCAGCAGGGCGGCCGCCGCCAGGGCGGACAGGACGGTACGGGGGATGCGGAACGGGGTTGGCATGCGGGTCTCCTGAGCGTTGGCGGTCCGTTTGAGCGTTGGCGGTCCGTTCGGTTGTGTCGTGGGCATGACAGATCAAGCTCCGTGCCTGGTGCTCGTGCGTACGGCGATCACGCGTGCCGGTCGAGTGTGCGGTGGGCGCGGGACTCCCCTGGTCCGCGCCCACCGCGGTGTGTGTGTCAGGCCGCCCGGCGGGCCTGTCCCCGGTGGTCGCGGATGATGTCCGCGTACCGGCGGCCGCTGCCCTTGATCGTGCGGACCTGGGTGCGGTAGTCGACGTGGACCAGCCCGAAGCGCTTGTCGTAGCCGTAGGCCCACTCGAAGTTGTCCAGCAGCGACCAGGCGAAGTAGCCGGCCAGCGGGGCACCCTTGCGGGCGGCGGAGGCGCAGGCCGCGAGGTGGGCGGCCAGGTACTCCTGGCGCTCGGGGTCGTCGACGGTGCCGTCGGGGCGGACCACGTCCGGGTAGGCGGAGCCGTTCTCGGTGACGTAGAGCCTGCGGGCGCCGTACTCCTCGGTGAGGCGCAGCAGCAGCGTCTCGATGCCGCTCGCGTCGATCTCCCAGTCCATGCCGGTGCGCGGGACGTCGGGGCGGCGCACGGAACGGGCGTACGGGGCCGGGCCGTTCGGGTCGTCCTCGATGTAGGCCGGGAAGTAGTAGTTCAGGCCCAGCCAGTCGAGCGGGGTGGCGATGGTCGCCAGGTCGTCCGGCCGCTCGGGGAGTTCGACGCCGTAGGTCTCGACCATGTCGGCCGGGAAGCCGCGGCCGTGCACCGGGTCCAGCCACCAGCGGTTGACGTGTCCGTCGTGGCGGCGGACGGCGGCCGCGTCCTCGGGGCGGTCCGTGGCGGCGAACACGGTGGAGAGGTTGTTCACGATGCCGACCTCGGCGCCGGGCGCGGCGGCACGGATCGCCTGGGCGGCCAGGCCGTGGCCGAGGAGCAGGTGGTAGGAGGCGCGGACAGCGGCCGTGAGGTCGGTCCAGCCGGGGGCCATCTTGCCCTCCAGGTGGCCGATCCAGGCCGAGCAGGAGGGCTCGTTGAGGGTGGTCCAGTGCTGGACGCGGTCGCCGAGGCGTTCGGCGACGACGGAGGCGTAGGCGGCGAAGTGCTCGGCGGTCGCCCGCTCGGGCCAGCCGCCCCGGTCCTGGAGGGCCTGCGGCAGGTCCCAGTGGTACAGGGTGACCGACGGGGTGATGCCGGCCGCCAGCAGGCCGTCGATCAGCTCGTCGTAGAAATCGAGGCCCTTGGCATTGACCGGGCCGTCGCCGCCGGGCCGGACGCGCGGCCAGGCGACCGACAACCGGTAGGCGTTCGCGCCCAGTTGGCGCATCAGGCCGATGTCCTCGCGCCAGCGGTGGTAGTGGTCGCACGCGACGTCGCCGTTGTCGTCGTTGTCGATCTTCCCCGGGGTGTGCGAGAAGGTGTCCCAGATGGAGGGTGCACGGCCGTCCTCGGCGACGGCTCCCTCGATCTGGTACGCCGCGGTTGCCGTTCCCCACAGGAAGTCGTGCGGGAGGGCGGCGAGGTCGATGGTCACGAAATTCCCTTCGGAACAGACTTCGGAAGCAGCTTCGGAAGAAGCTTCAGAACCGGCTTCGGAACTGGCTTCGGTACGAGGCGGGTTCACTTGACGGCGCCGGCGGTCAGCCCGGCGACGAGGTAGCGCTGGAGGAGCAGGAAGCCGGCCACGACGGGGACGCTCACCACGAGCGAGGCGGCCATGATCTGGTTCCAGTACACGTCGTTGAGCGTGGAGTAGCCCTGCAGGCCGACGGCCAGGGTGCGGGTGGTGTCGTTGGTCATCACCGAGGCGAACAGCACCTCGCCCCAGGCGGTCATGAAGGCGTAGACGGCGACCGCGACGATGCCGGGGATCGCGGCGGGTACGACGACCCGCAGCAGCGCGCCGAGCGGCCCGCAGCCGTCCACCAGCGCCGCCTCGTCCAGGTCCTTCGGCACCGAGTCGAAGTACCCGATCAGCATCCAGATCGAGAACGGCAGCGAGAAGGTCAGGTAGGTGAGGATCAGGCCGCCGCGGGAGCCGAACAGCGCGATGCCGGTGGCGTTGCCGATGTTGACGTACAGCAGGAACAGCGGGAGCAGGAAGAGGATGCCCGGGAACATCTGCGTGGACAGCACGGTGACCGTGAAGACGCGCTTGCCGCGGAACTCGTAACGGCTGACGGCGTAGGCGGCGAACACCGCGACGACGACCGAGCAGACGGTCGCCGCGACCGACACGATCAGCGAGTTCACGAAGTACTTGGCGAGCGGGACCGTCGACCAGATGTCGATGTACGGGCGGATGGTCAGCCCGCTCGGCAGCCAGCGGAACTTGCCGGTGACGTCCGCGAGGGGCTTGAGCGAGCTGGAGATCATCACGTACACGGGGATCAGCACGAACCCGGTGAGCAGCGTGAGGAAGATCCGCCGGGACCAGAGGAAGGACCGCGGCGGGGCCATCGGCGAGCTGGGGCTAGACATCGGCGGTCCTCCGCCCGCGTGAGGTGAACACCAGGTACACGCCGGTCACCACGAGCAGGAAGAGCAGCAGGAGCACGGACATGGCCGAGCCGGTGCCGAAGTTCCAGGTGACGAAGGAGGCCTGGTAGATGTGGACCGAGATGAGGTCGGCGGCCTCCGGGGCGGACTTGCCGAACAGGACGTACGGCGTGTTGAAGTCGTTGAACGTCCACAGGAACAGGACCAGGACCAGGACCTGGTTGACCGGGCGCAGCGACGGCAGGGTGATCCGGCGGATCTGCTGCCACATGCCGGCGCCGTCCAGGGCGGCCGCCTCGTACAGCTCCCTCGGGATGTTCTGCAGTCCGGCCATCACGATGAGGAAGGCGAACGGCCAGCCCTTCCACACCGACACGGTCAGCAGGGCGTAGAAGCTGTTGTCGCCGATCAGCCAGAAGGACGGCTTGTCGGTGAGGTGCAGCTGGTCGTGCAGGACGTGGTTCACCAGGCCGTTGTCGTGCTGGAACATGAACACCCAGGTGATGACGGCCGCGTAGACCGGCAGCGCGTACGGCACCAGGAACAGGGCGCGCAGCAGGCCCCGGCCGCGGAAGGTGTCCTGCATGAACACCGCGGCCGCGGTGCCGATCAGCCAGCACAGGCCGACCGAGAGGAGGGTGAAGCTGACGGTGACGAAGAAGGAGTGCAACAGGGCTTTGCCGACCGGGGCGTCGAAGTCGACCGACATCTTGTAGTTGTCGAACCCGGACCAGGGGGCGGCGCCCCAGTCCCGGATGTAGAACTGGGTGAGCTCCTTGAAGCTCATCACGACGCCGATGACCATCGGGATGAGATGGACGAGGAGTTCGAGCAGCAGGGCGGGCAGGAGCAGCAGGTAGGGCAGCCCGATCCGGCGGATCCGCCCGGGACGGCGGCCCGAGCCGCCCGCCGTCCCGGAGGGGTTCGCACGCACCGGCTCTTGCACAGCGGTGGTGGTGGTCGTCATGGTGCTCAGGCCGCCGGCATCTGCTGCTGGGCCTTCTCCAGCTCGGCCTTCACGGAGTCGGTGGTGATGGCGTGCCCGGCGGCCGCGTCGGCGAACAGGTTCTTGACGGCCGTACCGACCGTCGTCTCGAACTGCGACTCCGAGGCCACCTGGGGCAGGGCGGCGGCGCTGGTGGCGAGGGTGTTCTTCAGGACGGAGTTGGCCGGGGTGTTGAAGGCCGCGTCCTCCTGTGCCGCCTTGACCGGCGGGATGGAGCTGTAGGCGGTGTTGAGGATCTTCTGCTCGTCGTCGCTGGTCATGAACTTCACGAACTTGGCGGCGCCGTCGAGGTTCTTGGTGTTCTTGAAGACCGCCAGGTTGATGCCGGCGACCATCGAGTTGACCTGGGTGCCGGTGCCGGGGGTGCCGGACTGCACGGGTACCGGGGCGATGCCGTAGTCGCTGTCGCTCATGCCCTGCGACTTGAGGTTGGCGGACGCCGACTGCCACAGCAGCATGGCCTGCTTGCCCTTGGCGAAGTCGCTGACCGACTGGTTCTGCGCGTACTCGGCGTCGCCGGTCGGGATGACCTTGTCCTTGGCCATCAGGTCGACGTACTGCTTGACCGCGGCGACGATGTTGTCGTTGGTGAAGTCCGGCTTGCCGTCGGAGGTGAAGAAGTCGGCGCCGTGCTGCTTGGCGAAGACGAAGACGTGGTGGATGTTCTCCGCCCCGTTGCCGCCCTCGGCGCCGAGCACCGACTTGCCCTTCGCCGATATCTTCTTGCCGTCGGCGATCAGCTCGTCCCAGGTGACCGGGGGCTTGGCGATGCCGGCGTCGGCGAAGATCTTCTTGTTGTAGTAGAGCGCGTACGCCATCGAGTACAGCGGTACGGCCGCCGGGTCCTTGCCCACGGCGCCCGTGGAGCCGAGCGCGGAGTCGACGAACCGGTCCTTGCCGCCGATCTTGGCGAAGTTCTTGGCGTCCCAGGGCAGCAGCGCGCCGGTCGCCTGCAGCGAGGCGCTCCAGGTGTTGCCGATGTTCAGTACGTCGGGGCCCTGGCCGGACGTGGTCGCGGTGAGGATCCGGTTGAGCAGGTCCGACCAGGGCACGACCTCCAGCTTGACCTTGATGCCGGTCTGCTTCTGGAACTTGTCGAGTTCCGGCTGGAGCACCTTCTTGTCGACCTCGATGCTGGCACCCTGGTTGGAGGCCCAGTAGGTGAGCGTCTTCGGGGAGTCGTTGGACCCGCCCCCGGTGGACGAACCGCCACCGCAGGCCGTGGCCGCGAGGGCGAGAGACATGGTGACGGCGCCTACGGCCGCGGCTCGGATGCTGCGCATGGCTCCAGCTGTGCCTTTCCGGGAGTCGAGAACCCCGAGAGGGCTTCGCGAAGGCCGGCGCCCGCGAGTGCGGACGCCGAGACCGACGTTCGGCTTCCGAAGCCCCTCATGGCTTAATTTAGGACGTGAGTTAATCCCCCGAACAGTAGCTCGTCAAGGGATCCGGCACGGGTATCCGCGCAGGCGGGCCGGGGAACAGCTGGTTCCGGGCCGACGGTACGGCCGCGCCCGGCGGTGTGACCTGGGCCGGAGCCGGGCGACCTGCGTGGAGAGGGGCCGGACGCCGTTCCACAACGGTTGTGTTTCGACGGCCCATTGCGGACGGCGGGAGGTGGGGCGAGGTGCGGGGTGCGGGGTGCGACGGCGAGACGGACGCCCGGCACCACGGCGGGGGCCGGGGAGGTTGTCCCCGGCCCCCGCCTCGGTGTCACCGGGTGGGCGCCGCGACCTCGGCCGGGGCCGGCGCGTGGCCGGCCGGGCGGGTGGTGAAGGTGCCCCGGCCCTGGGTGCGGCCGCGCAGCCGCGTCGCGTAGCCGAACAGTTCGGCCAGCGGCACGGTGGCGGTGAGCACCGCCGTGCCGCCCCGGGCCGTGGAACCGGTGACCCGGCCGCGCCGGGCGGCCAGGTCGCCGAGCACACCGCCCACCGCGTCCTCGGGCACGGTGACGGTGACCTCGGCGACCGGCTCCAGGAGCGTCGTCGCGCAGGCCCGCAGGGCCTCCCGGAGACCGATCCGGCCCGCCGTACGGAACGCCGTGTCGGAGGAGTCCTTCACATGCGTCGAGCCGTCGGTCAGGGTGACCCGCAGCCCCGTGACCGGATGCCCGCCGAGGGGGCCCTCGGCGAGGGCGTCCCGGCAGCCGGCCTCGACCGCGCGTACGTACTCCTGCGGCACCCGGCCGCCGACTACCGCCGACCGGAACTCGAAGCCGCCCTCGTGCCCGCCTTCGTGCCCACGCTCGCGCCCGCCCTCGTGCCCGAGGGGTTCGACGTCCAGGACGATGTGCGCGAACTGCCCCGCCCCGCCGCTCTGGTGGACGTGCCGGTAGACGAAGCCGGTCACCCCGCGGGCCACGGTCTCCCTGAAGGCGACCCGCGGCCGGCCCACCGCGACCTCGGGGCCGCCGTCCCGGCGGATCTTCTCCACGGCGACCTCCAGGTGCAGTTCCCCCATTCCGGACAGCACGGTCTGTCCGGTCTCCGCGTCGGTACGCACCACCAGCGAGGGGTCCTCCTCGGCCAGCCTGGCCAGCGCCTGCGCCAGCCGGTCGGTGTCGGTACGGCGGCGGGCCTCTACCGCGACCGAAACCACCGGTTCCGCGGCGACCGGCGGCTCCAGGAGCAGCGGGGCGTCCGGAGCGCACAGCGTGGCGCCGGGGCGGGCCGACTTCAGCCCGACGACGGCGACGATGTCACCGGCCACCGCCCGGTCCAGGGGCTGGTGCCGGTCGGCCATGACGCGGAGGATGCGCGCCACTCGTTCGGTACGGCGCGTCGCCGGGTCCCACACGGTGGCTCCTTTCTCGATCGTGCCCGAATAGATCCGGACGTGCGTGAGGCGCCCGGTGGCGGTCGCGGTCACCTTGAACGCCAGCGCCGCGAACGGCTCCTCGGGGTCGGCGGCCCGCCGCTGCTCGGTTCCCTGATGGGTACCGCGCACCGCGGGGACGTCGAGCGGCGAGGGCAGATACGCCACGACCGCGTCGAGGAGCGGTTCGACGCCCCGGTTGCGGTAGGCGGAGCCGCACAGGACGACCACGCCCTCGCCGGTCAGGGTGAGGTCGCGCAGGGCGCCGGCCAGGGTGGCGGTGGACAGCCGGCCGGGCGGTGCGCAGAACTCCTCCAGCGCGGCCGGGTGCAGCGCGGCCACCGTCTCCTCCAGCGCGCGCCGTCGCTGCTCCGCCGTCTCCTTCAGCTCCTGCGGAACGGGCCCCTCCAGCGCCGTACCGCCGTCGTCCGCCCAGACCAGCGCGCGCATGCGCACGAGGTCGACGACGCCGGTGAAGCCGTCCTCCGTGCCGATCGGCAGTTGGACGACGAGCGGGACCGGATGCAGACGGCTGCGGATCGACTCGACGGCTCTGTCGAGGTCCGCGCCCGCGCGGTCCAGCTTGTTGACGAAGGCGATCCTCGGGACACCGTGCCGGTCGGCCTGCCGCCACACCGACTCGCTCTGCGGCTCGACGCCGGCGACCGCGTCGAAGACGGCGATCGCGCCGTCGAGGACGCGCAGGGAGCGTTCGACCTCGTCGGCGAAGTCGACGTGGCCGGGGGTGTCGATGAGGTTGACGCGATGGCCGTTCCAGGCGCAGCTGACCGCGGCGGCGAAGATGGTGATGCCGCGGTCACGTTCCTGGGGGTCGAAATCGGTGACGGTGGTGCCGTCGTGGACCTCGCCGCGTTTGTGGATGGTGCCGGTGGCGAAGAGGATGCGTTCGGTGACGGTGGTCTTTCCGGCATCGACGTGGGCGAGGATGCCCAGGTTGCGAACGGCGGCAAGAGGGTTGACGGAGTTCGGGTGGAGTTCGGCGCGCATGGCCCGATGCCTTTCGAATGACGGTTTCCCGGAACTGCTCAGGGAAGGGGCGGCGCAATTTCCCGTGCGGCGAAGTTCACCGGTCACGCCTGACGACACGTCAAAGCGTGGGCATATGCCAGTAGTTGATTGATCCGGTCGCGCGTCACGGAGTCCGGTGCCGGCCGCGCGGCGGGCACCGGAGGGACGGGGACACGAGGATCACCTCGTAGCGGGAACGGGGAGAGGCGAAGGCGGCGCGATCCCGCATGGCCCTCTCCCCTCATTCGTCCGAACTCGTCACGGCAAAGCACCTGGACCGCGTTCCGCGGCTACGGTGCGTGATACCGGGTGAGTGTAAACAGGCGGTGCGGGGCGCGGCACTCGGTTTTCGACCGGCCGCCTCGCTCTGGCACTTCGGACACTCCCGGCACTCCCGGCACTCCGGCGGACACCCCGACCGGGCGTGCCGGCCCGGGGCCGGGCGGAGATACCGGTTCGTTCCCTTTTCTCCACTGCTCGGGGAATGCGGCGGCTCGTTGTCCCGACATTTTCCGGACATTCATCCGGCCGGCATGGATAACGCCATGCACCGGGAAGGCGCTTTCCGGATCGACGGACGGGAGTGGAGTTGTTCACCGGCAGAGATCACCGCAACTCCAGCGATTGGCCGAAAAACACGCTTTACGGCCTCCACGGGGACATCGGGGCGCCGATCCACCGCACCGGCGGCGCCGAGGCCGGAAAGGACGTCCGGAACGCCCCGGATCCACATCATCCCGGGTGACACGGGAAGCGGGCCTTCCAGCACCGGCCCAGCGGGAGTTGGTGTGGAACATGTGTGGACATTCGGTGAAGCGCTGCTCTTGGCTGAGAAATTGGGACCCCGCCTTGGGTTCCGGCGGGGCGCGCAATGCCCGGGAAGCGGTCCGTCCCGGTGGCCGGTGGACGCTCTACCACTGAACGAACAGGCCTAATCTGATGCGCGAGCAGGCTGAATGGGACCGGAAAACGGACGGATTGGAATCGATTGGACACGGAAAAGACGCGGAGAGCGCCATTCGCCGCGCTGCGCCCCGGTGCCACGATGCCGGTCGCCGCGCAGGTGCTCATCGCGGGAACGCTGTTCTCCCGTCTCGGTGACACACTCGCCTCCCTGGGCCTGGTGCTGCACGCGGCGGACCGGGACATCCGCTTCGGGGTGACCGAGGTGATGCTCGCCGAGCTCATCCCCACGGTGCTCGCGGCTCCGCTGATCGGCACCGTGGTGGACCGGTTCAGTGCGCGTGCGGTCTGCCTGTGGGCGCTGCTGCTCCAGTCACTGTCCCTGGGCGCGGCCACCGCGGTCGGCGGGTTCCATGCGCGGGTGGCCCTGGTCGCGCTGTCCGCCCTGGCCGGAGTGGCCTCGGTGGCCGCCGGGTTCAAGATGCTGCCCGCCGTGGCCGGCGAGGAGCACACGGGCCGGGCGAACAGCCTGCTGACGGCGGGCCTGTCCGTCGCGGGGCTGGTCGGCCCGCCCCTGGCCGGCTTCCTGAACTCCCTGTGGGGCACCCCCGCGCTGCTCGCGGTGGATGCCGCGTCCTTCCTGGTGCTCGCGGGCTGCACCATGCTGGCGGTGCCGAAGACCGTGGACGTGGCGATCGGCCGCCGCCCCGCCACCAGGCTCGCGGACGGCTACCGGGCGCTGCGCGACGCGCCGGTGGTGGGCACGCTGATGCCGGCGCTGGCGGCCTCGATCCTGGCCATCAGCATCGAGAACGTCGCGGGCGTCTACTACCTGCGGGACGTCGTCAACGGCAACGACACCGTGTTCGGCCTCATCCTGGCGACCTGGGCCCTCGGGTCCGTCCCGGGCGCGCTGCTCGCGGGCCGCGCGGGCTGGTCGGACCGGCACGGCCAGCTGATCGTCACCGGCATCCTGGGCATGGGCCTGAGCCTGCTCCTCACCGGTCTGATCCCGGTGGCCGCGGTGATCTTCCCGCTGTTCCTGATCGCGGGCTTCGGCAACGGCGCCTGCAACGTCGGCCTGCGCAACGCGGTGCACGCCCGCGTGCCGGCCGAGGTGCACGGCAGTGCCTGGGCCTGCTTCCAGGCGCTGTCCCGCAGCTGCATCGGCGCCGGCTTCCTGCTGGGCACCCCCAACAGCGCGGTCTCCAGCCAGGGACAGGTGATCATCTCCGGTGTCATCCCGCTGGTGGCCATGGCATGGGCGGGCGTGGTCACCGTCCGTCGCCGCGAGCCCACCGTGACCGAGCCCTCGGCCTGAGCGACCGACCGGCTGGTCGGAAAGTAGCGGGTCCCCTGACGCGTCGTCACACCCGGGTTCCCACGAGATGGCCGACGAGTTCCGCGTTGACCTCCTCGGGCCGCTCCAGGTAGCCGAAGTGGCCGCAACCGGGGATCTCGGTGTAGCGGCAGCCCGGGATGGCGTCGGCGAGTTCGCGGGTGAGGCGGGGGCGGACCACCACGTCGTCGGCGAAGGCGACGGCCAGGCAGGGCCGGGTGATACGGCGGTAGGCGGCCAGCCGGTCCGGGATGAGCTCCAGGCCCAGTTGGGCACGGACGGCGGCGGGGTCGGGGAGGGTGAGCTCGAACAGGCTCAGCCAGTCGGCGAGCCGCACGTCGTCGTCGAGGGTGCGGGGCGAGAGGTTCTGCAGGGCGTGCCGGTGGGCCGCCACCGCGGGCGGGAGCCGGACACCCCCGTCGGCGAGCGCGAGGTCGGCCGCGGACGCGGCGGCGATCAGCGCGTCCGTCCGGCCGCCGCCCGCCATCAGGACGGCCCGGTCGACGAGTTCGGGCCGGGCCAGGACCACCTCCTGCACGATGATCGCGCCCAGCGAGTGCCCCACCAGCCGGCACGGCGCCGCGCCGAGGTGCTCGATCAGCCCGGCGACGTCGGCGGCCAGGTCGGCGAGGGTGAAGGAGCCGGGCGGCGCCGGCTCCGGGCCGAGCCCCCGGTTGTCGAGGGTGACGACCCGGTGGCCGGCCCGGCGCAGCGCCGGCACCTGGTGGGCACGCCACACCCGGCCGGGCGCACCGGTGCCGGCGACCAGCACCACGGCCGGGGCGCCGGCGGCGCCGTACTCCTCGTAGGCGAGGTCCCTGCCGTCGATCCGCGCGTACGGCACCGGTCACCCGCTCCCCGCCGCAAAGCGGCCGACCTTGCCGATGACGTCCTCGCCGTAGATCCGCAGGGCCTGCTGGAGGGCGAACTCGGCCATGTAGGCGCGGAATCCGTCCTCGGGTTCCTCGGCGAGGTTGAGCATCCGGCGGTTGGCGAGCACGGCCTCGCCGTCGAGCCGGTCCAGCCCGCGTTCGACGGCGGCGTCCATCTCCTCGGGCTCGGCGACCTCGTCGACCAGCAGCCGGGCCTCGGGCTCCGCCGCCCTGACCCGCCGGCCGCCGAGGATGATCTGCCGGGCGAGCCGCGGCCCGGTGAAGCGGCCCAGGCGGAAGTTGCCGGCGCCGGGGACGATGCCCTCCTTGGCGGCGGGGAGGCTGAAGTACGCGTCCGAGGCGGCCACCACATGGTCGAACACGAACAGCATCTGCATACCGCCGCCGATGGCGAAGCCGTCGACCGCGGCCAGCCACGGCTTGTCGGCACGCCGGGTGTGCCAGGTCGCGGCGGGGCCGAGGGCCAGGCCGTGGGAGAGCTTGCGGAGGTAGCCGAGCTCGCGGCGGAGCAGGAAGCCGACCAGCGAGATACCGCCGGAGCTGAGGCTCTTCAGGTTGATGCCGGCGCTGAAGACCCGCCTGCCCCGGTAGCGGGGGTGGGTCATCTCACCGCCGCGCACCAGGCCGACCCGGATACCCGGGTCGAGCAGGGCGAGGTCGACGGCGGTCTCCATGTCGTCGACCTGCTGCTCGTCCTCGGCGTTGAGCCGGTCGCCCCGGCAGAGCGTCAGCCGGGCGACGCCGTCGCGGCGTTCGAGGCGGACGGACTCCGTCTCCAGCACGCCCGTGCGCCGGAACTCGGGGAGCAGCCGGATCGCGCGGGCGGTGGGCCGGAGCATCGCGTCGAGCAGGTGCGGGCCCGCGACCGGCGAGCGGAGCACGGCCCGCAGCAGGATGCCCTGGTCGATCTCGTGGCCCTCCTTGTCGGCCTGCGGCCGGGCGTGCTCGTCGGCGATCCGCTCGGGGGCGGGGACGAGACCGGGGTAGGCGGCGGCCGCCGCCTCGACCAGCTCGTCGAGTCGGAGGGAGCGGGTACGGCCGTCGGTCAGGTGGTCGTAGACGGCGTCGGCATGGACGTCGAGGAAACGAGAGCGCGCGGCCCGCGCCGCGTCCTTGGCCGCCTCGGCCGCCTCACGCGCGGCAGGACCCCGACTCGCCGGCGGTGCCAGCCCGGCGAGCACCCGGTCCGCCTGGTCCGACGCCGCCACGACGGCCCGCCAGCCGGGCAGTTCCGACACGCCGCCGGTTTCCCCCGCGAACCGCTGCGCCGGGAGGTCCGGCCCGCCCGAAGCCCCCGCATCCGCCCCACCCGAGGCCCCCGCACCGGACCGCGGGCCCGCCAGGTCCGCCGCGCCGTCGGCCGCCGCGGGAAGCGACCGGCGCTGCGGGTCCGGTCCCCCGGAGCCGCCCGGCGGGGTGCCGGTCATGCCGGCTCCCCGGCGGTACGGCGCAGGGCGCGGTCGCAGGCGGCCAGGTGGGAGCCGAGAGCGTCCTCGAAGGGTGTGGTGGCCGCGTCGAGGAGGAGCTGACGGCGTACGGCGAGTTCGCTGCCGCCGCCCTCGCCGTAACGGGCGATCAGGGCGGCCAGGCCGGCCTCCGGGTCGTCCGTGAAGTCGTCGGCGAGGCCCAGGGCCAGGGCCTGCTCGGCGCCGATCGGGTCGCCGAACAGGACGGCGCGGCGGGCGCGGCCCGCGCCGAGCAGGCGGACCAGCCGGAAGACGGCCATGCCGGGCCAGGTGGCCTCGCCGTCGGAGGGCAGCACCAGCCGGGTGCCGGGCGCCGCCAGGCGCAGGTCGGCGGTGAGGAAGGCGTCCAGGGCGGTGCCGCCGGTGTCCCCGGCGGCGACGGCGACGGTCACGGCGGGGAGCCGCTCGAAGCGGCGCAGGGTGCGCTCCCACTTGGTGACCACAGCGGTGTCGAGGCCGTCCGCCCAGTCCGCGTCGGGGGCGCCGGAGACGCGCAGCACGGCGACGGCGGGGCCGCCGTCCTCCACCCGGTCGCAGAGCGCGGCGAGTTCCTTCACGGCCACCGCCGTCGGCGGCCGTCGGCCGTCCACGGCCAGGGTCGGCGCTTCGTCCACAGTCACGTCCATGTCTCCTGGGTCTCCCGTCACCACTGCACCAGTACCGTCTCGAGGGTGGATCCCGGCCCCATCGTCATCAGCACGCCGTAGTCGCCGGGCTCGGCGGCCTTCTCGTCGAGCAGCCGCTCGTACGAGAAGAGGAACGACCCGCTGGAGACGTTGCCGTAGTCCCGCAGCACGCCGACGGTGTGCCGCAGGTCGTGCCGGGTGAGGCCGAGGTTGACGACGACCGAGTCGATGACCTTCTTGCCGCCGGAGTGCACGAGCCAGTGCCGGATGTCGCTGCGGCGCAGCCCGGTGCCGGCGAGCAGCCGGTCGATGACGATCTCGGCGTGCGCGCCGACCACGTAGGGCACCTGGGGGTCGAGGTAGAAGCTGAAGCGGCCCAGGTCGCGGTCCCAGTCGTAGCGCATCGCGCCGACGGCCTCGGGGATGATGCAGCTGGCGAACTTGAGGAGGGTCGGGCCCTCCTCGGCGGGCGCCGCCTTCTGCGGGCCGGAGAGCAGCGCGATGGCGCCCGCTCCGTCGCCGAAGAGGCTGTTGACGACCGCGGTGCGCATGGAGGAGTCCATGGCGTAGGCGGCGGAACAGGCCTCCGTGCACAGCAGCACGGCCAGCTCCCCGGGGTGTGCGGCCGACCAGCCGGCCACCAGGTTCAGGGCGTTGAGGCCGGCGTTGCAGCCCATGCCCACGATGTCGCTGCGCGAGCAGTGCCGGTCGATGCCGAGTTCGCGGATGAGCAGCGCGCTGATGCCGGGGGTGAGGAAGCCGGTGGAGGTGACGCAGCACAGATGGCGCAGGTCGGACAGGTCGGCACCGGCCCGCTTGAGGCAGGCGCGGAGCGCCTCGGCGCCCATCTCGACGGCCGACCGCTTGTGTTTGTCGAGGAGGTCGCCCTGGGCCTCGGGGCTGCGGACGCCGTCCGGGCCGGGCTCGGGCAGTTGGAGGTGGCGCCGGTCGATGGCGCTGTTGCGGAAGACGGAGGTGATCTTCGGGTCGCTGATCGCGAAGGCGTCGAGGACGTCCTGCTGGGAGTAGGAGGCGGGGGGCACTGCGGTGCCGACGCCGGTGATGCGCGGCCGGTGTGCCGCGGTGACGACTCCGTCGCCTGCCTCGAGCGTGATGGTCATCGGAAGGTCCACCCCCACATACGGGACTTGCTGCGCGGTTTTTGAAGTGATCGCGGATTCGTGCCGAAATCGCGCACGGATTCCACCTTTCGGACTTTCGGAAACGGTCGTGGAATTCAGCGGTGCCGGATGTCCGCGGGCACGGGAACGAGGTCCTGGTCCGCGGCCGACTGCGCCTCGATGAAATCGGCGAGGCGCGCCGTGCCTTCCTCGATGTCGGCCTTTGTGAGATAGCTGGTGGAGAGTCGCAGGGCGTGCTCTCCGCCGCCGTCCGGATAGAAGTAGCTCAGGGGCGTCCAGAGCACCCCGAATTTCTCGGCTGAGCGGGCAAGCGCCGCATTGTCGGCCCGGAAAGGGACCCGGACGGTGAGGAAGAAACCACCGGTGGGCCGGTTCCAGCGGACGCCCAGCGACTCACGGCGGGCGGCCGGCAGGCGGGCGTCCAGACAGCGCAGTGTGGTGTTCATGGCGTCGCCGTAGTAGGCGGCCGGCTCGGCGTTGAGCGTGGAGATCCGGCCGTCCGCGGCGAGCAGGGCACCGGCCACCACGGCCTGGCTCAGCGAGGAGGTGTTGACCGTCACCATGCTCTTGATCCGGGTGAGTTCGTCGGCGAGCAGGCCGGTGCGCCCGTCCTCGTCGACGACCTCCTGGTCGGCGACCGCGAAGCCGACGCGGGCCCCCGGGAAGACGGTCTTGGAGTAGGAGCCGAGGTGGACGACGGTACGGGACCGGTCGAGCGACTTGAGGGTGGGCAGCGGGGTGCCGGGGCTGACCCGGCGGTAGGGGCTGTCCTCGATGATCAGCAGGCCGTGGCGTTCGGCGGCGGCCAGCAGGCCGTCGCGGGTGTCCCGGTCCAGTGTGTTGCCCGAGGGGTTGGAGTGGTCGGGGATGACGTAGAGGGCGCGGGGCCGCCGGCCGGCCGCCCGTTCACGCGCGATCACGGTCTCCAGCTCGGTGAGCGAGAAGCCGTACTCGTCCTCGTCGACCGGGACGACGGTGGCGCCGAGCAGGCGGGCGGCGCCGGTGATGCCGGAGTAGCAGGGGCTGGTCACCAGGACGACGTCCTCGGGGCCGGCGACGAGGGCGCGCAGCACCAGCAGCATGGCCTCCTGGGCGCCGACGGTGACGACGACCGACTCCGGCGGTACGTCGATCCCCTCGTCGGCACGGAGCGAGTCGGCGACGATCCCGCGGATCTGGCCGGCGGTGGGGCCGTACTGGTAGAGGGCGGTGCGCACCTCGGCGGGGGTGCGGCCGAGGGCGGCCAGGTGGTCGAGATAGCCCCGGAGATGGTCGAAGACCTGCTCGATGTCGAAGAAGCCGTCGTAGGGCCGGCCCGGCGCGAACGAGATGGCGTCGGGATAGCGGTGGGTGATCTCGTTCAGGAACGTCATGGTGTCCAGGACGGGATCACGGACGCAGGCGTGCAGGTCCCCCCTGCGCAGCACACGGCCGTCGGGCGGTGTGTTCGGGAATGCGGTGGCGGACACGGAAACGTATCTCCCCCGGTGAGAATCGACGGCGTCCATGACCCTGGAATCTTCGGGTGGGTCGCGCCGTTTTCCCGGTCAGCATCACATGATTCCGGCCGCCTCAACAACGTGTCCAAGAGACCGGAAGGCCGGTTGGACGGTTTCGAAAGGGCATGTCGAAGAAACCGCCGGGCAGTGGCCAGAGACATAAGGACGAACGCCGCCGAACGCTAGACGCGGCTTTCTTCGACCATGTGCAGAACTTCCCCGGAGAAATGTGCGAGAGGTTCCGGAAGATCCGCCCGGCGGCGCACCTTGAGTTTCCGGTACACCTTGGTGAGATGTTGCTCCACCGTGCTCACGGTGATGCCGAGCAGGTCCGCGATCTCGCGGTTGGTGCGGCCGGCGGCGGCGAGCGCGCCCACCCGCCGTTCCGATTCGGTGAGTTCGGGGAGCAGCGCGGGACCGGCGGCCGGGCGCGCGGTACGGCCCAGTCGTACGGCGCCGCGCTGCCGCCAGTCCACGAAGCCCGGGCCGTGCAGCCCCCACCGGACCGCCAGCTCCCGGCAGCGTTCGAAGTGCCGCAGTGCTTCGGGGGTGCGGCCGCGGGCGGCCTCGAACCGGCCGAGCGCGTAGCGGTACGGCAGCGCGAACGGGGTGCCGGACATCGCGCCGGGAACGGGCACGTCGAGCACGTCGCGGGCGGCGGCGGTGTCGCCGGCCTCGGTGGCCGCGAGCAGCGCCGTGGCGAGAGGGGCGCCGATCGCGATGCCCCAGGCGTCGGCGGTGAGTGTGAACAGCCCGGCACGGGCGAGGCGTCCGGCTTCGTCGACCTGGCCGCGGCGCAGCGCGGTGGCGGCGGCGACGGTCTGCAGCAGGGCGCGCCGGACGGGGACATGGCGATGGCCGGGCTCGGCGAGCAGGTGTTCGGGCCAGCGGTCGGCGCCGGTCAGCCGGCCGTCCTCCAGCAGACAGGCCAGGAGCAGGAGGGTGGCCGGAAGTGGGCCGTCGAAGCGGGTGCCGCACAGCATCCGGTCGGCCGTCCGGTCGTCCGCGCCGCCCCCGCCGTCGCCGGCCGGTCCGGCGGCGCGGGCCAGCAGGGCGCTGGGCGTCCGGGCGGCCCGGGGCCGGGTGCGGGCGTCGAGGTCGGGGTGGACCAGCCAGAGCCAGTCGCACAGCACGGCGAGTGCCGCCGGGGTGCCGGGGGTGCCGTCGGCGACACTCCGCAGTACGGCCTCGGCCTGTGTGAACTGCCCGTTCCACAGCAGCTGTTCGACGACCGCGCGGGCCTGCTCGGAGGTGACGCGACCGGTGCGCGCGGCGCGGACGAGCGGGGGCAGCCGTCGGGCGGCCGCGGCGGGGTCGACGAGCCATTCGGCCTCGGCGAGGGCGGCGGCCGCCTCCTCCTCGTACGGGGTGCCGGCGGTGAGTTCGGTGGCGCGGCGCAGGTAGTCCACGGCGGGTCCGGCGTCGCCGGCGGCCATCGCCTCGTGACCGGCGGCCCGCAGCACGTCGGACTGCCAGCGGGAGCGTGCGGAGCCACGGGCGGCGAGCAGTTGCTCGGCGACCATCCGGGCGGGCACCCCGTCCCGGTGCAGGAGTTCGGCGGCACGGCCGCGGAGGGCGGCCAGTTCGTCGGCGGGGAGGTCGTCGAGGACGGCCGACCGGGCGGCCTCGGTACGGAATCCGGTGCCGTCCGCGAGCAGGCCGGCCTCGCGCAGGTCGTCGGCGGTGCGCCGGACGCCGGCGGTGTCCTCGCCGAGAAGGGCGGCGATCAGGGCGGGATCGGTGCCGGGGCCGGCGAGCACGGCGGTGGCGCGGGCGACCGCGAGGGCCGCGGGGCCGGCACGGTGCAGGCAGCGCAGATAGGCGTGGCGGAAGGCCGGTCCGGGTACCGGGCGGGTCGGCAGGGTGCCGGCGTGGCCGTCCCGGGTGCCGTCGGCGAGAGTCTCGACCAGCAGCGGGTTGCCGCCGGTCGCCAGGTGCCAGACCGTGGCGTCCACGCGGCTCGGCGTCCCGCCGGCCGGCGGGGTACTGGTCCGGTCGTCCCGCGCGTCGTCGGCGAGGGCCTCGACCAGCAGCGGGTTGCCGCCGGTGGCCCGGTGCCAGGCGGCGGCGTCCACGCGGTCCGCCGCGCGGGCGCCCTGCCGGTCCGCCAGCCGGCTCCGCACACCCGCGACGGACAGCGGCGCGAGCCGGATCCGGTGGCTGTACGGCAGGGGCATGGTCTCGGCGTGCGAGGACACCAGCGCCCGTTCGTGGCCGACGCACTCGGTGAGCACGACGAGCACGGCGGCCGAATCGATCCTGCGCATCAGGTAGCGGAGGCAGGCGAGCGAGTCCTCGTCGGCGACATGCACATCGTCGACGAGGAGGAGGACCGGTGCCCGCTCGGCGAGGCCGGTGACGGCCTGCGCGAAACGCCTCAGCAGGGCGCGGGAGGCGTGGCCGCCGGCGGCCGCGGCCGCGGCGATCAAGGCGCAGTCGTCGGCGGCCCCGACGTCCACGGACCGGGCCGCCGCCCGCAGTGCGGTCATCAACTGTTCGATCAGGCCGAGACGGTCGCGCCGTTCGGCCGGCGACGCCGTCGCCGACGCGCACAGCGCGCCCTGTCCGGCGGCCCACTCGGCGAGCGAGCGAAGCAGCGCGGTCTTGCCACAGCCGACGGGTCCGTCGGCGAGGACGACCGCGCCGCTGCCCGCGGCACACGCCCGGTAGAGCTGGTGGAGCTGTTGGACTTCCCCGTTTTGTTCCTGGAGGTTGCGCGGCACTTGGCCCCCCGACTCGCTGTTCCCCCGACAGCTTGCTTCCAGGGTAGTCGCTCGTCGATCGGTCCTGCGGTCGTTGCCGCGACGGGCATGTCCGTTGTGCCGCTACGGCGGTCAGCCGACCGACGCCGTGACGTCCTGCCGGACACGGGTGGCGAAGTCCGCCCACATGTCGGCGAGTTGGACGGCGAGGTCGGCGACGATGCCGCTGCAGTGCGGCGGGACGTTGCCGATGATCGCGTCCCACTCCTCCTCGCGGACCGCGTGGATCGCGAGGAGCCGCAGCAGGCTGCGGCCGGTCTCGGAGAAGCGCAGCGCCGGATCGGCGGTCAGGCGCTTGACCAGGACGGCACGGTCGAGCGTGGCGTCCGTGCGGGCCCGGGCGGTGGGTCGGGCCAGGCGCAGGGCGGCGGGTTCGCCGCGCGGCGCCGGAAGGGGCTCGGCTCCGGTGTCGGTGTCGGTGTCGGCCCCGGCTCCGGTCTCCGTCTCGGCCGCGTGCTCGTGGTCCAACTGGACCTCGCGGTCGCGCTGGCGCGACCGGGGCAGCAGGTCGTCGCCGTTGCGCAGGCGGTTGCGCACGTCGCGCGCGGTCTCCGGGGAGATGCCGGCGGCGCGGGCGACCTGACGCAGCGACAGATCCGGGTTCTCGGCGAGCAGTTCGCCGGCGCGCAGGCGGCCGGCGGTGCCGTCCAGCGGGCGCATCCGGCCGTCCTGGCCGAGCCGGCGCTCGTCCGGTCCGGCGGCACCGGGACCAAGGCGGCGGCGGATCTCGCCGACGGTTCCGGGAGCGATTCCGGTGACGGAGGCCACTCTGCGGTCGGACCAGTGGGGGTGGGCGGCGATGATCCGTTCCGCGGCGCGCTGCCGGTCGGCGAGGGCCAGCGGCAGCCCGTGGGTGACGTTCAGCTGGACCGCCAGGACGAAGGCGGCCGACTCGTCGCCGTCGAAGAAGTGGGCGGCGATGGTGGTGTCCCCGCGCAGCCGGGCCGCGCGCAGCCGGTGGAAGCCGTCGATGACCTGCATCGTGGGACGGTGGACGATGATCGGCGGCAGCGGATTCGGTGCGGCCGCGAGTATCTCGATGTGCTCCTGTTTCTCTCCGGCCAGCCGAGGCGACCCGGCCAGGCGTAAGGCGTCGATTTCGACTCTTACTACGGACTGTTGATCGATGAATCCCCCGTTGTTCACTCCGACTCCTCACCTGCCCTCCGCAACGGCGACGGGCAGTCGTTTCGTTCCCGAGAAGAGGAATTACTTGTTGAACCGTCCGTCTGCGGGGGACTTCTGCGGTGCCGACCGGGCTTTCCCGTCGAATCGTGTTCGATTTCGGAACCCGGTGCCGCACGTCACCCGCCGTGGACGAGTTCGAAAGTAACAGTCGGTGAGTTCGTTCGAAACCCCTGTCACTCATGGCGCGGGGGTGCGGCATAGGGGGTTGGCCGGGAGGACGGAAAGCGGTGCCCGGGGCTCCGTTCGGAGCGCCGGGCACCGCTTCCGGGTCAGCGGGGCGGGGGTCCCCCGGGACGGCCGGGGGGAGCGCCGGGGCCGCCCGGTCCGGGGCCGTGCAGCAGCCGGCCGGGGCCCGGGCCGCCGGGGCCGGGGCCGAGCGGGGGGAGCATCCCGGCGCCGCCGCCGGGGCCGGGGCCCATGAAGGGCTCCGGGAGGCCGCCCGCGGGGACCGGCTCCGGGGTCCGGTCGTCGTCCGGCCCGGACGGCTGCGGCCCGGCGAACTGGGTGCGGTACAGCTCCGCGTAGAGGCCGCCGCTGTCGAGCAGTTCCTGGTGGGTGCCGCGCTCCACGATCCGGCCCGCGTCCAGCACCAGGATCTGGTCGGCGTCCCGGATGGTGGACAGGCGGTGCGCGATGACGAGCGAGGTCCGGCCGGCCAGGGCGGTCTTGAGAGCCTGCTGCAGGGCGGCCTCGGACTCCGAGTCCAGGTGGGCGGTCGCCTCGTCGAGGACGACCACCGGTGGGGCCTTGAGCAGCAGGCGGGCCATGGCGATGCGTTGCTTCTCGCCGCCGGACAGCCGGTAGCCGCGGTCGCCGACCATGGTGTCGAGGCCCTCGGGCAGCGACTCCACCAGCTTCCAGATCTGTGCGGCCCGGCAGGCCTCGATCAGCTCCTCCTCGGTGGCGTCCGGACGGGCGTAGAGGAGGTTGTCCCGGATGCTGGTGTGGAAGAGGTGCCCGTCCTGGGTGACCATGCCGACCGTGCCGTTGACCGAGCCGAGGGTCAGGTCGCGCAGGTCGTGGCCGTCGATGAGGACGGTTCCCTCGTCCGGGTCGTAGAGCCGGGGCACCAGGTGGGTGATGGTGGTCTTGCCTGCGCCGGAGGGGCCCACCAGCGCGGTGAGTCTGCCGGCCGGCAGGGTGAAGTCGAGGCCGCGCAGGGCCCATGCGTCGTCGTCGTGTTCCGGCGCGGGCGCGGGCGCGGCGAAGGCCTCGAGGGAGGCCAGCGACACGTCGGCGGGCTCCGGGTGCCGGAACGACACCCCGCGGAACTCGATCTCGGGCGCGGGGCCGTCGGCACCGGCGGGCGGCAGCGCCACCGCGTCCGGCTTCTCGGTGATGAGCGGCTTGAGGTCGAGCACCTCGAAGAGCCGGTCGAAGCTGACGAGCGCGGTCATCGCGTCGGCCTGGGCGTTGGCGAGCTGGCCCACCGGGGCCATCAGCCGGGTGAGCAGGGTGGCCAGCGCCACCAGGGTGCCGATCTCGAACGCGCCGTGCAGGGAGAGGACGCCACCGACGCCGTAGACCGCGGCGGTGGCCATCGAGCCGACGAACATCGAGGTAAGGAAGAGCAGTTTCATCGCGACGGAGTTGCGGACACCGATGTCCCGGCCGCGGGCCGCGAGCCGCCCGTAGCGGGCGGTCTCGGTCTCCGGGCGGCCGTAGAGCTTGGCGAGCAGCGCGCCGGCCACGTTGAAGCGCTCGTGCATGAGCGAGCCCATGTCGGCGTTGATCTGCATGTGGCGGCGGGCGAGGCCCTGCAGCCGGCGTCCGACGAGGCGCCCGGGCAGCACGAAGAACGGCACCAGCACGAGCGAGAGCAGGGTGACCGACCAGGACAGCCAGAACATCGTGCCCAGGACGAAGACCACGGTCAGGCTCGCGGAGACGACGGTGGAGAGCATCTGGGTCACCGCCTGCTGGGCGCCGACCACGTCGGTGTTGAGCCGGCTCACCAGGGCGCCGGTCTGGGCGCGGGTGAAGAAGGCGAGCGGCTGGCGCTGCACATGGTCGTAGACCTGTACACGCAGGTCGTAGACGAGGCCCTCGCTGACCTTGGCGGAGTACCAGGTCTCCCCGAAGCCGACGCCGACGGCGAGCACGGCGGCGACGGCGACGGCCACGGCGAGCCAGACCACGGTCCGGGTGTCGTGGTGCCCGATCCCGTCGTCGATCAGGTACTTGAGCAGGAGCGGCGGGGCCACGGCGCAGACGGCGTTCAGCGTGGTGCAGACCACGAGAAGGCCGATGGAGCGGCGGTGCCCGCGGGTGTACGGGAGGATGCGTTTCGCTGTTCCGGGTTTGGCGCGCTGGTTCTTGATCGAGGTGTCCGGCCCGTCCGCCCTGATCATCATCTGGCCGGGGCCGCCCATCATGGCCACAGGTTCCCCCTGGGTCGTGTCGTCGACATCGGACGGCCCGTCAGCCGGCCGCCTCGGTTTCCCTCATCGCGTCGATGAGGCTCTGCGGGCGCAGGTCCGTCCAGTTCTCCTTCACATAGGCGAGGCAGTCCTTGCGCGAGGCCTCTCCGAAAACGAGACGCCAACCGTCGGGAACTTCCGCGAACGAGGGCCAGAGCGAATGCTGACCCTCCTCGTTCATCAGCACGAGAAAGGTCCCGTTTTCGTCGTCGAACGGATTTGCCACGGCTACTCCCGAGAATTTGATTTCCACGGACAGGAGGGACGCTATCCGACCCCGCCGCGACCCGACAAGGCACACTGAATTCGAATAGTTTCATACGCCATGAATCATCTTTTTCGCCGGTGCCTGGCAGCCGAGAAAAACCGGAAAAACGCACGCGAGCCCCCCGGGGCGACCCGTGGTAGCCCACAGGTTCCCACGACGGACACCTTTCAGGACAGCGACGCCCAACCGGCCATCCTGCGCGCTTGGACAGCCGGGGTGCGGCCCCCCGTCGACGGGGGAGGCGACCGGGGGCCGCGGTCGGTGGCCGTCAAGGTGCCGACGGTCGGGGCCGGTTGATCGTCGGCCGGCCCCGGTGGACGCGTTCAGTTGGTCGCCAGTGCCTCCGTCGGGGGCAGCCGGGCGGCCCGCACGGCCGGATAGAAGCCGGCCAGGCCGCCGATGACGAGGGTGGCCCCGACCCCGCCGGCCATCGCCCACACCGGCACCACCGCGGACCAGCCCTGGTAGGCGGCGTAGCCGACGGTGACGCCGATGCCGAGCAGCACCCCGCCGACGCCGCCGAGTGCGGACAGCAGCAACGCCTCGGCGAAGAACTGGGTGCGGATCTGGCCGCGGGTGGCGCCGAGCGAGCGGCGCAGCCCGATCTCCGAGCGCCGCTCCAGCACCGAGATGACCATCGTGTTGGCCACCCCGACGCCGCCGACCAGCAGCGCGACCCCGCCGAGGCCGACCAGCAGGCCGCTCAGCGCCTTGTCCGTGGCGTGCTTGGCGGCGAGCGCGTCCGAGGGCCGCGAGACGTTCGCCTCGTTGGGGTTCTCCGGGTTCGCCGTCGCGCCCAGCACGGACTGGACGTTCTCGACCGCGTCGTCCTTCGCCCGGGTGTAGATGGTCGTCGGGTAGCCGTTGAAGTCCAGCAGCCGCTCCGCCACCGGCCAGCCGACCAACGCCGAGGTGTCCATGTCGGGCACGAGCTCGTTGGGCGCCATGATGCCGACCACGGTGAACCAGTGCTCGCCGAGCCAGACCTGCACATCCGCGCCGGCCCGGTGGACACCCAGCTGGGCCGCGGCCTGTGCGCCGAGGACCACGGCCGGGTAGCGGGCCGAGGCGGCGTTCAGCCAGCGACCGTCCACGATCTCCCCGCCGACGGCGCCGAGCAGGTCGTTCTTGGCGGCGCTGACGGTGAGCCCGCCGGACTGCACGGACGGGATCCGGTCGTTCTTGTAGACCTTGGCGTCCATGCTGCCGATCCCGGACGCGGACTTGACATCCGGGCGGGCCGCGATCATCTGCACGGATTCCTTGGGCAGATATGCCGTTCCGCCGGTCGCGGTGGTGCCGGGCGTGACGGTGAGCAGGTTGGTGCCGAGCGCCGCCAACTGCTTGTTGAGGTCGTTCGTCGACGAGGTGGAGATCCCCATCACGCCGATCATGGCGGCGATGCCGATCGCGATGCCCAGTGCGGACAGGAACACCCGCATGGGCCGCGAACGCAGACCCCAGCCGCCCACCCGGGCCACGTCGGCCGGGCTCATCCGGGCGGCCCGGGGCCGCGGCGGCGGGGGAAGTTCCGCCCAGGGCCGCGGGCGTTCGGCCGGCAGCTGCGCGTACGGGGCGGTCATCGCGCCACCCCCTCGGCGGTCAGCTCCGCGAGCGCCGACCCGGTCGTCGAGTCGTGCTCGATACGGCCGTCGCGCACCCGGACCTCGCGCGGCAGCGAGGCCGCGATGTCCCGGTCGTGGGTGATGACGACCACGGTCGTCCCGGCGCCGTGCAGTTCGTGCAGCAGCTCCATCACCACCGTGCCCGAGCGGGAGTCCAGGGCACCGGTCGGCTCGTCGGCCAGCAGCAGCGGAGGGTCGCCGACCACCGCCCGGGCGATCGCGACCCGCTGCTTCTCGCCGCCGGACAGCTGCTGCGGCTCGTGGAACAGCCGGTGCCCGAGACCCACCCGGCGCAGCGCCCGCTCGGCGACCTGCCGTCGCTCGCGGCGCGGCCGGCCGCTGTAGAGCAGCCCGTCCGCCACGCTGTCGAGCGCCGGGACCCCGGCGGCGAGGTGGAACTGCTGGAAGACGAAGCCGATGGTGCCGGCCCGCAGCGCCGACAGCTCGCGGTCGTTGAGCTCCGCGACCGCGTGGCCGTCGATCCGCACGGTCCCGGACGAGGGCCGGTCGAGCGTGCCCATGATGTTGAGCATCGTCGACTTGCCCGAGCCGGACGGGCCGACGACGGCGAGCATCTCGCCGCGGTGCACGACCAGGTCCGCCGAGGCCAGCGCCGTCACATCGCCGTACGACTTGGAGACCCCGGTCAGTTCGATCACCGGGTGGGCGACACCGATCACTTGGGAACCCCCACGACCGTGCCGGCGTCGATGCCTGCGCCGGTGACCTCGACCATGCCGTTGCCGAACATGCCCAGCCGGACCGGCTTGTAGGCGGTCGTCCCCCCTGTCACGACTTCCACCGCGTAGCCCCCGTCGGGCTCGGCGAACAGGGCGTTGACGGGCACCGCGAGGACGTTGGGGCGGGTCTCGGAGGCGAACTCGACGGTGACCGAGGCGACCTGGTAGTTGCCCAGCTTCTTCGGGTCCTTGATCGTCAGCTCGACCGGGACGGTCGCACTGGAGGAGTCCGCCGAGTCGGAGGACCCGGAGGACGAGGACGACGACGAGCCCGAGCTCCCGGACGACGAGCCGCCCGACGTCGTGGGCGTGCCGATCTTCGTGACCTCGGCCTGGACCTCGGTGTCGTCGGGCAGCGTGACGACCGCGGTGGCGCCCTTGCGCGCCAGGTTCTCGTACTGCACGTCGAGGTTGACGGAGATGACCCGCTCGGTTCCGGTCCAGGTCAGGACCGTGCCGCCGAGGGCCGAGCCGAGCGCCAGTTGCGCGTGGGCGACCCGCCGGGCACCCGAGGCCACCACGGCGTCGCCGACCTCGACCTCGCCGGTCTGCGAACGGCCCAGCTTCTTCTGCCACTTCTCGACGGCCGCCGCGGTGTTCGCGTCGTAGTCGTCGTCGACCGTGAAGCCCCGGTAGCCCAGCGCGTGCAGATTCCGCTCCAGCATCTTCACATCGCTGCCGGTGCTGCCGTCCTTGAGGGTCCGGTAGAGCGGCACCGATCCGTACAGCAGCGGCACCGACTGCTGGTCGACCTTGTAGACCGGGTCGCCGCGGCTGATGACGTCACCGTCGGAGGGCATCCAGGTGACGATCCCGCTGCCCGTGCCACCGCTCCCGCCGGACTGCGCCGACTGGCCGGTGCCCGAGGACGCCGCCGAAGCCGAGGCGCCGGACGCCGGCGCCTGGACCGTCTCGGTGTCCCCGTAGCCGAGGGTGCCGTCCACCGTCTGCGTGCTGGTCAGCGTGGTGCGTTTGACCGTGGTCGTCGCCGGCGGGCCGGACGGTGCCGCGGCCGCCGCCTTGGTCCCGCCGCCGCCCAGCACGCCGGTGGCGGCGGCGCCCACCACCCCGGCCACCACGATCGCGCAGGCCGTGACCAGCGCGACGCGCAGCCGGCGGCTACGGCGCCGGGTGTCCTCGGGCCGGTCGGCGCCCGTGCCCCCGCCGGTCGCGAGGAGAGCCGCCGCCGGCTCCGCCCCGCCGTCCGCCAGGAGAGCCGCCGTCGGCTCCGCCCCGCCGTCCGCCAGGAGGGGCTGCTCGGTATCTGCCCGGCGCTCCACCGTCCCGTCGGTCACTGGGACCCTCCGGCCTGCAGCATGATCTGGCCGCCCGGGAACTTGCTCTGGCAGGCCGCCGTCGCCTTGGCGAAGGTCGCGTCACCGGGGCTGGGGATGCCCGACGCGATCGGGTCGATGATCATCTGGGTGCCGGAGACCTTCGGGTCCTGGAACTTCGGCACCCCGTGCGAGCGCACGCACGCCGCCCACGCCGCGACCTTCTTCGAGTCGAGCGAGCCGCTGCTGCCACCCGGCGCGGCACCCCCGGTCAGGCCCTGCGGCAGCAGGGACTGGCACTTCTCCTCGGCCTTCTGGTACGTCTGCGAGGTGGTGTCAACCCCGGAGCCCGGTTCGATCATCACATGGCCCGAGCTGTCGCCCTTCGGGTCCGGATAGTTGGACACCCCGTTGCTGCGCATGCACTTCGCGTGGGCCAGCGCCCGCTGGTACCCGGTCAGCGACGCCGCGGTCGTGCTCGACGAGGCGGCGGTGTCCGAGTCCGAGGAGCAGCCCGCGAGCAGGATCCCGGCCGCCGCGGCGGACACGGCGACCAGAACGGGACCGGCCATCATGCGCTTGTATGTATTCGGCATGCCAGCTGTTCTACGCAGCCGGCGGTCACACGGGGGATACAGTCACGCGCGGGGCACCGTCACACGCGCGGGGCCAGCGAGATGGCGCCGGCCGGGCAGCGGCCGACCGCGTCCCGCACCGCCGCCAGCGCCTGCGGCGCGGGCTCGGGCGTCAGCACCACCACCGTCCCGTCCTCCTCGGACTGGTCGAACACCCCGGGCACGAACAGCGCGCACTGGCCCGCTGCCACACACCGCTCACGGTCGACGTGGATCTCCATCACAGCTCCTCGCTCCGGCCCGCTCACCACTGGACCGGCAGGGTCTCGATGCCGTGCTGCGGGGCAAGCAGCCGGAACCTCAGCTCGTCCGGCCCAGCCCCCAGCCGCAGCCCGGGAAAGCGCTCCAGCAGTCCGGAGAGGGCGATCCCCAGCTGCATCCGGGCCAGCGCCGCGCCCAGGCAGAAGTGGATGCCGTGCCCCAGCGCCAGGTGACGGCCGGGCTCCCGGGAGACGTCCAGGCCGTCGGCGGACTCGCCGGGCGGACGGGAGCGGTTCGCGGCGAACACCGAACACCCCACCGCCTCCCCGGCCTTGATCACCTCACCGCCGAGCGGAACGTCCACCAGCGCCGTGCGCGGCGACACCACCGGCACCACCGACACGTAGCGCAGCAGCTCCTCCACGGCGTGCGGCATCATCTCCGGCCGCTCCCGCAGCGCGGCCGCCTGCTCGGGATGGCGCAGCAGCGCGAGCACGGCCAGGCCCAGCATCTCGGAGGCGTTCTCCAGTTCACCGGCGATGACGGAGGCACAGATCCCCTCCAGCTCCTTGTCGGTGACGTCGGCGCCGTGCTCCCGGATCAGCGCGCCGAGCAGATCGTCGCCGGGGTCCCGGCGCTTGCGGGCGATCAGCCGCGCCATGTAGGCGTTGAACGCCTTCCGCGCGGCGGCCTGCCGCGGGCTGCGGGCGGCCGCGCGCACGTCGGCCATCCGGGACAGCTCGGGCAGGTCGTCGCGGGGCATGCCGAGCACGGCGCAGCCGACCAGCCCGCACACCGGGCGGGCGAAGTGCCGCATCAGGTCCGCCGGCCGGCCCGCCCGTTCCAGCACATCGAGGCGCTCGGCCACGATCCGCGCCACGGCCGGCTCCATCCGGCGGACCCTGCGCATCGTGAACACCGGCGCGAGCAGCTGCCGCAGCCGGGTGTGCTCCGGCGGGTCGTACATCAGCAGGTTCCCGGGGTCGGGCGGCGAGTTGGGCCGCCCGTGGTCGGCACGGCCGCGGCGCGGCCGGGTGGAGAACCGCTCGGCGTCGCCGAGCACCGCCCGCACCTCCTCGCCGCCGACCACGATCCAGTCGTAGACACCCGCTGCGCCGTCCCGGAACACCGGCGTCTCGACGCTCAGCCGGCCCAGCTCCGGCACCGGATCCAGCCCGTCCCGGCGCTTGTACACGGGCACGTCGTGGGAGTTCGCCATCGGTTCCCTCTCGTTCCCTTCCGTTTCGTCTCGTCCGGCTCGCGTGTACGGCCGTACGTACCGCCCGCGCCGCTGCCCGGTACGTACGGCCGTCCGCCCGCGCCGCTACCCGGTACGTACGGCCGTCCGCCCGCGCCGCTACCAGGTGACCGGCAGCACCTCGACGCTCCACGTGCCCAGGCGGGTCGGCCGGTAGCGCAGCCCGTCCTCCGGCACGCCCAGCCGCAGGCCGGGGAACCGCTCCAGCAGCAAGGTGAACGCGATCCGCAGCTCCAGCCGGGCCAGGGCCGCGGCGACGCAGTAGTGGATGCCGTGGCCGAACGCCATATGGGAGGTGTCCTCTCTCGTGATGTCCAGCCCCTCCCGGTCCTCCTCCCCCGGCGTCGGGCCGAAGTTGACGGTCATGAAGGAGCAGGACACCACCTGCCCCTCCTTGATCACCTCATCGCCCAGCGGCACGTCCTCCAGCGCCGTGCGCGGCGACGCGACCGGCACCACGGAGGTGTAGCGCAGCAGTTCCTCCACCGCGTGGTCCATCAGCTCCGGCCGCTCCCGCAGCGCGGCCAGCTGTTCGGGATGGCGCAGCAGCGCCAGGACGCCCATGCCGAGCATTCCCGCCATGTTCTCCAGGCCCGCGGCGATGATCGACGCACAGATCCCCACCAGTTCCTTGTCGGTGGCGTCCGCGCCGTGCTCCCGGATCAGCATGCTGAGCATGTCGTCGGCCTGGACGCGCCGCTTCTGCTGTACGAACCGCGCCATGTAGCCGTCGAAGGCGTTGGCCGCGGTGCGGCGTGCCTTCCAGTTGCCCTCCGTGCGACGGCTGACGTCGAGGGTCCGGGCCAGCTCCGCCTGGTCGTCACGGGGGACGCCCAGCAGGGCCCCGCCGACCAGGCCGGGGATCGGCCACGCGAAGTGCCGCATCAGGTCCACGGGCCGGCCTGCGCGCTCCATGACGTCGAGCCGGTCCGCCACGATCCGTTCTATGAGCGGCTCCATCCGCCGCATCCGGCGCACCGTGAACTCAGGGGTGAGCATTTTGCGGAGCCGGGTGTGTTCCGGCGGATCGTGCATCAGCGGGTTGCCGATCTGCACCACCCGCCGGGAGTCCTCGGCGCTCTCCGCGGGCGGCAGCGTGGAGAACCGCTCGGCGTCGCCGAGCACCGCCCGTACCTCCTCGCGCCCGGTGACGATCCAGTCCTGTTTCAGCTCCGAGGTGTCCGCAAGGACCGGCGCCTGTTCGCTGTAGCGCATCAATTCGGGTGGCGGGGCGAAGCCCTCCCGGTGATGGAGTTCGTAGAAATTGCCGGAGAACGATTCCGGGTCGGAATCCTGGAAGACATCGGCCGATTGCGACATTCACGTGTCCTTTCCCGTGTCCTTGAGGTCCTTGCGCCGCTCCGTCGCCGTGTACTCAGGCCGCTCCGCTCCCGTGTCCGCCCAGCCGCTCCGTGATCACCCGGCCGACGAGCGAGACGCTCGCCGGCTGCAGCATCTCCGTGTGCCGCACCTCGGCCTCGTGCACCTCGACCCGGCCCGTCACATAGGGCTCCCAGACCGCGGCCGCCCGCGCGACCGGCAGGTCCTCCGGCCGCTCCACAGTGGCCACGAACAGCAGCAGGTCCGAGGCGAGGCGGCGCGGGGTGTACTGCTGCGCCAGCCCGGCCAGGTGCCGCATGGTCTCCTCCATGTTCTGCAGGAACGGGCCGCCGCCGGGGACCTCCTCCGCCTCGGCGAGTTCGGCGCGGCCCTCCCGGTCCGCGTCGGCCGGGCCGCCGCCCCCGGTGACCCGGCCGCCCGCGTTGGGGTAGCCGTCCATCACCGCGAGCAGCGCGACCTGGTGGCCCCGCTCCTCCAGGCCGGTCGCGACCGCCTGGGCCAGCACCCCGCCGAGCGACCAGCCGAGCAGGTGGTAGGGGCCGTCGGGCTGCACCGAGCGGATCCGCTCGATGTAGTCGGCGACCAGCGCGTCCATGTCGGCGGGCGCCGCGTCGGGGTCGGACAGACCGCGCGCCTGGAGGCCGTACACCGGCAGGTCCTGCGGAAGATGCTGCAGCAGTGCGGCGTATCCCCAGCTCAGGCCGGTGCCGTGGTGGAGGCAGAAGAGTGGCGGCCGGGTGCCCGAGGCGCGCAGCGGCAGCAGTACGTCGAGGTCGTCCCGCTTCCGGGCCCGGCGCCGGGCGGCCGGCTCCGGGCGGCGGTCCGCCACCAGGACCGGCCCGGACGCGGTCCAGGCCGCGCGCCGACCGGTACGGAGCATACGGGCGCCCCCGCCCTCGAACGGATCGGCGACGAGGTGCCACGGCGACGCCCCGACCGGCTCCAGCCCCGTCACGTACAGGTCGCCCACGGCGCCCGCCGGCACCGGGCGCAGCAGGTCGTCCAGCAGGTGGGCGCGGAGCTCGCCGGGCCGCGCCGGCACCGCGATCCCGTCCCCGACCAGCGCGGCGATCCGTCCCGGTTCGGACGGCAGGATCCGGCTCGTCACCAACCCACGCCGCTCCGACTCGCCCAGCAGGATATCGATCTGACTGATCCTCAGTTCTGGTTCGGCGGCAGCCTGTTCGAGGACGCGCACCAGGCGGGCCGCGAACGCCTCCGCGGTCTCCCGGTCGAACAACTCCGTCGCGTAGGACAGCGTCCCGTCGAGACCACCCGAACTACCGTCGTCCCAGTGCCGGTCGGTGAGCCGGAGCGCCAGGTCAACCTCAACGGCCGCGGCCGCGACGTCGACAACCTCCGTGTCCAGACCCGGCAGTTCGGGCGTGTCCCACTTCTCCGCGGTGTCGTCCTGCACCTCCAGGAGGATCTGGAAGAGCGGGTGGGCGTCGCCCGGCCGCGCCGCGCCGAGCAGCTCCGCGAGCCGGTCGAACGGCACGTCCTGGTACTGGCCGGCCTCCTGGTCCGTCTCACGGACTCGGCCGAGCAGTTCCCTGAACGTGGGGTCGCCGGAGGCATCGGTGCGCAGCGCGACCCGCCCGGCGAACGGGCCCACCGCGCCCTCGAGATCGCCGTCGGCGTCGAGGCGCGGGACGGGGGCACCGATCGTCAGATCGGTGCCCGCACCCATCCGGGCGAGCAGCACGGCCAGCGCCGCGTGCACCACCATCGACGCGTTGGCGCGCAGCTGCCCGGCGGTCTCCATCAGCTTGCCGTGGGCCTCGGCGTCCAGGTTCAGCGGCACGGTGCCGGCCCGCCGGCGGGGCTGCCGCGGGCGCTCGCGGTCGGCCGGCAGCGGCGTACCCGCGGGAGCGTCCCCCAGCATGTCCCGCCAGTAGGCGACCTGCTCGCCGATCAGGGTCTTCGGGTCGCGCTCACCCTTGAGCAACTCCCGCTCCCAGACCGCGAAGTCGGCGAACTGCAGCGGCAGCGGCGCGCGCTCCGAGGCGCGGCCCTCACGGCGTGCCCCGTACGCCGCCGCGACGTCGCGGACGAGGAGGTCCTTCGACGCGTCGTCGGCGCCGATGCGGTGCAGGACGAGCAGCAGGACGTGGTCGGTCTCCGAGAGGGCGAACAGGACCGGCGCCCACGGGGTCTCGCGGGAGAGGTCGAAGCGGTGGGCGGCGTGCGCGGCGAGCAGCGCAGGCAGCTCCGCCTCGGTGGCGTCCATGACGGGCAGGGCGGGGCGGATCGCGGCGTCGCCCGCCTCCAGGATGCGCTGCCGCAGCTCGCCGGACGACGACTCGGCGAACACCGTCCGCAGGATGTCGTGGCGGCCCGCCACGTCCCCCAGCGCCTCCCGCAGCGCAGCACGGTCCAGCGGGCCGCCCAGGCGCAGCGCCAGGGCGGTCTGCAGGGCCTCGGTGCCGGGGTTCGCCGCGGCCTCGCGCCAGAGCGCCAGCTGACGGGCCGTCACCGGGACGTCGCCGTCGTGCTCGGCCGGGCGCACCGGCGGGCGCACCTTCGACCCGAGGATCCGCGCCACGCCGATCGGCGTCGCCTCGCCGAAGAAGCGTTGCATGTTCAGCTCGCCGCCGAGCTCCGAGCGGATCCGGCCGGCGAGGTGCATGGCCAGCGCGGAGTTGCCGCCGAGGTCGAAGAAGTTGTCGTCGGCGCCGACCTGGTCGAGGCCCAGCACCTCGGCGAACAGGTCGCACAGGATCTCCTCGACCTCACCCGCCGGCATCAGGTCGGACGCCCGCGCACTGAAGTCCGGGGCGGGGAGGGCGTCGCGGTCGAGCTTGCCGTTGGGGGTGAGGGGGAGCGTGTCGAGGACGACGACGGCGGACGGGACCATGTAGTCGGGCAGCCGGGTGGCGACGAACTCCCGAAGCGCGTCGGGATCCGCGTCGGGGCCGACGACGTATCCGGCCAGGCGGCCGTCGCGGACGGTGGCCACGGCCCGTTCCACGTCGGTGTGGGCGGCGAGGACGGCCTCGACCTCGCCGAGCTCCACCCGGAAGCCGCGGATCTTGACCTGCTCATCCGCACGCCCGACGAACTCCAGCTGCCCCTCGACGGTCCAGCGAGCCAGGTCCCCCGTGCGATACATCCGCTCACCCGACCCGAACGGGCAGGCCACAAACCGCTCCGCCGTCAGGTCGGGGCGACCGATGTATCCACGGGCCAGACCGGCACCGGCGACATACAGCTCGCCGGTCACGCCGACCGGGACGGGACGCAGGAACGCGTCCAGGACGTAGGTACGGACGTTGGGAAGCGGGCGGCCGATCTCGGGAGGCGCATCCTCACCGGTGATGCCCTCCTCCAGGAGGACAGCCGTACTGATGACGGTCGCCTCCGTCGGCCCGTAGGTGTTCCACAGACGGGCCGCAGCCCGCCACTTCGCGGCCAGGCCCGCTTCGAGACGCTCCGCACCCAGCACCCAGTTCGCAATACCGGGAACGGCCTCCGGCTCCAGCACCCCGAGGAGAGAAGGCACGACACTCGCCGTGTCCACACCGCTTGCCTCGATCATGTCCGCGAGCGCCGCCGTGTCCAGGCGTTCCGCCGCCGAGGCGATCGCCAGCGTGCCGCCGGCAGCCAGGGTCACGGCGACGTCCAGCACAGCCGCGTCGAAGCTGAAGGAAGCGAACTGCAACGACGTCACACCAGGGCCGGCCCCCAGTACCGGACGCATCGCGGATGCCAGGTTCGCCACCGAACCATGCGCCACCGCCACACCCTTCGGCCGCCCCGTCGACCCCGACGTGTAGATGACGTACGCCAACTGGTCCGCTTCCACACTCACATGCAGTGACTCGCCACCGGATCCCACCTCCAGATCCTTGAGCCGGACCACCTCGGCGCCCTCCGGAAGTCCTCCGGCAGTGTCGGCGGTCGCAAGGACGAGCCGCGCACCGCTGTCGGCGACCATGAACGCCAGCCGGTCCGCCGGATACTCCGGATCCAGCGGCACATACGCCCCGCCCGCCTTCCACACGGCAAGCTGAGCCACCACCATCTCGACCCCACGTGGCAGACACAGCCCCACCCGCGACTCACGCCCCACACCCCGCGCCACCAACCCCCGCGCCAGTGCGTCGGAGCGCTTGTCCACCTCGGCATAGGTCAGAGTGCGGCCCTCCGAGCGCAGCGCCACCGCGGCCGGAGCCTCGGCAGCCCGCCGCCGGAACCGCTCCAACACGGAGGCCGTGTCCACGTCCTGCACGGTCTCGTTCCACCGCTCGACGACGGTGGCGCGTTCCGAGGCGTCCAGCAGGTCGAGGTCGCTGAGCCGCAGCTGCGGATCGGCGGCCACCTGCTCCAGCACCCGGGCCAGGCGAGCGGCCAGACCACGCACCGTACCCTCGTCGAAAAGATCAGCCGCGTACAGGATCCCGCCACCCAGCCCGGCCGGCGCACCGTCCTCCGAACGCCGCTCGGCCAATGTCACGGAGAGGTCGAAGCGAGCCGGTGGGTCGGAGACCGGAGGGACGCCGTGGACATCCAGTCCGTCCAGCCCCCAGTCGGTGCGCGGCACGTTCTGGAGGGCGAGCATCACCTGGAACAGCGGGTTGCGGGAGGCGGAACGAGCCGGATTCAACTCATCGACCAACCGCTCGAACGGCAC
>NZ_JBHXLU010000102.1:0-42026 GCF_042720695.1 Streptomyces sp. NPDC058457 | reverse complement strand
ACGGCGAAGGGAGTTGCCGAGGGTGTAGCCGAAGCCCGGCTCCAGCGGCTCGATCACGAACCGGGAACGGAACTCGTCGACGACCTCTTCGGTCAGGGAAGGACGCTGAGCGATCAGCACGAGGTGTTGCCTCCAGAGGTTCGGCGCCCGCTATGTGACGCCGTAGACACCACGAAGAGTACGGGCGATACGGCCTGTCGGTTGGGAACCCCGTCCTGTGGGCGTTCCCACTCCGAAGGTTGCGGCTCGTGCGGGGCACTCGGCGGAGGTCCTGCTGAAGATCTACACCAAGGGAGCAGCCATCAGCGCATCCCTCTCAGGCACAGGCCAACGCCGTAGGCCATTACGTCGACATCGCGTGATCACTGTCATGGCGCTGCATCGAGCCGCATCCCCCGGCACAGACAACAAGACCCCGCACCCAGCAAACGCGCTGGCAGCGGGGTCTTTAGGCACCTTACTCAAGGTGCCCCCGGCAGGATTCGAACCTGCGCACACGGCTCCGGAGGCCGTTGCTCTATCCCCTGAGCTACGGGGGCGTCTGGCGTTGAGCTGTTGCTCGCGGCGACGGGTAGAACACTACCAGCTCGGTCGGGGTGATCAGGAACAGGTTTCCGGGGGTGCTCCCCCGCAGGGGGCGGAAGTCGGGAAAACCCGGACGCGGTTGCCGGTCCGGACCTACTCTCGAGTTGTGTCAGGGGCGTCGGGTCGGGTGCTTGTTGTGGACGACAACAAGGTCATCCGGCAGCTGATCAGGGTCAATCTCGAACTGGAGGGTATCGAGGTCGTGACCGCGGCCGATGGTGCCGAGTGTCTGGATGTCGTTCATCGGGTGCGCCCCGACGTGATCACTCTCGACGTCGTGATGCCCCGGCTCGACGGGCTGCGGACCGCCGCTCAGCTGCGCGCCGACCCCCGGACCCATGATCTGCCGCTCGCCATCGTCAGTGCCTGTACGCAGTACGAGGTCGAGACCGGCCTTGACGTCGGCGTCGACGCCTTCCTCGCCAAACCCTTCGAACCTGCCGAACTCGTCCAGCTGGTGCGGGAGTTGATCGAGCGGCGGCGAGGCGGCGCGGTGGGGGAGGAAGAGGGCGTGGGCGACGAGGTCCACTTCTCGGGGGAGCGGGCCGGGGGCAACCCCGCCTATCCGTGACTCCGGCGGATGCGTAGACCCGGCCGGCCGTACATCGCCGCGACCCCCGTAGGCCCGTGGGTCCGTGGGTCCCCGGGGCCGTAGGCCCGTACGCCGGTCCGTCCGCATCCCGGAACTCCGCCCGAACCGGCTCGCCTACCCACCCCCCTCCTCCCCTACGCTTGTCCCGTGACCCCCGTCGAGCTCTCCCGTACCGTGCTGCGCGCGGTGCGTCGTGCCGTGGACGAGGGAGAGCTCAGCGTGAGCGTGCCGGAGCGGGTCGTGGTGACGCCGCCGGGGCCCGGGGGTTGCGGGGACTACGCCACCAACATCGCGCTGCAGCTCGCCCGGCCCGCCGGACAGCCGCCGCTGCGGGTCGCCGAGATCCTGGTGCCCCGTCTCGCGGAGTGCGCCGGCGTCGAGGATGTCGTTGTCACCGGGCCGGGGTTTCTCAATATCTCCCTCAGCTCCGGCTCGTCGCCGACGGCCACCCTGGTCGGGGAAATCTGCGGCCTCGGGGTCGCCTACGGCCACGGCGACGCCCTCGCCGGGCAGGTCGTCGCGCTGCGGGTGCCGTACGACGTCCGGGCCGAGGTCGTCGCCGACGCGGTGGTGAGGATCGTTGCGACCCAGGGTGGGCGTGGTGAGGTCGGTCACGGTGAGCCGGTGAGTCTGCGGCCCGTTCCGGCGCCTGAGGACCCCGCCCCGCTCGGGGCCGACGCCGCCCAGTGGGCGTTGCTGCATCCGGCGGCGCACGACCGGCCGAGGATCACCGCCGACCATCTCGTGCAGCGGGAGAGCAATCCGCTGTTCCGGGTGCGGTACGCGCACGCCCGGGTGCGGGCCGTCGGGCGGGGGGCGGGGCGGCTCGGGTTCGACGCCGTGCCCGGCGACGTTCCCGACGCCCCGAGCGCCCTGGTCACCGCCCTCGCCGACTACCCCCGCATTCTGACCGGCGCGGCCACCCATCGTGCCCCCGACCGGCTCGCCCGGCATCTCGTCACCGTCGCGGATGCCGTCCTGCCGTTCCTGCCGACCGTGCTGCCCCGCGGTGAGGAGAAACCCTCGGCCGCCCACCGTGCCCGGCTCGCCCTCGCCGCAGCCGCCGGGACGGTGCTGGCCGGCGGCCTGTCCCTGCTCGGCATCGACGCACCCGATCACCTCTGAAGAGAGCGCCAGAAGAGCAATGAGCCGTTCCGCACATCCCGCCGGGCCCCGGCACGCCGATGTCCTTCCCGAGGGCCACTACGCCGCTCCGCCCACCGACCTCAACGCCCTCGACGCCAAGGTGTGGGCCCAGACCGTCACCCGGGACGCCGACGGGGTCGTCACCGTCGGCGGTGTCGACGTGAAGACCCTCGCCGAGGAGTTCGGCACGCCCGCCTACGTCCTCGACGAGGCCGACTTCCGGGCCCGGGCGCGCGCCTGGCGCACCGCCTTCGGCCCGGACGCCGACGTGTTCTACGCCGGGAAGGCGTTCCTGTCGCGGGCCGTGGTGCGCTGGCTGCACGAGGAGGGGCTCAATCTGGATGTGTGCTCCGGGGGCGAGCTGGCGACGGCCCTGTCCGCCGGCATGCCCGCCGACCGCATCGCCTTCCACGGCAACAACAAGTCCGAGGCGGAGATCCGCAGGGCCGTCGAGGCCGGCGTGGGGCGGATCGTGCTCGACTCCTTCCAGGAGATCGTGCGGGTCGCGCACATCGCGCAGGAGCTCGGCACGCGGCAGCGGGTGCAGATTCGTATCACCGTGGGTGTCGAGGCGCACACGCACGAGTTCATCGCCACCGCGCACGAGGACCAGAAGTTCGGGATTCCGCTCGCGGGCGGGCAGGCCGCGGAGGCCGTGCGGCGGGCCCTTCAGCTCGACGGTCTCGAACTGATCGGCATTCACTCGCACATCGGGTCGCAGATCTTCGACATGTCGGGCTTCGAGGTCGCCGCGCACCGGGTGGTGGGGCTGCTCAAGGACATCCGGGACGAGCACGGGGTCGAGCTCCCGGAGATCGACCTGGGGGGCGGGCTCGGGATCGCCTACACGAGCGACGACGACCCGCGCGAGCCGCACGAGATCGCCAAGGCGCTCACCGAGATCGTGACGCGGGAGTGCGAGGCCGCCAGGCTGCGGACGCCGCGGATCTCCGTGGAACCGGGCCGGGCCATCGTCGGGCCGACCGCCTTCACGCTCTACGAGGTCGGGACCATCAAGCCCCTCGACGGGTTGCGGACCTATGTGTCGGTCGACGGAGGCATGTCGGACAACATCCGCACCGCGCTGTACGACGCCGAGTACAGCGTCGCTCTCGTGTCACGGACGAGCGATGCCGAGCCGATCCTCGCCCGCGTCGTCGGCAAGCACTGCGAGAGCGGGGACATCGTGGTGAAGGACGCGTTCCTGCCGGGCGACCTGGCACCCGGTGACCTCATCGCCGTACCGGCCACCGGCGCCTACTGCCGCTCCATGGCCAGCAACTACAACCACGTGCTCCGGCCGCCCGTCGTGGCCGTGCGCGAGGGCGAGGCCCGGGTGATCGTCCGCCGGGAGACGGAGGAGGACCTGCTGCGTCTCGACGTCGGGTGACGCGGATGGAAGATCTCCTGTCTGCCATCCTCACAGAATGAAATAGATGTCTCACGATCCGGACGAAGGGTAGAAACTCCCGTCCGGTGAGTGAGACTGGTGCAACCGTAGACGGTATGAGGAAACGAGGTCGGATGATGCGTACGCGTCCGCTGAAGGTGGCGCTGCTGGGCTGTGGGGTTGTCGGCTCAGAGGTGGCGCGCATCATGACGACGCACGCCGACGACCTCGCCCAGCGGATCGGCGCTCCGATCGAGCTGGCCGGCGTCGCCGTACGACGGCCCTCCAAGGTCCGTGAGGGCATCGACCCGGGCCTGGTCACCACCGATGCCACCGCCCTCGTGAAACGCGGCGACATCGACGTGGTGGTGGAGGTCATCGGGGGGATCGAGCCCGCCCGCACCCTCATCACCACCGCCTTCGAGCACGGCGCGTCGGTCGTGTCGGCGAACAAGGCGCTGCTCGCCCAGGACGGCGCCGCCCTGCACGCCGTCGCCGAGCAGCACGGCAAGGACCTCTACTACGAGGCCGCCGTCGCCGGTGCCATCCCGCTGATCCGGCCGCTGCGCGAGTCCCTCGCCGGCGACAAGGTCAACCGGGTGCTCGGGATCGTCAACGGGACCACCAACTTCATCCTCGACAAGATGGACTCGACCGGGGCCGGCTACCAGGAGGCCCTCGACGAGGCCACCGCGCTCGGGTACGCGGAAGCCGACCCGACCGCCGACGTGGAGGGCTTCGACGCCGCCGCCAAGGCCGCCATCCTCGCCGGCATCGCCTTCCACTCGCGGGTCCGCCTCGACGACGTCTACCGCGAGGGCATGACCGAGGTCACCGCCGCCGACTTCGCCTCCGCCAAGAACATGGGCTGCACCATCAAGCTGCTCGCCATCTGCGAGCGCGCCGACGACGGCGGCTCGGTGACGGCACGCGTGCACCCCGCCATGATTCCGCTGACCCACCCGCTCGCCTCCGTGCGCGGTGCGTACAACGCCGTCTTCGTGGAGTCGGACGCCTCCGGTCAGCTGATGTTCTACGGGCCCGGCGCCGGCGGTGCGCCCACGGCCTCCGCGGTCCTCGGCGACCTGGTCGCCGTCTGCCGCAACCGGCTCAGCGGGGCAACGGGGCCCGGCGAGTCGGCGTACGCCGCCCTGCCCGTGTCGCCGATGGGCGACGTCGTCACGCGCTACCACATCAGCCTCGACGTCGCCGACAAACCGGGTGTTCTCGCCCAGGTCGCCACCGTGTTCGCCGAGCACGGGGTTTCCATCGATACGGTGCGGCAGACGGGCAAGGACGGCGAGGCCTCCCTCGTCGTCGTCACCCATCGGGCCTCCGACGCCTCCCTGTCCGGGACCGTCGAGGCGCTGCGCAAACTCGACACCGTGCGGGGTGTCGCCAGCATCATGCGGGTTGAAGGAGAGTAACCAGCAATGACCCACCAGTGGCGCGGAATCATCGAGGAGTACCGGGACCGACTCCCGGTGTCCGACACCACGCCGGTCGTGACGCTCCGCGAGGGCGGCACGCCCCTCGTGCCCGCGCAGGTGCTCTCCGAGCGCACGGGCTGCGAGGTCCACCTGAAGGTGGAGGGCGCCAACCCGACCGGGTCCTTCAAGGACCGCGGGATGACCATGGCCATCAGCAAGGCCAAGGAGGAGGGCGCGCAGGCGGTCATCTGCGCCTCCACCGGCAACACCTCGGCCTCCGCCGCCGCGTACGCCGTGCGCGCCGGGATGGTCTCCGCCGTGCTCGTGCCGCGGGGCAAGATCGCGCTCGGCAAGATGGGCCAGGCCCTCGTGCACGGCGCGAAGATCCTCCAGGTCGACGGCAACTTCGACGACTGCCTCACCCTCGCCCGCAAGCTGAGCGAGAACTACCCGGTGGCGCTGGTCAATTCGGTCAACCCGGTGCGCATCGAGGGCCAGAAGACGGCCTCCTTCGAGATCGTGGACATGCTCGGCGACGCGCCCGACATCCACGTCCTGCCGGTCGGCAACGCGGGCAACATCACCGCGTACTGGAAGGGGTACAAGGAGTACGCCGCGGACGGGATCGCCGCCAGGACCCCCCGGATGTGGGGATTCCAGGCCTCCGGTTCCGCGCCCATCGTGCGCGGCGAGATCGTCAAGGACCCGTCGACCATCGCCACCGCGATCCGCATCGGCAACCCCGCCTCCTGGCAGTTCGCGCTCGCGGCCCGGGACGAGTCCGGCGGCCTCATCGACGAGGTGACGGACCGTGAGATCCTGCGCGCCTACCGGCTGTTGGCCGCGCAGGAGGGTGTCTTCGTGGAGCCCGCCTCCGCCGCCTCCGTCGCCGGTCTGCTGAAGGCCGCCGAGCAGGGCAAGGTGGACCCGGGCCAGCGCATCGTCTGCACGGTCACCGGCAACGGTCTGAAGGACCCCGACTGGGCCGTGGCCGGCGCCCCGCAGCCGGTCACCGTGCCGGTCGACGCGGCCGCCGCGGCCGACCGTCTGGGCCTCGCCTAGAGAGTCACCGGAGGGCGTCCCGGACAGGGAACTCCCTAAGGAGGGGGCACAGGGGGCTTACGACACGCATCGTGCGCCTCCTGTGCGCCCTATGTCGCCACAGAACCTTCCTTCGATAGGCTGTACCGAACCCGCCCGCTGCATATGCCTCCGCATATGGTGCGGTGCCGCGCCGTCTCCACGGCCCGAGGGTCCCTCACGTACCTATCGAATGTCATTCGACCATCACGCAGCTCAAGGAGAGTCATCGAGCGATGGCCGGTCCAGCGTTCCGCGCCGCCGCCGTCCGGGTGCGCGTCCCCGCCACCAGCGCCAATCTCGGTCCGGGCTTCGACGCCCTGGGCCTCGCGCTGGGGCTCTACGACGACGTCGTCGTCCGGGTGGCCGACTCAGGGCTGCACATCGACATCGCGGGGGAGGGCAGCGAGACGCTGCCGCGTGACGAGAGCCATCTCCTCGTCCGCTCCCTGCGTACCGCCTTCGACCTGCTGGGCGGACAGCCCCGCGGTCTGGAGATCGTGTGCGCCAACCGCATCCCGCACGGCCGTGGCCTCGGCTCCTCCTCCGCCGCCATCTGCGCCGGCATCGTCGCCGCCCGTGCGGTGACGATAGGCGGCGAGGGCAGACTCGACGACGCGGCCCTGCTGGAGCTCGCCACCGAGATCGAGGGCCACCCCGACAACGTGGCGGCGTGTCTGCTCGGCGGCTTCACCCTCTCCTGGATGGAGGCCGGCGCCGCCCGGGCGATCAGGATGGAGCCCAAGGATTCCATCGTTCCGGTGGTTTTCGTGCCCGGGAAGCCGGTCCTCACCGAGACCGCGCGCGGACTGCTCCCGCGCACCGTGCCGCACGTCGACGCCGCCGCCAACGCGGGCCGTGCCGCCCTGCTCGTCGAGGCCCTCACCCGGCGCCCCGAGCTGCTGCTGCCCGCCACCGAGGACCGTCTGCACCAGGAGTACCGCGCCCCCGCCATGCCGGAGAGCGCCGCCCTGGTGGAGCGGCTGCGCGCCGACGGCATCCCGGCCGTGATCTCCGGTGCCGGCCCCACCGTGATGGCGCTCGCCGACGCCGGCAGCGCCGACAAGGTGCAGGCCCTGGCCGGTGCGGGCTGGGCCGCCAACCGGCTGAACCTCGATGTCCAGGGAGCGAGTGTGCTTCCGCTCGCGCCCGCCAATGACAATTCCAGCGACATGTGACGCGCACGATTGCCGGATTTGGAGAGGGGGAATGTTTGTTGGATCCGGTAGTGTTAACCTCAAGTCTGCACCCGACCCCACCATGGCGAGGTGCATCGTGTCCCCGTCCGGGACAGACATTCTTCCGGGAGTCTCCCAAGCCACTCAGCGTTCTGTATGACGTACCTGGGCAGTACGCCGTACCCGGGCACTGAGCCGGCCGCTGGGCCGCTCCGGAATTGGTGCTACCACGCCTCGTGACACCGGGTGCCACCGGCTGAGGAAGCGCCGTCATCAGAAATTCTCTCCGCCGCTTAGGCGGACCACCGCCCCGGCACGGTCCACACAGCAAGGACCGAAGCCGGACAGCACAACCGGTCGCCGAGCCAGACAGGCCGACGTCCGCTCCAGGGAAGGACCCTTCGTGAGCGACACCACCGATCTGATGGGCGCACGTGTCGAGGAGACCGCTGCCGCGCCCGCCACGGACGCCTCCGCGCCTGCCTCCGGTGCCGGCTCCCGGCGGCGCCGCGGTACCGGCCTCGAGGGCATGGTGCTGGCCGAGCTTCAGCAGGTCGCATCCGGCCTCGGCATCAGGGGCACCGCGCGCATGCGCAAGAGCCAGCTGATCGAGGTCATCAAGGAGGCGCAGGCCGGTGGGGGAGCCCCCGCCAAGGCCGAGACCGCCACCGAGACCAAGCCGAAGCGCCGGGCCACCTCCAAGGCCCGTACGGGCGAGGAGGCCGCCGAGAAGAAGGCGGAGCAGGCCGCCGAGGCCCCCGCCGAGAAGGCCGTGGCCCAGCAGCAGATCGAGATCCCCGGCCAGCCGGCCGGCGGTACCTCCCGCACGGGCGAGGCCGAGCGCGGCGGGGACGACGCCCCGGCCGAGCGCCGCCGTCGCAGGGCCACCGCCGAGGCCGGCAGCCCCACCGCCACGGGCGCCGAGACCATCGCCGCCGAGGCGAAGACCGAGCCGAAGGCGGAGACGCCCGCGCAGCCCCAGCAGCAGGGCGAGGCCAAGGCCGACGCCGGTGACGACGGCCGTGGCCGCCGTGACCGCCGTGACCGTGGCCGTGACCGGCGCAACAAGGGCGACGAGCAGCAGGGCGGCGGCCAGGGCGGTCAGGGCGGCCGTCAGGACCGCCAGGACCGGCAGGACCGTCAGCCGCAGCAGCCCCAGCAGCAGGGCGGCGGCCGTCAGGACCGCAACGCCGGCCCGCAGGACGACGACGAGTTCGGTGACCGTCGTGGCCGTCGTGGCCGTTACCGGGACCGTCGTGGCCGTCGTGGGCGTGACGAGATCGGCGGCGCCGAGCCGCAGGTCGCCGACGACGACGTCCTGATCCCCGTCGCGGGCATCCTCGACATCCTCGACAACTACGCGTTCATCCGGACCTCCGGCTACCTGCCCGGTCCGAACGACGTGTACGTCTCCCTCGCCCAGGTCCGCAAGAGCGGCCTGCGCAAGGGCGACCACGTCACCGGTGCGGTCCGCCAGCCCAAGGAGGGCGAGCGCCGCGAGAAGTTCAACGCGCTGGTCCGCCTCGACTCCGTCAACGGCATGGCGCCCGAACAGGGCCGTGGCCGCCCGGAGTTCAACAAGCTGACGCCGCTGTACCCGCAGGACCGGCTCCGTCTGGAGACCGACCCGGGCGTGCTGACCACCCGCATCATCGACCTCGTCGCGCCGATCGGTAAGGGCCAGCGCGGTCTGATCGTGGCCCCGCCGAAGACCGGCAAGACCATGATCATGCAGGCGATCGCCAACGCGATCACGCACAACAACCCCGAGTGCCACCTGATGGTCGTCCTTGTCGACGAGCGTCCGGAAGAGGTCACCGACATGCAGCGGTCGGTCAAGGGCGAGGTCATCTCCTCGACCTTCGACCGCCCGGCCGAGGACCACACCACGGTCGCCGAGCTGGCGATCGAGCGCGCCAAGCGCCTGGTGGAGCTGGGCCACGACGTCGTCGTGCTGCTCGACTCGATCACGCGTCTGGGCCGTGCGTACAACCTGGCGGCGCCGGCCTCCGGCCGCATCCTGTCCGGTGGTGTCGACTCGACCGCCCTGTACCCGCCGAAGCGCTTCTTCGGTGCGGCCCGCAACATCGAGGACGGCGGCTCGCTGACCATCCTCGCCACCGCCCTGGTGGACACCGGGTCCCGCATGGACGAGGTGATCTTCGAGGAGTTCAAGGGCACGGGCAACGCCGAGCTGAAGCTCGACCGGAAGCTCGCGGACAAGCGCATCTTCCCGGCGGTGGACGTCGACGCGTCCGGCACCCGTAAGGAAGAGATCCTGCTCGCCCCCGACGAGCTTGCCATCGTCTGGAAGCTGCGCCGGGTGCTGCACGCCCTCGACCAGCAGCAGGCGGTCGAACTGCTCCTCGACAAGATGAAGCAGACGAAGTCGAACGCCGAATTCCTGATGCAGATCCAGAAGACGACGCCGACGCCGGGCAACGGCGACTGAGCGCTGTCGTAGAACAAAGAAAAGGCCGCCCCCTGCAAGCCGCAGGGGGCGGCCTTTTGTGCTGTGATGCCCGGAACATCGCGGGCCCGCCCTGTGTATTTATTCCAGTCGCATCGATCCAGCCCCCTTTACCTCGACTTTGCCGAGGTAAAGGGGTCGGCAGCGGAAGCGGCGAACGTGGATGGGCTCATTTTGATCGGTGCCGGGGACCGCATCCGGCGTGGGCTCCACGCGCGCGAAGCGGTCTCCGGTCCACCAGTGCGGCCGAAAACCGGTCTCGGCGGAAGGCGGGCGATCACGTCCCGTCGGACAACAGCTTCTTGACTGCGAACGATCCGGTGGCGGGAGCCACGCACGGGGTGACATCCGTTTCCTCGCCCGCCGCCGTACCCGCCTCGCAGAGTCGGCCGCCCTTCTCGCGCAGGTCGAGGTAGAAGCGCGTGACCTTGCCGTCCTGCTTGAGGCCGTGGATGCGCTCGTCGATGTAGCCGAGGCTGTTCAGGCTCTTGCGAACCTTGGCGGGGGTGGGTTCCGAGACCGCCTGCAGCGCCTGGATGATGCGCTGTTCGTGCTGGACGCTCGCACACCGGTCTCGCTCGCTCAACTGCGCCTCCGTGGGGGCACCGGGCTCGATCGGTTCTGCCGGGGGAGTCTCGCCGGGTGCGAGGCTCTGCTTCCCTTCCGGGCCGGTCGGGTCCGCGCCGGCAGGTCCGGATGCGGACCCGACGCTCGAAGAGCACGGCTGCGCGACCTTGTCGAGCATCACCGCGAACGCGGCCTGCTCGGGGGTCGACCGGGTGGCGCTCCCACGGCCGTTCGACCCGTTGTTTCCACAGCCGGTGAGCGCCAGCGCGGCGAGGGCGACGGCCGCAAGGGCGCGCCGGGGGCGGGCGAACGCGCTGATGGGGGCAGCGATGGGTGTCATGCGCGCAGTCTCGGGCCACCACCCCGCGCCGCGCATGAGTACGCGTACTCATTTACCCGGGCTGTTCGCTTTCAATAGCCGGTGCTTTACCTGCCCATGGGAAGCGGGATTGTGTATTCCGTTTCTGGTGCTTGTGAAAGTGATCGGAGTTGATCTAGTGTCCGCAGCGGTCATTCAGATCATTCACGCTTTGCTACACGAGGGGGGAACTCGTGCGCAGAATTGTGCTGCCCGTATTCGCGGCGCTGTCCTTGTCCCTGCTGCTCCCACAGGAGATTGCGGGGGCGGCACCTGCGGGCGCATCGCTCGCCCCGGCGGCCACAGTCGTCGATCCGCCGCTGGCGGAGGGCGAGACCGAACAGGTCGGTCCCGGGGTCTACTCGACCGCGGACAAGTCCTTCGAGATCTACGAGACAGACGTGGCAGAAGGCCTCATGAGCCGCAGCCACACGGTCAACGCCCAGGCGGGTGGTGTCGCCAAGCCGGAGTCCGCACCCGCGTCCCGCCCGGAGATGGGCGTCTTCGGTCCGGGCTGGGAAGCCGAGTTCATGGGGGGCCAGCTCAACCGCAAGCTGGAGCAGAAGGCCGACTCCGTCGTCGTCACCGACCTCGACGCGAACGTCCCGATCACCTACGCACTGACGAGCAGTGTCGACTTCCCGAGCGGTGGCGGAGTCCAGAAGTACGCGACCGCCGCGGGCAGCAAGCTGACCGTGACCACCAAGTTCGACGAGGCGACCGGCACCCTGGTGTCCACCGCCGCCGAGGTCATCAGCGCGCCCGCGTCGGCTGTGGACGCGGATCAGTCCGCCGACACCGACGGCAGCGCTCCCGTCGGCATCGCCACGCTGACCCCCACCTACACCTGGAAGCAGGTCGCCGGGGGTACCGACACCTGGCGCGTCACCGGCGTCGGCAACGTTGCCGACGGCAGCCTCTCCACCGCCGCCTACGACGCTCAGGGCCGGATCTCCACCGTCAAGGAGGCCGCCGCCGGGGACACCCCGGAGCAGTCGCTGTCGGTCAAGTACTCGGCCGCCACCACGGCCACGGGCACGACTCCCGGTGAGTTCGCGGGGCGTGCCAAGGAGATCAACCTCACCGTCGGTACCACAACGCAGACGCTCGCGCGGTACTCCTACGACGCCTCGGGTCTGCTGCGCTCGGTGGTCAACCCGGTCGAGGCCGCCGAGCCGGTCGCCTCGTACGCCTACGACTCCACCGGCCGTGTCTCCGACGTCACTTCGACGTCCAACGGTGCCTGGGAGCTGACGTTCCCGGGCGATTCGGCCGCCCCGAACGTCGAGTCCGACGGCCCCGCGCGACCGACCGCCGAGTCGACCTTCCACGGCGCGGCCGACATCACCAACGCCGCCGCCACCGCCCCGCCGGCGACGGACTTCACCGGCGGGGAGATCTCCGACCCGGAGGCCTACCCCCGCCACTGCAACCGCGCGACGGACTGGCTGTGGTACCTCGAGGACGGCTGCGCCGCGTGGGCCGCGCACTACGGCTGGCACAAGCCGCTCTGGAAGCAGACGCCGACCGGCAACTGGGTCGTGGGCATCAACAACGACGGTTGCAGCACCCCGGGTCCCAACATCAGCAAGCCGGGCGGCTTCAACTTCCGGAGCGCGTGCGACATGCACGACTACGGCTACGGCCTGATCGGCAACACGTACAAGGGCTACAAGTACTACCTCGACCGCAGCAAGAAGTCGAACGTCGACAACGCCTTCTACACCACGATGAAGACATACAGCTGCAAGGCCTACTTCATCCTGGCCAGGCCTGATTGCTACGGCTACGCGTATGTCTACTACAAGGCCGTGGGCCTGAAGGGCAACCCGAAGAACGGCGCCAACGCCACCTGATCCGCGGCACCGCCTTCTGACCGATCTCGCCCACGAGCGGTCTGGCCGGACGGCGGAACCCTTCGCCGTCCGGCCATTTCGCGCTCGGCTCTTCCCCACATACGCGTCAGCGGGCTCAGCCATGCCCGCTTCCCACCGGAGTTTCAGTGAAAAGACCCCTATGGATCACGGTCGTCACCGTGGTGACGGCCGTGACGCTCGGCGCCGTGCCGGCCCAGGCCGCTGTGCCGCACAGTGCCGCCGCGGCGGCCGCGGCGACCGGTGATCCGATCGATCCGCCGTTGTACGACGCGACCTCGTCCGGCGGCATCGCCCGCGTCAACGTCGTCACCGGGAACCGCACGGACCTCTCCGCCGCGGCGTCGGCCGGTGAGACGGTGCAGTCGTTCAAGACCCTGCCGGTCGTCACCCTCAAGGTCGACCGCGGCGGGCTGGACCAGCTGGCCGCCCAGCCGGGCGTGGTCAGTGTCACTCAGGACGTCCCGGCGCGGCCGTCGCTGGACGAGAGCGTCCCGATCATCGGCGCCGACCAGGCCTACGCACAGGGCCTGACCGGTGCGGGCAGCGTGGTGGCCGTCCTGGACACCGGGATCGCCACCCATCACCCGTTCCTCAAGGACCGGGTCATCTCCGAGGCGTGCTTCTCGACGACCGACCCCGACCTCGGCGCCACCAGCCTGTGTCCTGACGGGACCGATCACCAGGAGGGGTCGGGCTCGGCCGACTCCGGGACCGGCCCCTGCGCGACCATCGCCGAGTGCGACCACGGGACGCACGTGGCGGGCATCATCGCCGGCAACGGCGAGGGCATCACCGGAGCTCCCCAGCGCGGTGTCGCCCCCGGTGCGAACATCATCGCCCTCCAGGTGTTCAGCAAGTTCGACTCCGAGGACTACTGCGGCCCCGGTGCCGCACCGTGCGTGGGCAGCTTCACCAGTTCCCAACTGGCCGCCCTGGAGAAGGTGCTGCAACTGCGGCAGTCCGGGACACCGCTGGTGGCGGCGAACCTGAGCCTGGGCGCCGGCCGGTACGCCTCCGCCTGCGAGAACGACGCGCGCAAGGCGGCCATCGACAGCCTGCTCGCCGCCGGGGTCGCCACCGTGGTCGCGGCCGGCAACAGCGGGTACACCGACGCGGTGAGCGCACCCGGCTGCGTTCCCTCCGCGATCACGGTCGGTGCCACCACCGACGACGACCAGCTGTCCGCGTTCACCGACCGCGGCCCGCTGCTGGACCTGCTCGCCCCCGGTACCAGCATCGTCTCCTCGGTTCCGGGTGACGGGTACGCCTCGAAGAGCGGCACCTCCATGGCCGCGCCGCATGTGGCCGGTGCCCTCGCGATCCTGCGGCAGGCGTTCCCGAACGACAGCGTCGCGAACCTGGAGTCGCGGCTCGAGAGCAGCGGAAAGACCGTTTCCTACACGGGCGCCGACACGCCCCGCATCGACGTCGCCCAGGCGCTCGGCGCCACCGTTCAGCCGGCGACCACCGGCAGCGACTTCAACTGCGACAAGAAGGAGGACATGGCCGTCGCCGACCCCGAGGCGACCGTCGGCGGTGACGCCAAGGCCGGCCTCGTACGGGTCGTGTACGGCGGTGGCAAGGGCATGTCCGAGCTGAACCAGGACCTCGCCTCGGTGCCCGGCGACGCCGAGCCGAACGACTACTTCGGCGACTCCCTCGCCACCGTCGACTACAACAAGGACGGCTGCACCGACCTGGTCGTCGGCACCTCCCGCGAGGACGTCGGCAGCGCGACGGACGCCGGCACCGTGGACGTGCTCTACGGAGCCTCCGGCGGCCTCGGTACCGGCAAGGCGGCACTCCACCTCGAACAGGGCACGGGCGCCGAGGGCATCCTCGCCGCGTCCTCGGAATCCGGGGACCGCATGGGTGCCGCCGTTGCCGCGGGCCTCACGCTCGACCAGGAGCCGTACCTGGTCATCGGAGTCCCCGGTGAGGACATCGACGGCAAGACGGACGCGGGTGCCGTCTTCTATCTGCGCGGCAGCGTCAACCGGACACTGGTCCAGGGCAGTTCGGGGGTGGCGGGAACGCTGGAGGCGGGCGACAAGTTCGGCTCTTCCGTGGCCGCGAGCCCTGAGTACGTGGTGGTCGGCATACCGGGCGAGGGTGTCGTGCCCGGCCCCGGCCCGAACGCAACCGAGGTGGTGGCGGGTCAAGTCGACGTGATGACCCATGAACTGAACGACAGCGGCGTCCCGGCCCATGTGGGATCCATCGACGAGGCCAGCCCGTCCGTGAGCGATCAGGCCGAGGCGGGGGACCAGTTCGGTGCGTCGGTCGCGGCCACCCAGGCTCTGGTCTACCGGGGCTTGCCGTGGCCCCTGCGGACCACGTACATCGCCATCGGTGTCCCGGGGGAGGACCTCACCTACGGCGGGGCGGCCAAGGCCGACGCCGGACGTGCCGTCGTCGTCAGGGTGACGAAGAGTTTCGGGATCTCGGAAGTCAACACGGGCTACGACCAGTCGCCGGACGACGTCACCGGAGCACCCGAGGCCGGTGACCGCATGGGCGCCCAGGTCGCCCTCGTCAACCGGGATCCGGGGACGGTCGCGACCGACGCGAGTCTGGTGATGGCCGTCGGCGTGCCGGGCGAGGACATCGGCACGGTCGCCGACGCGGGCGCCGTGATGGTCTTCGGTCTGTACAGCGCGCCGGGTGCCACCGACCGATGGATCGAGGCCGGCAACGCCTCCGGCATGCCGGGATCCCCGACCGCCGCGCAGGCGGCGGGCACCAGTCTGTACGGCACGCGGGCCAACCTCTACATCGGTATGCCCTTCGGGCCGGGCGCCTACGGCTCCCTCTACTCGATGCCGTGGGCGAACGTGACCGGAGGCACCGCACAGCCGGTCACCACCTACGCACCGGGCACAGGTGGCCTGCCGGCTGCCGGGCTGCGGTTCGGCACGTCGGCTCGGTGAGCGACGGCTCCGCGGACGCGTAGCCTCGACCGTCTCGGAACAGAGCAAAGCGCCGCCCCCGCGTCCTGCGGGGGCGGCCCTTTGCGTTTCCTTCTCCGATGTACGATCACGCCCTTCGGTCGGTTGACCGAATCACGAACTTCTGTTCCCAAGGGGGGGACTTAGGTGGGTACAGCCACGTCCGGGACCGGTCGCCACAGACGCCGGATACGTTTCGCCCTGCCGGTTGCCGCGGCCGGAATCGCCGCCGCGGTCACGGCCGCACTGATCTCGAACTCCGCCAGTGCGGCCACCCAGCCGGTGCCGACGGTCAAGCCGGCCGTCAGCACCACGTCGCAGGCCACGCTGAGACAGGGCGTCGCCGACGCCGCCGCCGCCGTCGAGAGCAAGGCCACCACGACGAAGGCGTCGAGCAGCGCTTCCGCCGTCTCGCCGAAGATCATCGGTGGCGGAACGACCACCATCTCCTCGGCGCCCTGGATGGCCCAGCTCTGGTACGACGGCACCGACATCAGCTTCTTCTGCGGCGGCACGGTCGTCTCGCCGACGAAGATCCTCACCGCCGCGCACTGCGTCAGGGACGAGAACGGCAAGGCCTACAACTGGGCGGCCAACGGTTACATCGTCACCGGCACCGCCAGCCTGCCCGACGGCACCGATCTGCACGGCGGTACCGTCACCCGCGTAGCGCGCCAGTGGAACCACCCGTCGTTCAGCCCGACGACCATCAACAACGACATCGCCGTGCTCACCCTGACCAAACCGGTCAAGGCCACGCCGATCAGGCTGACGACCAGCACCGACACGACCTCCTACAAGGCCGGCACCAGCGCCAAGGTCTACGGCTGGGGCCGCACCAGCTCCACCTCGGACGACATCTCCGAGACGCTGAAGACCGCCACCCTGCCGATGCAGTCCGACGGCACCTGCTCGGGCTACTTCGGCAGCCTGTACACCAAGACCCACATGGTCTGCGCCGGCAAGCCCGCCACCGGCTCCGACACCGGCTCCACCGCCACATGCAACGGTGACTCCGGCGGCCCGCTGGTCGTCGGCGGCCGGATCGTCGGCGTGGTCTCCTGGGGTGTCACGGATGGCACCACGGAGTGCGTCGTGACAGGCTCCTACAGCGTCTTCACGAAGGTCAGCACCTATGTCGGTGCCGCCTACGCACAGATCACCGACACCAACCTGAGCCAGTTCAACAACCTCAACGACGGCAAGGCCGACCTGTTCGCCCGCAAGTCGTCGACCAAGGTCGGTTACGAGCTGGACTCCAAGGGCACCTCGCTCGCCTCCCGCTTCTCCTGGGGCGACTTCAGCGGCGTCAACACGATCCTGCAGGCCGACCTCGACCGCGACGGCTACCAGGACCTCGTCTACCGGTTGGCCTCCAGCGGTGACGTCTACTGGGATCACGTCGTGCTGAACAGCGACCAGACCAGCGGCTCCTGGGTCAAGACGAAGATCTTCACCAACTGGAAGACCCGCAAGGCCATCGTCATCCCCGGTGACCTCACCGGCGACTACCTGCCCGACGTGCTCTCCGAGGACTCCAGCGGCGTGCTGTGGCTGTACCCGGGCAAGGGCGACGGCACCTTCGCCGCCCGCGTCCGCATCGGCGGCGGCTGGAGCCAGTACAACCAGCTGCGCGGCGTCGGCGACTTCAACGGCGACGGCAAGGCCGACCTGCTGGCCCGCAAGAGCAGCGGCGGCGACCTCTACCTGTACAAGGGCACCGGCAAGTCCGGTACCGGCCTCTTCTCGGCCCGCGTGAAGGTCCGCTCCGGCTGGACCGGCTTCAACACCCTCGCCGCGGTCGGCGACCTGACCGGCGACGGCAAGGCCGACCTCGTGGCCCGGACGACCGGCGGCACGCTGTACCTCTACCCGGGCACCGGCAAGGCGACCAGTGAGATCTTCGGCACAAGGAAGTCGCTCGGTACCGGTTTCCAGCAGTACGACATCTTCGGCTGACATACCTGGTGAGCGGGGGTTCGCCCGCACTTGCCCGATGACGTCCGATCACTCAGCGTGCCCATCGCTCCACGCGGTGGGCACGCTGCGTTGTGCAACCCTTTCCCGAGTTTCGCCGTCTGACCATGCGGAGCGACGATGGTCCGGATACGTGCCGATGATCCCGGTACGCCGGGCCTGACCCTGAAAGCTGGGGGTAACCGAGCAGTCGTACGAGAACAGAGGAGCGCATGTCCGCCGAGAGCACGCCGGAGCCTGGCATACCCGAGGCCGGCCCGAAGGGTCCGGGCCGCCGGAGCCGGGGCCGCCGCCGCAAGGCCCCCAGCCGGGGCCGCAGGGCGCTGCTCGTCACGGCCTGGACGGCGGCCGGCATCCTCGTGCTCGGCGGCACCGGTGTCGGCTACCTGTACTTCAAGCTCAACGGCAACCTCAAGACCGTCGACATCAACCAGGCGCTCGGCACCGACCGGCCCACCAAGGTCGACAACGGCTCCGAGAACATCCTGGTCCTCGGCTCCGACTCGCGCTCCGGCTCCAACAAGAAGCTGGGCGGCGGCACCGACGACGGCAGCGCCCGTTCCGACACGGCGATGATCATCCACGTCTACGAGGGACACAGGAAGGCCGCCGTGGTCTCCGTCCCCCGGGACACCCTGATCGACCGCCCCTCCTGCACCGACGCGCAGGGCACCACCCACTCCGCCGCGACCGGCGTGATGTTCAACTCCGCGTACTCCACGGGCGGCGCGGCCTGTGCGGTCAAGACCGTCGAATCGATCACCGGCATCCGCATGGACCACTACCTGGAGGTCGACTTCTCGGGCTTCCAGAAGCTCGTCGACGAGCTCGGCGGGGTCACGGTGACCACGACGAAGACCATCGACGACCGGGAGAGCCACCTCGACCTCAAGGCCGGCACCCACACGCTGGACGGCAAGCAGGCCCTCGGCCTGGTCCGCACCCGGCACGGCGTCGGCGACGGCTCCGACCTGGGCCGCATCCAGCTCCAGCAGGCGTTCGTCAAGGCCCTGATCGACCAAGTCAAGCAGGTGGGCGTGTTCACCAGCCCCAAGAAGCTGTACGACCTGGCCGACACCGCGACGAAGACGGTCACCACCGACTCCGACATCGGCTCGGTGAACTCCCTGATCGGCTTCGCGAACGGCCTGAAGTCCATCAGCTCCAAGAACATGCACATGGTGACGATGCCGGTCGAGTACGACCCGGCGAACCCGAACCGGGTGATAGTGGCCGAGGCGAAGGCGAAGCTGGTCTGGAAGGCCCTGAAGAACGACACGCCGATCCCGGCGAGCGCCACGAAGGGCACGGCGACGGGACAGGCCAAGGGGGTCGTGACGTCGTAGTCCGGCTGCGGGTGAGTGGGGGCTGATCGCGCAGTTCCCCGCGGCTGACGCCCCTGAAAGGGGCGCGGGGAACTGCGCGAACAACCCACGACGACCCGCACCCGCGTACGGCGAAAGCGTGGCACCCCCTTCGGCGCGACCATCCCCCCGCACCCTTGGGAATACCTCGCCGCTCCCCCCGGTTTTGGGCTATGCGGCCAGCCCTGGCAGACTGGTACGTCGGCCCCGGTTCACGCCCCGCAAGCCCGCGAAGGCGACCCGGTGCCCTCCCGATATCTAGGAGACACCTTGAAGCGCGAGATCCACCCCGAGTACGTCGAGACGCAGGTCAGCTGTACCTGTGGCGCGTCGTTCACCACCCGTAGCACGATCACCAGCGGCACCATCCGCGCCGAGGTCTGCTCCGAGTGCCACCCGTTCTACACGGGCAAGCAGAAGATCCTCGACACCGGTGGCCGTGTGGCCCGCTTCGAGGCCCGCTTCGGCAAGGCTGCCGCCGGCTCCAAGAAGTAGCGAGCCCCATTTCGCCGGTCCACGGCCACGCCCCGACGAGGGCGTGCCCGGGACCGGCGTTTTTGGTCGCCCGCCTTCCCTTCCGTACGCAGTATCAGGAGCCCAAAATGTTCGAGGCCGTCGAGGAACTCGTCGTCGAGCACGCAGACCTGGAGAAGAAGCTCGCCGACCCGTCGGTCCACGCCGACCAGGCCAACGCGCGCAAGCTGAACAAGCGCTACGCCGAACTCACCCCGATCGTCGCCACGTTCCGCTCCTGGAAGCAGACCGGCGACGACATCGAGACCGCGCGTGAACTGGCCGCCGACGACCCCGACTTCGCCGCCGAGGTCAAGGAGCTGGACAAGCAGCGCGACGAGCTCACCGAGAAGCTGCGCCTGCTGCTCGTACCCAGGGACCCGTCCGACGACAAGGACGTCATCCTGGAGATCAAGGCCGGCGCCGGCGGCGACGAGTCCGCCCTGTTCGCCGGTGATCTCCTGCGCATGTATCTCCGGTACGCGGAGCGCGTCGGCTGGAAGACCGAGATCATCGACTCCACCGAGTCCGAGCTCGGCGGCTACAAGGACGTCCAGGTCGCCGTGAAGACCAAGGGCGGCCAGGGCGCCACCGAGCCCGGGCAGGGCGTCTGGGCTCGGCTGAAGTACGAGGGCGGCGTGCACCGTGTGCAGCGCGTCCCGGCGACCGAGTCGCAGGGCCGTATCCACACCTCGGCGGCCGGTGTGCTCGTCACGCCCGAGGCCGAGGAGGTCGACGTCGAGATCAACCCGAACGACCTCCGGATCGACGTCTACCGGTCCTCCGGGCCCGGCGGGCAGTCCGTCAACACCACCGACTCCGCCGTGCGCATCACGCACCTCCCCACCGGAGTCGTCGCCTCCTGCCAGAACGAGAAGAGCCAGCTGCAGAACAAGGAGCAGGCCTTGCGTATCCTGCGCTCCAGGCTGCTCGCCGCGGCACAGGAGGAAGCGGAGAAGGAGGCCGCCGACGCCCGCCGCAGCCAGGTCCGCACCGTCGACCGCTCCGAGAAGATCCGCACGTACAACTTCCCGGAGAATCGTCTCTCGGACCACCGCGTCGGCTTCAAGGCGTACAACCTGGACCAGGTCCTGGACGGCGACCTCGACGCGGTGATCCAGGCCTGCGTCGACGCGGACTCGGCCGCGAAGCTGGCGGCCGCCTAGGGGGTGTCTCATGGGTCGGGCCGGAGGAAAGATGCGGAACCTGCTTAGCTGAGCGGAGCGTCGGAGACCGACGACAACGCGGCAGATGTGCGTGCCAGGGCCCGCGACCCCGGCACGACCCATGAGACACCCCTGAGGCACGTACGCACGACGACCCAGTACGACACGGAGGACCAGCGTGAACCTGCTGCTCGCCGAGGTGGCCCAGGCCACCCAGCGGCTGGCCGACGCCGGCGTGCCCTCGCCGCGCAACGACGCGGAGGAGCTCGCCGCGTTCGTGCACGGCGTGAAGCGGGGCGCGCTGCACTCCGTCAAGGACTCGGACTTCGACGCCCGCTACTGGGAGGTCATCGCCCGCCGGGAGCAGCGCGAGCCGCTCCAGCACATCACCGGGCGGGCGTATTTCCGGTATCTCGAACTCCAGGTGGGTCCTGGCGTGTTCGTGCCGCGCCCCGAGACGGAGTCCGTGGTCGGCTGGGCCATAGACGCGGTGCGCGCCATGGACGTGGTCGAGCCCCGCATCGTCGACCTGTGCACCGGTTCCGGCGCCATCGCGCTCGCCCTCGCCCAGGAGGTCCCGCGCTCGCGTGTGCACGCCGTGGAGCTGTCCGAGGAGGCGCTCCAGTGGACCCGCAAGAACATGGCGGGCTCCAGGGTCGACCTGCGCCAGGGAAACGCCCTGGACGCCTTCCACGACCTCGACGGCCATGTCGACCTGGTCATCTCCAACCCTCCGTACATCCCGCTCACCGAGTGGGAGTACGTCGCCCCCGAGGCCCGCGACTACGACCCGGAGCTGGCCCTGTTCTCCGGCGAGGACGGCCTGGACCTGATCCGGGGCATCGAACGCACCGCGCACCGGCTGCTGCGCCCGGGCGGAGTCGTCGTCATCGAGCACGCCGACACCCAGGGCGGCCAGGTGCCGTGGATCTTCACCGAGGAGCGGGGCTGGGCCGACGCGGCCGACCACCCGGACCTCAACAACCGCCCCCGCTTCGCGACCGCCCGCAAGGCGCTGCCGTGAGCACCGCGCAGGCAGTGTTTTCCGACGTCCAGATGTACGTGTACGAGGAGGCCCGCTAGACATGGCACGGCGATACGACACCAACGACGCGACCGACCGCGTGACGGGTCTGCGCGAGGCCGCGTCCGCCGTCCGCCGGGGCGAACTGGTGGTGCTGCCGACCGACACGGTGTACGGCATCGGCGCCGACGCGTTCACCTCGGAGGCGGTCGCCGACCTCCTCGACGCCAAGGGCCGGGGCCGCAACATGCCCACCCCGGTGCTGATCGGGTCCCCGAACACGCTCCACGGTCTCGTCACCGACTTCTCCGAGCTGGCCTGGGAGCTGGTCGACGCGTTCTGGCCGGGCGCCCTCACGCTGGTCGCCAGGCACCAGCCGTCCCTGCAGTGGGACCTGGGCGACACCAGGGGCACGGTCGCCGTCCGGATGCCCCTGCACCCCGTCGCCATCGAGCTGCTCACCGAGGTCGGCCCGATGGCCGTCTCCTCCGCCAACCTCACCGGCCACCCGTCCCCGGAGACCTGTGACGCCGCGCAGGAGATGCTCGGCGACTCCGTCTCCGTGTACCTCGACGGCGGCCCGACCCCCGGCAACGTCCCCTCGTCGATCGTCGACGTCACCCGCGAAGTTCCGTTGCTGCTGCGCGCGGGCGCGATCTCGGCGGAGGAGCTGCGGAAGGTCGTACCCGACCTTGAGGTGGCGAATTGACAGCCCCTGACGCGGGGCGTGGCATAGGCAACGGGGAAAGCGCGGCGGAGATCACGACGACGTTCGTGGGGCTGCCACGCGACAGCTTCCGCATCCTCCACGTCAGCACCGGCAACGTGTGCCGCTCGCCGATCACCGAGCGGCTGACCCGCCATCTCGTGACGGACCGGCTCGGCGCCTTCCTCGGCGGCGGGCTCGTCGTGGAGAGCGCGGGCACCTGGGGCCATGAGGGCGCGCCCATGGAGGCCAACGCGGAGGCAGTCCTCGCCGACTTCGGGGCGGACGCCTCCGGCTTCGTGGGCCGCGAACTGCTCGACGAGCACGTGATCCGGGCCGACCTGGTCCTGACCGCCACCCGGGACCACCGCGCCCAGGTCATCTCCATGGGCCATTCGGCGGGCCTGCGCACCTTCACGCTGAAGGAGTTCACCCGGCTGGTCCGTGCCATCGACCCGGCGACCCTGCCGCCGACGTCGGAAGGCGTGGTCGTCCGGGCACGTGCGCTGGTCCGTGCGGCGGCGGCCCTCCGCGGTTGGCTCCTGGCACCCACGGCGGAGGCGGACGAGGTCTACGACCCGTACGGTGCCCCGCTGCCCTTCTTCCAGTCCATCGGCGACGAGATACACGAGGCACTGGACCCGGTGGTCACGGCGCTGACCGGTGTTCCGGCGCGGATGTAAGTCAACGTCTCTGACATCGGCACCCGGCGCTGCAGGCCGTGCCCACCCTCCCCCACGCTCGGCTTCGCTCGCGCGGGGGGACCCCCATCGCCCTGCGGAACGCCTGCCCACGGCGGTGGCGGAAGCGGATGCCCGGGAGCGAAGCGCCCGGTAAGGGGCGCGGGGAACTGCGCGAGCAAGCCCCACGCACCCGCAGTCGCGCGACCGGCCGCAATCACCCCTCCGGCAGCGTGGCGGCCCTCCACAGCCCTACGCACAAACCGCGCGTCCGCCCCATACCGGGCCTACATTGGTCATACGTCACCGTCGACCGCCCGGAGCCTGTCATGGCGGTCACCTCTGCCCTCGTAGAGGGCGATCTGCTGCGGCGGCAGGATCCGGAGCTGGCCGAGATCCTGCTGGGGGAGCTGGCGCGGCAGTCGACGTCGTTGCAGCTGATCGCCGCCGAGAACTTCACCTCCCCGGCCGTGCTGGCCGCGCTGGGGTCGCCGCTGGCCAACAAGTACGCCGAGGGGTATCCGGGCGCCCGGCACCACGGCGGCTGCGAGATCGTGGACGTCGCCGAGCGGCTCGCCGTCGACCGGGCCAAGGCCCTGTTCGGTGCCGCGCACGCCAACGTGCAGTCCCACTCGGGGTCGTCGGCCGTGCTGGCCGCGTACGCCGCCCTGCTGCGCCCCGGTGACACCGTGCTCGCCCTGGGGCTGCCCTACGGCGGTCATCTCACGCACGGCTCGCCCGCCAACTTCTCCGGCCGCTGGTTCGACTTCGTCGGGTACGGGGTGGACGCCGAGAGCGGGCTCGTCGACTACGACCAGGTGCGGGCGCTGGCGCGCAGCCATCGGCCCAAGGCGATCGTGTGCGGGTCCATCGCCTATCCCCGGCACATCGACTACGCCTTCTTCCGCGAGGTCGCCGACGAGGTGGGCGCGTACCTCATCGCCGACGCCGCCCATCCCATCGGGCTCGTCGCCGGGGGAGCGGCACCGAACCCGGTGCCGTACGCCGACGTGGTGTGCGCGACCACACACAAGGTGCTGCGCGGGCCGCGCGGCGGGATGCTGCTGTGCGGTTCGCCGGAGCTGGCCGAGCGGCTCGACCGGGCGGTGTTCCCGTTCACGCAGGGCGGCGCCCAGATGCACACCATCGCCGCGAAGGCGGTCGCGTTCGGGGAGGCGGCAACACCGGCGTTCGCCGCGTACGCCCATCAGGTGGTCGCCAATGCGAGGGTTCTCGCGGCCGGGCTTGAGGAGGCGGGGTACGTCGTCACCACGGGCGGCACGGACACCCATCTGATCACCGTCGACCCGGCGCCGCTCGGGGCCGAGGGGAAGGCCGCCCGGGGACGGCTCGCGGCCGCCGGGATCGTCCTCGACTGCTGTGCCCTGCCGCACGGTGACGCGCGGGGGCTGCGGCTGGGCACCGCCGCCGTGACCACGCAGGGCATGGGGGAGGCGGAGATGGCCCGGATCGCGGTGCTGCTGGCGGGCGTGGTGAGCGGTGTCACGGAGGCGGGGAGGGTGCGTGACGAGGTGCGCGAGCTCACCGGTAGATTTCCGCCGTACCCCGGGTGAGAGGGGGTGGGCGCAGCGTCGTACACCCGTTGTACGCCCGGCTCACAGCCATCCGTGCAACCATCGTCGCTACCCGGAAGTCCCCACACATATGCGTCCCTCGCTAGGGTGTGGGGCTGTGATGGCCAGCGAGACATGTGGGGAAGCCTGTGCGTGAATACCTGCTGACGCTCTGCATCACGGCCGCGGTGACGTACCTGCTGACAGGGCCGGTACGGAAGTTCGCGATCGTGGCAGGGGCCATGCCGGAGATCCGGGCGCGTGACGTGCACCGGGAGCCCACTCCGCGGCTCGGCGGGATCGCGATGTTCTTCGGCCTGTGCGCGGGGCTGCTGGTCGCCGACCACATGTCCAACCTCAACGAGGTCTTCGAGAACTCGAACGAGCCGCGGGCGCTGCTCTCCGGCGCGGCCCTGATCTGGCTGATCGGTGTGCTCGACGACAAGTTCGAGATCGACGCGCTGATCAAGCTGGGCGGTCAGATGATCGCCGCGGGCGTCATGGTCATGCAGGGTCTGACGATCCTGTGGCTGCCGGTGCCGCTCGTCGGCACGGTGGCGCTGACCCCGTGGCAGGGCACCCTGCTGACGGTGGCCCTGGTGGTCATCACCATCAACGCGGTGAACTTCGTCGACGGCCTGGACGGCCTGGCCTCCGGCATGGTGTGCATCGCGGCCGCGGCGTTCTTCATGTACGCCTACCGGATCTGGTACTCGTACGGCATCGAGGCCGCCGCCCCGGCCACGCTGTTCTCGGCGATCCTGATGGGCATGTGCCTGGGCTTCCTGCCGCACAACATGCACCCCGCCCGGATCTTCATGGGCGACTCCGGGTCGATGCTGATCGGCCTGGTGCTGGCCGCCGGTGCGATCTCGGTCACGGGCCAGGTCGACCCGGACGCGATGAAGCTGTTCGCCGGGTCCGAGCGCAACACCGTCCACCAGATGGTCCCGGTCTACATCCCGCTGCTGCTGCCGCTGACCATCATCGCGGTGCCGGCCGCCGACCTGGTGCTGGCGATCGTGCGGCGCACCTGGCGCGGCCAGTCGCCGTTCGCGGCGGACCGCGGGCACCTGCACCACCGGCTGCTGGAAGTCGGTCACTCGCACAGCAGGGCCGTGCTGATCATGTACTTCTGGGCGGCCCTGATCGCCTTCGGGGCGCTGGCCTACTCCGTGAACTCCGCGTCCATGTGGATCGTGCTCGGTGTGGTGTTCCTCAGCGCGATCGGCCTGGGCCTGCTCCTGCTGCCGCGGTTCACGCCGCGGGCCCCGATGTGGGCGCAGGCCTTCGTGCCGCCCCGCTACCGGCGCCGCGGGACCGTCCAGCCGGCCACCGAGCCGGCCGCTGAGCCGGAGGCGGCAACTGTCCAGGCGGCGGCGTCCGTTGAGCCGGAGGAGCCGGAGAAGCCGAGCGACGAGCACCGCTCCCCGGTGACCGCCGGAGCGGCATCGGCGAACGGCGCGACCGCGCCCTCGGTCAACGGCGCGACCGCCATCGGCGGCCGTTCGCGCTTCCTGGATCGGCGCACTTCCGGGACGTCCCGCTGACGCCGCCAAGGTAAGAATCTGACTAGAGCATTGCCAAGTCGTGGGGGACCAAAGTCCCCCAATACCAGACACAATGGCTCGGTTTTCGCTCAGACGCGCAGGTTCACTCTCATGTGTGACAGCGAGCACACCTACCAGGTAAAGACCTCATCAAATAGTTTGTGATACGGTTCACGAGAACCCCGGACAGAGTCGAAGGACCCGACTGCGACGGTCCGTCAGCGTGAGGTCTTCGACCCTCCGACCGGGACTACGCTCGTCCATGACGACACCTGCCCCCCTGTGAAAGCGGAGTTGCCGCCATGCCGTCCAATGACGCCCGGATCCTGGCCCAGGCCGCCGTACCCACGGCTGCCGTCGGCGTTCTCGCCGCCGTCGTCAGCGGCGTGGTCGCGGGCGGCAAGGGGGCGATCGGGGCGATCGTTGCGACGCTGGTGGTGATCCTCTTCATGGGGATCGGCCTCTACGTTCTGCAGCGCACCGCCAAGTCGTTCCCCCACCTGTTCCAGGCCATGGGGCTGATGCTCTACACGGCGCAGTTGCTGTTGCTCTTCGTCTTCGTCGCCGCTTTCAAGAACACCACGCTGTTCAACCCCCGGGCCTTCGCCGTCACGCTGGTGGTCTGCACCCTGGCGTGGATCGCCGCCCAGGCGCGTGCCCACATGACTGCCAAGGTCCTCTACGTCGAGCCCGAGAAGTCCGAGAAGTCCGGACAATCGTCGTGAGAGGTAGGGCCGGGATAAAGGCGCACGAGAGATGCTGCTATCGTCCGGTGCCAACTGCGGCATCGCGGGCGCGGGCATCTGAGCTGACGCCTGCTCAATCGCGAGGCGAGATGCCCCCCAGCCGCCCCCACATCCGTAACACCAGTCCCGTGCCGAACCGCGGCCCTGCGCCGCGCCGACACAACGAGGTTGCCGTACCTATGCGCCACGCTGAAGGAGCCCGCGGTGAGTGCTGACCCGACGCAGGTGCTCGCCTTCGAGACCGACTGCCACATTTTCGCCAACTGTGGCTTCCCCGCTCCGGGCCTGCACTCGTTCCTGTTTGAGCCCCTCTGGGGCAACGGCGACAGCAACCTGTATTTCAACAAGACGATGCTGCTGGCGCTGCTCGGCTCGATCGTGGTCGTCGGCTTCTTCCTGGCCGCCTTCCGTAAGCCGAAGGTCGTCCCCGGCAAGCTGCAGATGGTGGCCGAGTCGGGTTACGACTTCATCCGTCGCGGCGTCGTCTACGAGACGATCGGCAAGAAGGAAGGCGAGAAGTACGTACCGCTGGTCGTCTCGCTGTTCTTCTTCATCTGGATGATGAACCTCTGGTCGATCATTCCGCTCGCCCAGTTCCCGGTGACGGCGATCATCTCCTATCCGGCCGTCCTGGCGGCCATCGTCTACTTCCTGTGGGTCTCGCTGACCTTCAAGCGGCATGGATTCGTCGGTGCGTTCAAGAACTTCACCGGCTATGACAAGTCGCTCGGCCCGGTTCTCCCGCTGGCCATGTTCATCGAGTTCCTCTCGAACCTGATCGTCCGGCCCTTCACGCACGCGGTGCGACTGTTCGCGAACATGTTCGCGGGCCACACGCTGCTGCTGCTGTTCACGATCGCCAGCTGGTACCTGCTCAACGGCATCGGGATCGCCTACGCGGGTGTCTCGTTCATCATGGTGATCGTCATGACGGCCTTCGAGCTGTTCATCCAGGCCCTGCAGGCGTACGTGTTCGTACTCCTGACCTGCAGCTTCATCCAGGGCGCGCTCGCCGAGCAGCACTGAGCGCCTCGTACCCCACCCCCTAGTCGCCCGGTGGCCAACCCCCGCCGGCATCAGAAAAAGAAGGAAGAATCATGGCTGCCACTGAGACCCTTGCCGCTGTCTCCGGCTCGCTCGGCTCCGTCGGTTACGGCCTCGCTGCCATCGGCCCCGGCGTCGGCGTCGGCATCATCTTCGGCAACGGCACCCAGGCGCTGGCCCGTCAGCCCGAGGCCGCCGGCCTGATCCGTGCCAACCAGATCCTCGGCTTCGCCTTCTGTGAGGCGCTTGCCCTCATCGGCCTGGTCATGCCGTTCGTCTACGGCACCTGATCAGCCGATCAGCGACAGCCCCCTAGACGAAAGGCACTGACATGAGCCAGCTGCTCATTCTGGCGGCCGAGGAGACGGAGAATCCCCTCGTCCCGCCGATCCCCGAGCTCGTCATCGGCCTGCTCGCCTTCGTCATCGTCTTCGGCTTCCTCGCCTGGAAGCTCCTTCCGAACATCAACAAGGTTCTGGAGCAGCGCCGCGAGGCGATCGAGGGCGGTATCGAGAAGGCCGAGGCCGCGCAGACCGAGGCCCAGAGCGTCCTTGAGCAGTACAAGGCGCAGCTGGCCGAGGCCCGGCACGAGGCCGCGCGCCTGCGCCAGGAGGCTCAGGAGCAGGGCGCCACGCTCATCGCCGAGATGCGCGCCGAGGGCCAGCGGCAGCGTGAGGAGATCGTCGCCGCCGGTCACGCGCAGATCGAGGCCGACCGCAAGTCCGCCGCGCAGGCGCTCCGTCAGGACGTCGGCCACCTGGCCACCGACCTGGCCGGCAAGCTCGTCGGCGAGTCCCTCGAGGACCACGCCCGGCAGAGCCGCGTGATCGACCGCTTCCTCGACGAGCTTGAGGAGAAGGCCGAGGCGGCTCGATGACAGCGCACGGAGCGAGCCGTGAAGCCGCGGCAGCCGCACGTGAGCGTCTCGACGCGCTGACGGACTCCACGTCCGTGGACGCGACGCGGCTCGCCGACGAGCTGGCGGCCGTCACCGCGCTGCTCGACCGCGAGGGAGGCCTGCGCCGGGTTCTCACCGACCCGGCACAGGCCGGCGAGGCGAAGGCCGAGCTGGTCCGGCGCCTGATCGGCGGCCAGGTCTCCGAGACCACCGCCGACCTGGTGAGCGGCCTGGTCCGCTCCCGCTGGTCGCAGCCCCGCGACCTGGTGGACGCGCTGGAGGAGCTGGCGAGCACCGCCGACCTCACGGCCGCGGAGAAGTCCGGCACGCTGGACGACGCCGAGGACGAGCTGTTCCGGTTCGGCCGGATCGTCTCCTCCAGCACCGGCCTGCGCGCCGCGCTGACCGACCGCAAGGCCACCGTCGCCGCGAAGACCGAGCTGCTGCACCGGCTGCTCGGCGGCCGCGCCAAGCCGGTCACCGAGCGTCTGGTCACGCGCCTTGTGACCGTGCCGCGGGGACGTAGCCTGGAAGCGGGCCTGGAGGCCCTGTCGAAGCTGGCCGCGGACCGTCGCAGCCGTGTCGTCGCCGTCGTCACCTCGGCGGTTGCGCTGAGCGAGCCGCAGAAGCAGCGCCTGGGCGCCGCCCTCGCGAAGCTCTACGGCCGCACGATGCACCTCAACCTCGACGTCGACCCCGAGGTCGTCGGCGGGATCCGGGTGCAGGTCGGTGACGAGGTCATCAACGGTTCCATCGCGGACCGGCTGGAGGACGCGGCCCGCCGCATGGCGAGCTAGCACCTCGGTAGTCGAGAACAAGCAGTACGTACTTACGACGGCCCGGGTTGGGCCGTACATGAAGAATCCTGGGGGTCGCCCCCAGACCCCCCAAGTGAAACTTCGGGCCCAACAAGGAGAGCAGGGAACCCAGATGGCGGAGCTCACGATCCGGCCGGAGGAGATCCGGGACGCGCTGGAGAACTTCGTCCAGTCGTACAAGCCGGACGCGGCCTCGCGCGAGGAGGTCGGTACGGTCACCCTTGCCGGCGACGGCATCGCGAAGGTCGAGGGCCTCCCCTCGGCCATGGCCAACGAACTGCTGAAGTTCGAGGACGGCACCCTCGGCCTCGCGCTCAACCTGGAAGAGCGCGAGATCGGCGCCATCGTCCTCGGTGAGTTCAGCGGCATCGAGGAGGGGCAGCCGGTGCAGCGCACCGGTGAGGTCCTCTCCGTCGCGGTGGGCGAGGGCTACCTCGGCCGCGTCGTCGACCCGCTCGGCAACCCGATCGACGGCCTCGGCGAGATCGAGACGTCCGGCCGCCGCGCCCTGGAGCTGCAGGCTCCGGGCGTCATGGCCCGTAAGTCGGTGCACGAGCCGATGGAGACCGGCTACAAGGCCGTCGACGCGATGACCCCGGTCGGCCGCGGCCAGCGCCAGCTGATCATCGGTGACCGCCAGACCGGCAAGACCGCCCTGGCCGTCGACACGATCATCAACCAGCGTGACAACTGGCGCTCGGGCGACCCGAAGAAGCAGGTCCGCTGCGTCTACGTCGCCATCGGCCAGAAGGGCTCGACCATCGCCTCCGTGCGTGGTGCGCTCGAAGAGGCCGGCGCCCTTGAGTACACGACCATCGTCGCCGCCCCGGCGTCCGACCCGGCCGGCTTCAAGTACCTGGCGCCGTACACCGGCTCGGCCATCGGCCAGCACTGGATGTACGACGGCAAGCACGTCCTCATCATCTTCGACGACCTCTCGAAGCAGGCCGACGCCTACCGCGCCGTCTCCCTGCTGCTGCGCCGCCCGCCGGGCCGTGAGGCCTACCCGGGTGACGTCTTCTACCTGCACTCCCGTCTCCTGGAGCGCTGCGCCAAGCTCTCCGACGACATGGGCGCCGGCTCGATGACCGGCCTGCCGATCGTCGAGACCAAGGCCAACGACGTCTCGGCGTTCATCCCGACCAACGTCATCTCCATCACCGACGGCCAGTGCTTCCTGGAGTCGGACCTGTTCAACGCCGGTCAGCGCCCCGCGCTGAACGTCGGTATCTCCGTCTCCCGAGTCGGCGGTTCCGCGCAGCACAAGGCGATGAAGCAGGTCTCCGGCCGTCTGCGTCTGGACCTCGCCCAGTACCGCGAGCTGGAGGCGTTCGCCGCCTTCGGTTCCGACCTGGACGCCGCGTCGAAGTCGCAGCTGGAGCGTGGTCAGCGACTGGTCGAGCTGCTCAAGCAGGCTCAGTACCAGCCGATGTCCACCGAGGACCAGGTCGTCTCCGTGTGGGCCGGCACCACCGGCCGGATGGACGACGTCCCGGTCACCGACATCCGCCGCTTCGAGAAGGAGCTCCTGGAGTACCTGCACCGCAAGGAGCAGGGCCTCATGACCTCCATCAAGGAGGGCGGCAAGATGTCGGACGACACCCTCACCGCTGTTGCCGACGCCATCGTCGAGTTCAAGAAGCAGTTCGAGACCTCGGACGGCAAGCTTCTCGGCGAGGACGCCCCGGCCGCGGCCAAGTGACGTAAGGAAGGGACCTGACTCATGGGAGCCCAGCTCCGGGTCTACAAGCGTCGCATCCGATCCGTCACCGCGACCAAGAAGATCACCAAGGCGATGGAGATGATCGCCGCCTCGCGTGTCGTCAAGGCGCAGCGCAAGGTGCGGGCCTCCGCGCCGTACGCGACCGAGCTCACCCGCGCGGTCACGGCGGTCGGTACCGGGTCGAACACCAAGCACCCCCTGACCACCGAGGCGGAGACCCCGACCCGTTCCGCGGTGCTGCTCCTCACGAGCGACCGCGGTCTGGCCGGTGCCTTCAACTCCAACGCCATCAAGTCCGCCGAGCAGCTGACGGCGCGCCTTGAGGCGGAGGGCAAGGAGGTCGACACCTACATCGTCGGCCGCCGCGGTCTGGCCCACTACAACTTCCGCGAGCGCAAGGTCGTGGAGTCGTGGTCGGGCTTCACCGACGAGCCCTCGTACGCGGACGCCAAGAAGGTCGCGGCGCCGCTGATCGAGGCCATCGAGACGGAGACGGCGGACGGCGGGGTGGATGAACTCCACATCGTCTACACCGAGTTCGTGTCGATGATGACGCAGACGGCGCTCGACGACCGGCTGCTGCCGCTCAGCCTCGACGAGGTCGCGGAGGAGGGCGCCGCCAAGGGCGACGAGATCCTTCCGCTGTACGACTTCGAGCCCTCGGCGGAGGACGTCCTCGACGCCCTGCTGCCGCGCTACGTGGAGAGCCGTATCTACAACGCGCTGCTCCAGTCGGCGGCTTCGAAGCACGCTGCCACGCGGCGTGCGATGAAGTCGGCCACCGACAACGCGGGCGAGCTGATCAACACGCTCTCCCGGCTTGCCAACGCGGCCCGCCAGGCCGAAATCACCCAGGAAATCAGCGAGATCGTCGGTGGCGCCAGCGCCCTGGCCGACGCGACCGCGGGGAGTGACCGCTAATGACCACCACTGTTGAGACCGCGACGGCCACGGGCCGCGTCGCCCGGGTCATCGGCCCGGTCGTCGACGTGGAGTTCCCCGTCGACGCGATGCCGGACATCTACAACGCCCTGCACGTCGAGGTGGCCGACCCGGCCAACGCCGGCGAGAAGAAGACGCTGACCCTGGAGGTCGCCCAGCACCTGGGTGACGGCCTGGTCCGCACCATCTCCATGCAGCCCACCGACGGTCTGGTCCGCCAGGCCCCGGTCACCGACACCGGCGACGGCATCACCGTCCCGGTCGGCGACTTCACCAAGGGCAAGGTGTTCAACACCCTCGGTGAGGTGCTGAACGTCGACGAGCAGTACGAGGGCGAGCGCTGGTCCATCCACCGCAAGGCCCCGAACTTCGACGAGCTCGAGTCGAAGACCGAGATGTTCGAGACCGGCGTCAAGGTCATCGACCTGCTCACCCCGTACGTCAAGGGTGGCAAGATCGGTCTGTTCGGCGGTGCCGGTGTCGGCAAGACGGTGCTCATCCAGGAGATGATCTACCGCGTCGCCAACAACCACGACGGTGTCTCCGTGTTCGCCGGTGTCGGCGAGCGCACCCGTGAGGGCAACGACCTCATCGAGGAGATGGCCGACTCGGGCGTCATCGACAAGACCGCGCTTGTCTTCGGCCAGATGGACGAGCCCCCGGGCACCCGTCTGCGCGTGGCCCTCGCCGGTCTGACCATGGCGGAGTACTTCCGCGATGTGCAGAAGCAGGACGTGCTGTTCTTCATCGACAACATCTTCCGCTTCACGCAGGCCGGTTCCGAGGTGTCGACCCTGCTCGGCCGGATGCCCTCCGCGGTGGGCTACCAGCCGAACCTGGCCGACGAGATGGGTCTCCTCCAGGAGCGCATCACCTCGACCCGTGGTCACTCGATCACCTCGATGCAGGCGATCTACGTCCCCGCGGACGACCTGACCGACCCGGCCCCGGCCACCACCTTCGCCCACCTCGACGCGACGACGGTGCTCTCCCGTCCGATCTCGGAGAAGGGCATCTACCCGGCCGTGGACCCGCTGGACTCCACGTCCCGGATCCTGGACCCGCGCTACATCGCGGCGGACCACTACAACACCGCCATGCGGGTGAAGACGGTCCTCCAGAAGTACAAGGACCTCCAGGACATCATCGCGATCCTCGGTATCGACGAGCTGGGCGAGGAGGACAAGCTCACCGTCCACCGCGCCCGTCGCGTGGAGCGCTTCCTGTCCCAGAACACCCACGTCGCCAAGCAGTTCACCGGCGTCGACGGGTCGGACGTCCCGCTGGAGGAGTCGATCGCCGCGTTCAACGCGATCATCGACGGCGAGTACGACCACTTCCCGGAGCAGGCGTTCTTCCTGTGCGGTGGCATCGAGGACCTCAAGGCCAACGCCAAGGAGCTGGGCGTCTCCTGAACACCCTGAGTTCTTCCGAACTCATTGCGTTCTTCGGGTGAGGGGGCGGGCGCGTCCCGCCCCCTCACTCACGCCTACTAGAATTGACCCCAACACCCGGCACCCCTGCCGGGTGGTGACCCGAGGAGCCACCCTTGGCTGCTGAGCTGCACGTCGAGCTCGTCGCCGCGGACCGCCAGGTCTGGTCCGGCGAGGCCACCCTGGTCGTCGCGCGCACCACGTCCGGCGACATCGGCGTCATGCCCGGTCACCAGCCGCTGCTCGGTGTGCTGGAGTCGGGCCCGGTGACCATCCGTACGAGTGATGGTGGAACGGTCGTCGCCGCGGTGCACGGCGGTTTCATCTCGTTCGCGGACAACAAGCTCTCGCTGCTGGCCGAGACCGCCGAGCTGTCGGACGAGATCGATGTCCAGCGCGAGGAGCGTGAGCTGGAGCGCGCGAAGGCGGCGGGCGACGCCACCGCAGAGCGGCGCGCCGACGTCCGTCTGCGGGCGGCGACAGCGCGCTGACACACTGCGCGTATGCGTTGACGTAACTCAGCCGCGGCTGGGGCCGGAGCCATTCCGGACCCAGCCGCGGCTGAGGTAGATCTGGGTCTTTTTACGTTCCATTACCTAGGAGACGAGGAGGTCGGTGCCGATGGTCCTCGCTCTGACTGTGGCCGGAATCGTGGTCGCGCTGGTGGTGGTGGGACTCTTCCTGTTCGGCCTGCGCCGCAGACTGATCCAGCGCTCCGGCGGCACCTTCGACTGTTCCCTGCGCTGGGAGGTCCCCGAGAAGACGGACACCAGCGGCAAGGGCTGGAGCTACGGCGTCGCCCGCTACAACGGCGACAGCGTCGAGTGGTACCGCGTCTTCTCCTACGCCTACCGCCCCCGCCGGGTCCTGGAACGCGACCGGATCGAGGTGGCCGGCCGCCGTCTCCCCGAGGGCGAGGAGGAGCTGGCCCTGCTCTCCGACGCCGTCATCCTCGCCTGCACCCATCGCGGCACCCGTCTCGAACTCGCCATGAGCGAGGACGCGTTGACGGGCTTCCTCGCCTGGCTGGAGGCGGCCCCGCCGGGGCAGAGGGTCAACGTCGCCTGAGACGCACCGTCGCGGGGCGGCGGGGGGGGCGCGCCGCCCGGAGGCCGCCCGCGACGGGGTGGGGGGTGGGGGGTGGAGCGAAGGGGTCAGCTCAGCCCGGAGTTGATGGCGCTCACCAGCTCACCGTTGCTGGTGTCACCGCTGAACTCCCAGAAGAACGCGCCGCCGAGACCCTGGGTCTTGGCCCAGCTCATCTTCCCGGCGATCGTCGACGGGGTGTCGTACGACCACCAGTTGGTGCCGCAGTGGGCGTACGCCGTGCCCGCGACGGTGCCGGTGACCGGGCAGGACGTCTTGAGGACCTTGTAGTCCTCGATGCCCTGTTCGTACGTTCCGGTCGCCGCACCCGTGGCCGTGCCGCCCGGGGCGTCCTGGGTGACACCTGTCCAGCCTCTGCCGTAGAACCCGATGCCGATCAGCAGCTTGCTCGCCGGCACGCCCTGCGCCTTGAACTTGGCCATCGCGTCGGCGGTGTCGAAGCCGGCGGTCGGGATGCCCGTGTACGAGGTGAGCGGGGAGTGCGGGGCGGTCGGGCCGGTGGTCGCCCAGGCGCCGAAGAAGTCGTACGACATCACGTTGTACCAGTCGACGTACTGCGAGGCGCCCGCGTAGTCGGTGGCGTCGATCTTGCCGCCGGAGGAACCGTCGGCCGTGGTGGCCGCGGTGACCAGGTTGCTGGAGCCGAACTTGGCGCGCAGCGCGGACATCAGGTTCTTGAAGGCCGCCGAGCCGCTGGTGTCGCAGCTCAGACCGCAGGCGTTCGGGTACTCCCAGTCGATGTCGATGCCGTCGAAGACATCGGCCCAGCGCGGGTCCTCGACCAGGTTGTAGCAGGAGTCCGCGAACGCGGTCGGGTTGGCCGCCGCCTGCGCGAAGCCGCCGGACCAGGTCCAGCCGCCGAAGGACCACAGGATCTTGATGTTCGGGTACTTGGCCTTCAGCTCGCGCAGCTGGTTGAAGTTGCCCGCCAGCGGCTGGTCCCAGGTGTCGGCGACACCGCTGACCGACGTGTCGGCGGTGAACGTCTTCTGGTAGTCGGCGTAGGCGTCACCGATCGCGCACTGGCCGTTGGTGACGTTGCCGAAGGCGTAGTTGATGTGCGTGATCTTCGCCGCGGACCCGGACGTCACCAGGTTCTTGACCTGGTAGTTGCGGCCGTAGATGCCCCACTCGGTGAAGTAGCCGAGCTTGACCTTGGAGCCGGTGGTCGGGGGAGTGGTGGTACCGCCCGTGGTGTGCACCGCGACCGCGCCGCTGACCGGTCCCGTCTGGCTGGCGGTGTCGCGGGCCTGGACGGTGTACGAGTAGTCGGTGCCGGCCGTCAGACCCGTGTCGGAGTACGAGGTGGTGGTCACCGTGGAGACCACCTTGCCGTCGCGCAGGACGTCGTAGTTCTTGATGCCCTTGTCGTCGGTGGCGGCGGACCAGTTCAACTGCACCGAGGTGTTGGTGATGTTGGACGAGGTCGGGGTGCCGGGCGCGGAGGGCGCCGCGTCACCGGGGACGGTGGTACCGCCGTCACAACTGGCGCCGTTGAGCAGACAGTTGCTCGGCGATCCCGAACCGGCGCCGTTGAAGCCGAAGGAGACGGAGGCGCCGGGGGCGATGGAGCCGTTGTAGGACTTGTTCTTGGCGGTCCAGTGGGTGCCGGAGGAGGTGACGTCCGCGTCCCACGCGGAGGTGACCGAGGTTCCGGAGGGGTAGTCCCACTCGACGGTCCACGAACTGATGGTGGTGGTACCGGTGTTCTTGACGGTCCACTGGCCGCCGAAGCCGGTACCCCAGTCCGAGGTCTTGGCATAGGTCGCGGTGGCGGACGTCGCGGCCTGGGCGGGGCTCGCGATGCCGACCAGACCGGCCAGGGGGAGCACCAGCGTCGCAAGCCCTGCCGCGACTCTGTGTCTGAAGCGCATGCTGCGCCTCCCTCTTGATCGGGGTGACGTGGGCATGACTGAGCCTTCATGCCCATGGTGCCGCGAGAATAGAAAGGTCTGGACCACCGGTCAATAGGTCTGGACCACTCTTGTATACGGCCGTCGGATCCCCAACTCCCGCCCCGGCAGCGAAGTTACCGCTCCCCGCCCGGGACCCAGAGCACGTCCCCGACGTCCTTGTTGGCCGTGCGGGCGAGAATGAACAGCAGGTCCGACAGGCGGTTGAGATAGGTCGCGGTCAGCGGGTTCATCGCCTCGCCGTGCGCCTCCAGTGCGGCCCACGTCGACCGCTCGGCCCGCCGTACGACCGTGCAGGCCTGGTGGAGCAGGGCCGCGCCCGGGGTGCCGCCCGGGAGGATGAAGGAACGGAGCTTCTCCAGCCGCTCGTTGAAGCGGTCGCAGTCCGCCTCCAGCTTGTCGACGTAGAACTGCTCGACCCGCAGGGGCGGATACTGCGGGTTCTCCACCACCGGCGTCGACAGGTCCGCGCCGACGTCGAAGAGGTCGTTCTGCACCCGGGTGAGCACCTTGACGACCTCCTCCGCCAGCCCGCCCAGCGCGATCGCCGTCCCGATCACCGCGTTCGCCTCGTTGGCGTCCGCGTACGCCGAGATCCGCAGATCCGTCTTGGCGACCCGGCTCATGTCCCCGAGAGCGGTGGTGCCCCGGTCGCCGGTCCTGGTGTAGATGCGCGTCAGATTGACCATGCGGCCAGCGTAAAGGTGTCCCGGGGAAGCCGGACCGCGCCCTGGGTGGCGCGAAACGGACCATGCCGCCGGGGGTGCCTGACGGGACGTGACGGTTGTCTCACGTCCTGAGACCGTGACACGCGTTACTTACCGGGTTTCCGGGCCCCCGACGAGCGCTAGGGTCCCGCCCAAGAGGCATACCTCAACAGCGTGTAAGGGGAGCGGAGTGGCACGGAAGCTTGCCGTCATCGGTGCCGGCCTGATGGGTTCCGGCATCGCCCAGGTCGCCGCACAGGGCGGCTGGGACGTGGTCCTGCGGGACGTCACCGACGAGGCGCTGGAGCGTGCGGTCGGGGGCATCCAGGCCTCTTACGACAAGTTCGTGAGCAAGGGCCGGCTGGAGGCGCACGACGCCGACGCCGCCCTGGCCCGCATCACCACGACCACCGACCTGGACGCGGTCGCCGACGCGGACATCGTGGTCGAGGCGGTCTTCGAGAAGCTGGAAGTCAAGCACGAGATCTTCCGCGCCCTCGACAAGATCGTGCGCCCGGACACCGTGCTCGCCTCCAACACCTCCGCCATCCCGATCACCAAGATCGCGGCTGCCACCGAGCACCCCGAGCGGGTCGTCGGCGTCCACTTCTTCTCACCGGTGCCGATGATGCAGCTCGTGGAGCTGGTGCGCGGCTACAAGACCAGTGACGAAACCCTGGCCACCGCGCGGGAGTTCGCCGAGTCCACCGGCAAGACCTGCATCGTCGTCAACCGGGACGTCGCCGGCTTCGTGACGACCCGGCTGATCTCGGCGCTCGTCGTCGAGGCCACCAAACTGTACGAGTCGGGCGTCGCCACCGCCGAGGACATCGACCTCGCCTGCAAGCTGGGCTTCGGTCACGCCATGGGCCCGCTGGCCACGGCCGACCTCACCGGCGTCGACATCCTGCTGCACGCCACCAGCAACATCTACACCGAGTCGCAGGACGAGAAGTTCGCCCCGCCGGAGCTGATGCGCCGGATGGTTGACGCCGGTGACATCGGACGCAAGAGCGGGCAGGGCTTCTACACGTACTGAAACATCAGTACGTAGGCCCTCTGATCACCTCTCAAAACGCACAAACCCCGGGGTTTTCACCCTCGGGGGTGAATTCGGTATCGGTTCGCTTACAGATGGCAACCTCTGACCGGCGAACGCAGTCAGAGGTTGCATTACCGGACATCACTTTCACGGAGTAGGACACGCACTCTCGGGGAGCGCATATGTACATCAGGGGCGACCACGCCGAGCTGGTCGTCGGGGGCCGCCTCGACGTACGCAGCGCGGCGGACGCCCGTACGGTCCTGCACTCGGCCGTCGACGACGGAGTCGGCGATCTGGTGCTGGACCTGTCCGAGCTGGATTCCTGGGACGCCACCGGACTCGGGGTGATCATGGGGGCCCACCGGCGGGCCGGCCGCTGCGGCCGCCGCCTGGTGCTGCGCGGCGTACCGCCGCAGATGCAGCGCCTGCTGGTGGCCACCCGGCTGCACCGGATCCTGGCGATCGAGGGGGGCATCGGGGTGGAGTCGCTGCCCCGCGTGTGACACCGGGACCGGCGACGGGCTGTGCGGCGGCGAACCGCCGGGACACGGCAAACCATGGAGACACGGCGATCCGGTGTGAACCGGGCGACGGGGGTGACCCGGTCGGACGGCGCGCAAGCGCACGTCAGACGCAATCCTCACGAGACTGTGATGTCTCGGACGGCGCGGTACCCCGGACTGTCGTAGATACTGTGCGAAGGTTTAGGGTTCGGTCGCCCGCCGCCTAGTCACCCTTCGAGCGCGGGCCCGGACCAGAAGCGACAGCGCGGTGTGCAACAGGCCGGGGAGGGCCGGTTTTCACGGCACACGACGCTTTTGGGGGGCTAGGAACCTATGGACCCGATCAACCCGGGACCCGAGGGGTACGGCCAGGACGGCGACGGCAGCTCGCCGCGCCAGCGCCCGCCCAGGGAATCCCTCACCAACGACTTCGGTCAGAGCACGCCGACGACGGCCCGCACCACGCGGCTGGTCACCGGCGACTTCCTGCTGACCGTCAACCCCGTCGACGGCAGCGAGATAGAACCCTGCCCGCCGACCGAACGCCCCGCCAGACCCGAGAAGCGCACCGCCGCCGAACGCGCCGAGTACGAGCGCGCCGCCCGGCCGCCGGTTCCGCCCGGTCCCGCCCAGCCCGAGTTGCCGCTCCTGGAGCGCCAGGACGACCGCGAGCGGCTCGTCCGGCTCCTCGCCCGCGGCCGCTCCGTGCGCCTCACCGGCCCCTCGGGCTCCGGCCGCACCGCTCTCCTCGACCTGGTCGCCGACGACTGCTCCGACCTCGCCCCCGACGGCGTGGTCCGCCTCAACGGCTTCCACCGCACACCCGAGGACCTGGTCCACGACCTCTTCTACGCCGTCTACAAGGCGCCCGCGCACCGCCCCGGACCCGACGAACTCCTCGAACTGGTCCGTGACATCGGCGCGGTCGTCGTCCTCGACGACATCGAGTTCGGCGGCGCCGGGCTCGACGAGCTGATCGACGCCACCCCCGAGTGCGCCTTCCTGATCGGCGCCACCCCGGACGTGCCGGCGCCCGCCGCCGACTCCGCGGTCGAGGAGGTCTTCCTCAGCGGCCTGGAGCGGGCCGGCGGCGTCGACATCCTGGAACGCACGGTCGGCCGGGTGCTCACCGAGGAGGAGGCCAACTGGGCCGGCGACCTCTGGTTCGAGTCCGAGGGCCTGCCGCTGCGGTTCGTCCAGGCAGGCGCGCTGCTGCGCCAGCGCGACCAGGTGCGCGCCAGCGCGGGCGCCGTCGACGAGTTCGGCGTCTTCGCATCCAACCTGTCGGACCTCTCCGACCTCTCCGATCTGCCGGTCGACGCGCCCTTGGACGCCGAGGCGACCGAAGAGGTCCCGCTCCCGTCCCTCGGCGAGGCCGCCGCGCCCGCCCCGCTGCTCGCCTCCCGGCTCAGCAGCTCCGCCCGGGCCACCCTGCGCTTCGCGGTCGCCCTCGGCGGCGAGGTGCCGCACCAGGCGCATCTGCCCGCCCTCGTCGGCGACACCCACGCGGACGCCGCCCTCGGCGAACTGGCGGGCTGCGGACTGGTCTCCCCGGTGGGTTCCCGCTACCGGCTCGCCGCGGGCGTCCTGCAGCAGCTGGAGGCCGCCGGATACGCCGACGACGCGGCGGCCCAGGCCCTCACCGCCGCCCAGCACTACAACTGGTGGACCGGGCATCCCTCGGTCTCCCCCGAGCGGGTCTGCGCGGAGGCCGACGCGGTGCTCGCCGCGCTGACGCTGCTGGTGCCGGAGACGGTCCCGCCGGCGGAGGACGAGGACAGCACGCCGGTACGACTGGCCCGTACGGCCGCGCCCGCGTTCGCGGCGGGGCTGCACTGGAGCGCCTGGGAACGGGTGCTGCGGGCCGGTGCGGAGGCCTCCCGGCTCGCCGGTGAGGTCGGCGACCAGGCCTACTTCCACCACGAGCTCGGCATCCTCGCGCTCTGCGGCGACCAGCTGGACCGGGCGCGGGCCGAGCTGGAGGCCTCGATCGGCCTGCGCGGGGCGCTCTCCGACAAGCGGGGCACGACGGCCGGCCGACGGGCCCTCGCCCTGGTGGCGGACCGCTCGGGCGAGGTCATCCCGGCCGTCACCGCGATGGCGGGGGACGAGATTCCGGACGCCCGCCACGAGGAGTCCATATCCCCGGCGGGCGGCGTCACGACGCCCTTCCCGGCGGTCCACTCGCCGGTTTCGGACACTCTGGTGACCCACAGGGTCCCGGGGCAGCCGACGCCGGCCCAGGGCGGCGGGGGCGGCCTCGTCCGCATGGCCCGCCGCAACCTGGTGGCGGTGGGTGCGGGGGTGCTTCTGACGGCCGTCCTGGGCACCGTGGTCACCCTCGGGATGACCTCCCACGACGACGCCGACAACCCGTCCAACAACGTCAGCGTCAACCCGTCGGCGAGCGAGGACACGGGCGACGGCAGCCTCGGCGCCGACCCCGGGCAGACGTCGGGCACGGGCGACACCGGTACGGCGACGACCAAGCCGACGGACCCGGGCCCCGACGGCACCCTGGGCACCTCGGACGACCCGACGCCGCCCTCGGACACGAAGACGCCTTCGGCTTCGGCCACGGGAACGAAGGGTTCGTCGAGCGGCGGTACGACGAGCTCGCCGTCGAAGTCGCCGTCATCGTCGCCATCGCCCTCGAAGTCGGCATCGCCGAGCCCGTCGAAGTCCGAGTCCCAGTCGGCGAGCCCGTCGCCGTCACCCTCGTCATCGGCCCCGAGCGAGACCCCGTCCACCAGCAACTCGGCGAGCGGTCCCGCGTCCAGCGCCCCGGCTGCGTCGAGCAGTTCGGCGGCATCGGAGAGCAGCAGCACGGGAACGTCGACCGGCACGGTCATCTGAGCCACGGCTGAGGGCCGGTCTCCCCCAATGGGTCCCGCCCACCACCGTTCCATGTGTGAAACCGCCCCCCCGGCGGGAGAACAGCCCCAGCTTGTAGTACAAGATTGCGCGGAGGG
>NZ_JBHXLU010000101.1:0-42163 GCF_042720695.1 Streptomyces sp. NPDC058457 | reverse complement strand
CATCGGGGCGGGGTTCACCGGCTCCGAGATCGCCTCCGTCTGCCGGGAGCGGGACATCCCGGTGACCGTCGCCGAACTCGCGCCGTACCCGCTGGCCGGGGCGTTCGGCGCGATGATCGGCGAGGTGGCGGCGGAGATGCAGCGCGCCCACGGTGTCGACCTGCGGTGCGGGGTCAAGGTCACCCGGCTGGAGAGCGACGCACAGGGGCGGCTGCGCCGTGCCCACTTCGACGACGGCGGCACGGTCGACGCCGACGTGGCGGTGGTGGCACTCGGAAGCATCCGCAACACCGAGTGGCTGCAGGGCTCCGGACTGGCGGCGGGCGTGTGGGGAGTCACCTGTGACACGGGGTGCCGCGCCCTCGACGTCAACGGCCGCGTCACCGACGACGTCTTCGCCGCGGGAGACGTGGCACTCTGCCCGAACCCCCACTACGAATCCCGGCTCATCGCACTGGAGCACTGGGCCAACGCCGTGGAGCAGGCCGAGGTGGCCGCCCACAACATGGTCAGCGCCCCGGCGGACCGCCGCCCCCACGTGTCCGTCCCGCGGTTCTGGTCGATCCAGTTCGGTGTCAACATCAAGTCCGTCGGCGTGCCGACCCTCTCCGACGAGATGGCCGTCGTCCAGGGATCGCTGGACGACCACCGTTTCGTCACGGCATATGGCTGTCGGGGCCGCGTCACGGCCGCCGTGAGCTTCGACAACGGCAAGCGGCTCGACCACTACCGGCGGTTGATCGAGACGGCCGCGCCCTTCCCGCCGCCCTGCCCCACGCCCGACCGGCCGGCCGACGGCAAACCGGTGCCCGTCGACTTCCCCGACCCCGCCCTGCTCGCGCGGGGCGCCACGGTGGTCGTCACAGGCGATGCCCCGGGTGAACCCCGCGTCACGGCCGTACACCGGCATCGGCGGGAGGTGGGCCGGACGGCCACGACCGGGACGGCCGACACACTGCAACGGATCTTCGACCAGTCCGCCCGGGCCGACCCCTACCCGCTGTATGCCGAGTTGCGCAGGACGCCGGTGGCCCGGAAGGAGGACGGCAGTTACGTCGTCAGCACGTATCGCGAGATCACAGACGTGCTGAACGACCCGCATCTGAGTTCTGACGTGCGCAATCTGTCGCGCCCGATGCCCTCGGACGACGGAGGGCCCCCGTCGTCGTTCATCCACATGGACTCGCCCGAGCACGACCGTCTGCGGCGGATGGCGACGCGCCGGTTCGGCCCCCCGCACACCCCTGGACTGGTGACCGGGCTCGAAGGCTTCCTGACCGCCACCGTCGGCAACCTGATCGACGATGTGGCGGGCAAGGAGCGGATCGACGTCGTCGACGATCTCGCCGTCCCGTTCCCCGTGACCGTGACCTGCCACCTGCTCGGCGTGCCCCGCGAGGACGAGCCGAGGTTCCACCTCTGGGTGAACGACATCATGAACTCGATCGACTACAACCCGGCGACCGACCCGAAGGAGAGACTGGACAAGGGCGAACAGGCCCGCAAGGACCTGCTCCAGTGCCTCGGCGCGCTGGTGGAGCAGAGTCACAGCCGGCCGGCAGCCGGCCTGCTGGCACGGTTGGCCAACGACGACGGGCCGGACGGGCGGATGACCGACGCCGATATCGTCGCCACCGCCAGACTGCTCCTCATCGCCGGCCACGAGACCACCGTCAACCTCATCACCAACGGCATGCTGACGCTGCTGCGCCACCCGCAGATCCTGGAACGACTGCGCGGCGAACCGGACCTGGTCGTGCCGCTGGTCGAGGAACTGCTGCGCTACGAGCCGCCCGTGCACGTCATTCCCTGGCGGGCGGCGTACAGCGACATCACCGTCGCCGACACCGTCATCCCCAAGGGCTCGCAGGTCATGCTGATGCTGGCCTCGGGCAGCCGCGATCCGGACCGCTTCCACGAGCCGGACCGCTTCGACCCCGACCGGCGTGACAACCAGCACCTCGGCTTCGGCAGCGGCATCCACCTGTGCTTCGGCGGCCCGCTGGCCCGACGGGAGGCCCAGATCGCACTGGGCGAGCTGGTACGCCGCCTCGACCACCCGGCACTGCTCGCCGACCCGCCACCGTACCGGCGCAGCCCCGTGCTGCGCGGGCCGATCCATCTGCCGGTCGAGCAGGGTGACGATCGGCGCGGCAGCCGAGGGCAGTAGGGGCAGCGTCACTGCGACGGCGCCACTGCGGCGGCCGGCGTCCCCGGGTCAGCGCAACGCCAGCTCCAGCATCTCGATGCCCTCGACCTCGACGGAGGTCTCCGAAGTCTCCATGGACGCGGCCACCGTGGGCACCTCCAGCATCGGCACCGTCGTCCGGGCGTTGTGCCACAGCCACAGCACGTCCCGCCCGAAGGACCACACCAGGGAGCCGAGCGCCAGCAGCACCACGCCCAGGTTGGCCAGGTGGGGCAGCAGGTCCGCGCCGGCCAGCAGCAGGCAGATGCCCTGCATCGCGGCGACCGTCTTGCGGGCCATGGAGTGCGGCAGCGGGGCGTTCAGCCAGGGCGCCGCCTTCGCGGCCGCGACGAACGCGTAGCGCATCCCGCCGATGAGGAGGACCCACGGGCCCAGCTGCGTCGACACGTACACGCTCAGCACCAGGATCAGGAACGCGTCGACCTCCATGTCGAAGCGGGCGCCCAGCGCGGTCGACGTGCCCGTGCGGCGGGCCACCTTGCCGTCCACGCCGTCGAGGATGAGGGCCACGGCCGTCAGGCCGACCAGGAGGGTGACCGGCGGGGAGCTCTCGAAGGAGTCGGCGACCAGGGCGGTCACACCGCCGACCAGGATCGCGCGGCCGAGGGTCACCCGGTTGGCGGGGCCGAAGGAGCGGGGGCGAGTGCGGTGCAGGGCCCGGGAGAGGACCGCCCAGGTGGCCATCGCGAACGCGAGACCCGTCAGCCAGCCGGCCGGCCCCATGCCGATCGCCGTCCCGAGCAGGGCCAGCAACAGGATCTGCACGCCCGCTCCCACAGCGGTCTCCTGCTGGACCAGCCTGGCTTCGTAAGTGTTGTTCAGGGCCACCGCACGTCCTCCGGCCGAATGACAGAGTCGATCAACGCCGCGTACTGTGCGCGGCCTGTGCACTTCTCGCTGTGCACATCTCGGTACGTGAACCACTTCCCGATCGTTCAGGAGGATGCCGATGAACTCCTCGGCCCGCGCGTTCTGGCTCCGCTCTCCGGGCCACGGAGAGCTGCGAGACCTCACCCTCGCGGAGCCCGGCGAGGGCGAGGTCCTGGTGCGCTCGCTGTACTCGGGAGTCAGCCGTGGCACCGAGACACTGGTGTTCCGTGGCGGGGTGCCGGAGAGCCAACACGCCGTGATGCGGGCGCCGTTCCAGGAGGGCGAGTTCCCCGGTCCGGTGAAGTACGGCTACCTCAGCGTCGGCGTGGTCGAGCAGGGTCCCGATGGGCTGATCGGGCGTACGGTCTTCTGTCTGTATCCGCATCAGACGCGTTACGTCGTTCCGGTGAGCGCGGTGACGGTGGTACCGGAGCGGGTACCCCCGGCGCGTGCGGTACTCGCGGGCACGGTCGAGACCGCCGTGAACGCCCTGTGGGACGCGGCGCCGCTGGTCGGCGACCGGATCGCGGTGATCGGCGGCGGCATGGTCGGCTGCTCGGTCGCCGCCCTGCTCGCCCGCTTCCCCGGCCTGCGGCTCCAGCTGGTCGACGCCGACCCGGCCCGGGCCAGGACCGCGGAGGCCCTCGGCGTGGACTTCGCGGCCCCCGAGGACGCCCTCGGCGACTGCGACCTGGTCGTGCACGCCAGCGCCACCGAGCAGGGCCTCACCCGCGCGCTGGAACTCCTCGCGCCGGAGGGCACGGTCCTCGACCTGAGTTGGTACGGCGACCGGCGGATCGCCCTCCCGCTCGGCGAGGCCTTCCACTCCCGCCGCCTCACCGTGCGCAGCAGCCAGGTCGGCACCGTCTCCCCGGCCGCCCGCGCCGGCCGCACGTACGCCGACCGGCTCGCCCTGGCCCTGGACCTGCTGGCCGATCCGGCGCTGGACGCCCTCATCACGGGGGAAAGCGCGTTCGAAGAGCTGCCGGAGGTGCTCCCTAAACTCGCCTCCGGGGAGATCCCGGCCCTCTGCCACCGGGTCCGCTACGGCGACAACGGCTGACGGAACGTCCAATAACGGCCGATGCGGCCGCCAAGAGGTCCTGACCTGAGAAAAGAGTGAGAGTGGACTGAACGCGGGGAAGCCAAGAGCCGTATTAAGGGCATCCCCCGGCAGGGATCAGCCGGGGGACCAGACGCGCCGCACCTGGAGGGTCGTCCGTTGTTCAGCATCACCGTCCGCGATCACATCATGATCGCCCACAGCTTCCGCGGCGAGGTGTTCGGGCCCGCGCAGCGACTGCACGGCGCCACGTTCCTGGTGGACGCCACCTTCCGCCGTGAACAGCTGGACGACGACAACATCGTCGTCGACATCGGTCTTGCCACCCAGGAACTCGGCGCCGTGGTCAGCGAGCTGAACTACAGAAACCTGGACAGCGAGCCCGACTTCGCCGGGATCAACACCTCCACGGAGTTCCTCGCGAAGGTCATCGCCGACCGGCTCGCCGAACGCATCGAGAAGGGCGCGCTGGGCGAGGGTGCCAAAGGCCTCGCCGGACTGACCGTCACCCTCCACGAGTCGCACGTCGCCTGGGCGAGTTACGAGCGTGCCCTGTGACCGACATGGCCATCGGCCGCCCGTCGGCCCTCACCTACGTGCCCGCGCAGCGCGCGGCCACCGCCGACAGCGAAGCCCCCGCGAACATCGGGATCCTCCCCATGTCCCTGCGCACCGTGCACTTCGTCATGCCGGGCGGTGTCGACGACCCGGCCCAGCCGAGCGGCGGCAACGCCTACGACCGGCGGGTCTGCCTGGACCTGCCCGGCTTCGGCTGGCAGGTCACCCGGCACGTGGTGTCCGGCTCCTGGCCGCGCCCCGAGCAGGCCGCCCGGGACGGCCTCGCCCGCACCCTGCGGGAACTGCCCGACGGCGCGGCCGTCCTGCTTGACGGCCTGGTCGCCTGCGGCGTCCCGGAGATCGTCGTCCCCGAGGCGGAGCGGCTGCGGCTCGCCGTCCTCGTGCACCTGCCGCTCGGCGACGAGACCGGGCTCGACCGGGCCGTGGCCGCAGACCTGGACGCCCGCGAGCGCGCCGTCCTGCGCGCCGTACCGGCCGTGATCGCGACCAGCGACTGGGCGGTACGACGGCTGGTCTCGCACCACGGCCTGGCCCCCGACCGGGTCCATGTCGCCGCCCCGGGCGCCGACATCGCCCCGCTGGCCGGCGGCACCGACGGCGTCTCGCACCTGCTGTGCGTCGCCGCCGTCACCCCTCGCAAGGGCCAGCACCGGCTGGTCGAGGCGCTCGCGGCGGTCCGGGACCTGCCGTGGACCTGTACCTGCGTCGGCGGACTCGGCCAGGACCCCGAGTACGTCGCCCACCTGCGGGCGCTCATCGCCGAGCACGGCCTGACCGACCGGCTGCACCTCGCGGGTCCCCGCGCCGGCGCCGACCTCGACGCCAGCTACGCGGCCGCCGACCTGATGGTCCTCACCTCGTACGCCGAGACCTACGGCATGGCGGTCACCGAGGCCCTCGCCCGCGGCATCCCGGTGCTCGCCACCGACGTCGGCGGGCTGCCCGAGGCGGTCGGCCGCGCCCCCGACGGCGGGGTGCCCGGCATCCTCGTGCCGCCGGAGGACCCCGCCGCGCTCGCCGCCGAACTGCGCGGCTGGTTCGGCGAGGCGGACGTACGCCGCCGCCTCAAGGCCGCCGCGCGCGGCCGCCGGGCGGCGCTCGACGGCTGGGCGACCACCGCCCGCAGCCTTGCCGGAGTCCTGCTGAGGCTCCCTGACGAACCCCGGAGGGCGGCATGACCAGCGAGACCACCACCACGACTCCGGTCGGCGCGATCCCCGCGCAGCCCGGGCCGACGGATGTTACGGATGCAGGAGTGGGACGAGAACGCGAACAGGCGCCCTCCGAGGTGATCGCCGGGGCCGGTCCCGTCGTCCGTCCGGGCGAGCGGGCCACCGTACGGCTGCGGGAGACCGGGCCCGAGGAGCCGCCGCGGTACGCCCCCGAGTGGCTGGAGTTGCGGGAGAGCGCCGACGCGGCCGCCCGGGCGCACGACCTGCTGGACCCGCTGCGGATCCGGCTGGCCAACCTGCCCGGCAAGGCGGGCGGCGTGGTCGTGCACGACCTGGGCTGCGGCACCGGGTCCATGGGCCGCTGGCTGGCGCCCCGCCTGGACGGCGCCCAGCACTGGATCCTGCACGACCGCGACCCCTACCTGCTGCACTTCGCCGCCGTCGCCTCGCCGCGTGCGGCCGCCGACGGCAGCCGGGTCACCGTGGAGACCCGGCGCGGTGACGTCGCCCGCCTCACCCCGGACGCGCTGATCGGCGCCTCCCTGGTCACCGCGTCCGCGCTGCTTGACGTGCTCACCCGGGAGGAGGTCGACATACTCGCCGAGGCCTGCGCCGGGGCCGGCTGCCCCGCGCTGCTCACCCTGTCGGTGGCCGGACGGGTCGAGCTGACCCCCTCCCACCCGCTGGACGCGGAGCTCGCCGAGGCGTTCAACGCCCACCAGCGGCGCGGCGGGATGCTCGGCCCGGACGCGGTCACGGCCGCCTGCGAGGCGTTCGCCGACCGGGGCGCCACCGTCAAGGTGCACCCCAGCGCCTGGCGGCTCGGCCCCGACGAGAAGGCGCTCACCGAGCAGTGGCTGCGCGGCTGGGTCGGTGCGGCCGTCGAGCAGCGCCCCGAACTGGCCGAGCGCGCCGACGTGTACCTGGCCGAGCGGCTCGCCGCCAACGCGGCCGGTGAACTGCGGGTCGTCGTGCACCACAGTGACCTGCTCGCGCTCGCCCGGCCGACCGGAGGCACCTCATGAGCAGCCCCACCCTGGTCCGGGAGACCGCGCCCGTCGCCCCGCTCGCCGTGCCCCGGCGCCTCAACCTCCGCGCCCTCCGCACCCACCTGGGCACCCTCGCCGGAGCCGCGATCATCGCCGTGCTGCTGTGGCGGCTCGGCACCGGCGTCTTCCTCGACGGGCTGCGCCGGATCGACACCCCGACGCTGGTCATCGGCCTGGCGGTCGGCGTGGTCACCACCGTACTGAGCGCCTGGCGCTGGCAGTTGGTGGCCCGCAGCCTCGGCCTGCGGCTGCCGCTCGGACCTGCCGTCGGCGACTACTACCGGGCGCTGTTCCTGAACGCGGCCCTGCCCGGCGGGGTGCTCGGCGACGTGCACCGGGCGGTCAAGCACGGGCAGAGCGAGGGCGACATCGGGCGCGGGGTCCGCGCGGTCGTCCTCGAACGCACCGCGGGACAGATCGCGTTGACCGTGTTCGGCGCGGGCGCGCTGCTGATCCTGCCCTCGCCGGTCCGCGACGAGGTGCGCAGCTTCGCCCCGCTGGCGGCGGCCGGGGTGGCCGGCGCGTGCGCGATCGTGCTCGCCGTCCGTATGAACAAGTCCCCGGGCAAGCGCGGCGGTGCGCTGCGCGCCACCCTCGGCGAGGCCCGCCGAGCGCTGCTGTCGCGGCGGAACGGGCCGGGCGTCGCGCTGTCCTCGGCGGCCATCCTCGCCGGGCACGTCGGGATGTTCGTGGTGGCCGCCCGGGTCGCGGGCTCGGCCGCCTCCGTGGCCGTCCTCGTCCCGATCGCGGTCCTCGCCCTGGTCGCCATGGGCCTGCCGCTGAACGTCGGCGGCTGGGGTCCCCGGGAGGGCGTCACCGCCTGGGCGTTCGCCGCGGCCGGCCTCGGCGCGGACAGCGGCTTCGCCACCGCGGTCGTCTACGGTGTCCTCAGCTTCGTGGCGGCCCTGCCGGGTCTGGTGGTCCTGGTGGTCCGCTGGTACGCCGGACTGCGCTACTCCCGCCCGGCGGTGAGCAGTTCGAAAATCGCGCCGAAGGAATCCGCGAGGCTCGACAGGAGTTCCTTCCCCTTTTCCGCCGATCCGAGGGAAGGGCGGCCGATGACGCCCGACTCGGTATAGGCGGACATTCCCAGGGTGAGGAGATGACGACGGTCGTCAGCGGTGAAATCGGCGGACTCGTAACCAGGGCGGACCAATTCGGGATGAGCGTGCAGCAGAATGGAGGTCTCGATTTCTCCGGCATGCATGTCGGTGAGCGCCGAGGTCTCCACCCCGGCCCCTGCGAGCGCCGTCTCCCAGTCCTCCGCGGCCGGGTACAGCGCCAGCCGCTCGCCCCGCGCGGACGCCTCCTGCACGACGTTGCCCAGCACGTAGTTGCCGCCGTGGCCGTTGACCACGACCAGCGCCTCGACGCCCGAGCGGCGCAGGGAGGCGCCGATGTCGGTCACCACCGCGTGCAGCGTCACCGCGGAGATGCTGACCGTTCCCGGCCAGGCGGCGTGCTCGTGCGAGCAGGAGACCGTCACCGGTGGCAGGAGGTGCACCGGGTACGCGGCGGCGATCTCCCGGGCGACGGCACAGGCGACAAGGGTGTCCGTCGCCAGCGGAAGGTAGCGGCCGTGCTGTTCGAAGCTCCCCACGGGAAGGACCGCGACCTGTGTTGAAACGCCCGCCCCCCTGGTCCGTACCTCTTCCGTGGTGTCCGTCGGCAACAAGCCGTACGCCGCCGTACGCGCGCCCGAACCACTCATCTTTTCACGGCCTTTCGTCTCTGCTTAGGAATCAGATCATGACAGAAAACATCGGCGTACTCGGCACCAAGTCCCCACGGCGTTCGGGCGTGGAACGCGTCGTGAATGCACCGCTGCCCACGGTGTACGGGAAATTCCAGGCGATCGGCTACCTGGACCACGACCGCGGTGACGAGCAAGTCGCCCTGGTCTACGGGGACATCGACAGCGACCGGGTGCTGACCCGGCTGCACTCGGAGTGCCTGACCGGGGACGCCTTCGGCTCCCAGCACTGCGAGTGCGGTGACCAGCTGGCCGCCGCGCTGCGCGCGGTCGTAGCCGAGGGCAGCGGCATCGTCGTCTACCTGCGGGGTCACGAGGGCCGCGGGATCGGCCTGCTCGGCAAGCTGCGCGCGATGGCCCTGCAGGCCGAGGGCCTGGACACGGTCGAGGCCAACCTCGCGCTCGGACTGCCCGTCGACGCCCGCGACTACGGCGTCGCCGCCGGCATCCTGAGCGACCTCGGGGTGCGTTCGGTACGCCTGATGTCCAACAACCCGCGCAAGCGCGAGTCCCTGGTACGGCACGGCATCGAGGTTGCGGAAACGGTCCCGCTGCTGATCGAGCCGTGCGAGAACAACATCACCTACCTGCGGACGAAGCGCGAGCGTCTCGACCACGTGCTGCCCCACCTGGACGCGGTGGCGCACTGGTCCTGAGGTACCGGGCGGCCTCCCGGGGAAGGATCGGGGGAGACCGACAGGAGGTACACGCGTGAATCTTCGGGCCCAGGTCGTGATCATCGGCGGCGGGGTGATGGGCACCAGCATCGCCTGGCATCTGGCGAGTGCGGGCGTCCGCGACGTCGTCCTCGTCGAACGCGACGAACTCGCCGCCGGATCCACCTCGAAGGCCGCCGGCGGGGTGCGCGCCCAGTTCTCCGACGAGCTCAACATCCAGCTGGGCGCGCGCAGCTTGGAGGCCTTCGCCCGCTTCGGCGAGGAGATCGGGTACGACATCGGGCTGCACCGCGTCGGCTACCTCTTCCTCCTCTCCACCCCCGAGGAGGTCGCCTCCTTCGAGGCGGGCGTCCGGCTGCAGAACCACCTCGGCGTGCCCAGCCGGATGCTCACCCCGAAAGAGGCGGCCCGGCTCTCCCCGCTGATCACCACCGACGGACTGCTGGCCGCCGCGTACTCCCCGGACGACGGCCACTGCACACCCGAGTCCGTCGTGCACGGCTATGCGGCCGCCGCCCGCGCGCACGGCGCCCGCGTCCTGCGCCACACCGAGGTCACCGGCATCGAACGGGACGGCGGGTACCTCACCGCCGTGCACACCACCCTCGGCCGGATCGCCACCGACACGGTGATCTGCGCGGCCGGCGCCTGGTCGCGGGCGGTCGGCGCGATGGCCGGCGTCGACTTACCGGTGCAGCCGCTGCGCCGCCAGATCGCGGTGACGGAACCGGTGCCGGGGCTGCCGCCGACGCTTCCCATGACGATCGACTTCACCACCAGCCTGTACTTCCACGCCGAGGGCCCGGGACTGCTGCTCGGCATGTCCGACCCCGACGAGCGGCCGGGCTTCGCCACCGACACCCACGACCGCTGGATCCCGCGCCTGTACGCGGCGATGGAACACCGCGCCCCGGCCCTGCTCGACCTGCGCCGCACCGGCGGCTGGGCGGGTCTGTACGAGAACACCCCGGACCACAACGCCCTGATCGGCGAGGCGAGTTCGGTCTCCCGGTTCCTGTACGCCACCGGGTTCTCCGGCCACGGCTTCCTGCAGGCACCGGCCGTCGGCGAGGTGATCCGCGACCTGTACCTGGGCCGGGCACCCTTCCTGGACGTCCGCCCGCTCGGCGTCGGCCGGTTCGCGGCCGACGCCCCACGCCCGGAGGCCAATCGGGTCTGACCCGGTGCCCGGCCGGGGATCGCTCAGCCCAGGATCGACTCGTGGACCAGCCGGCGCAGCTCCGGGAAGATCTTCAGGGTCTTCGGCCGCACCTGGGTGTGGAACTGCACGGTCAGGTCGTGGGCGGGGTCCACCCAGAACGCGGTGGTGGCCGCGCCGGTCCAGCCGTAGGTGCCGGCGCTGCTCGGGGCGAGGGTGCGGTCCGGGTCGATCACCACGGAGACGCCCAGACCGAAGCCGAGCCCGTCGTTGCCGGGTTCCCGGTGGACCGGGGCGCCGAAGGCCCGCAGATCGGCCCCGCCGGGCAGGTGGTTGCCGGCGAGCAGCCGCACCGAGGCGGGGGACAGCAGCCGGACGCCGTCCAGTTCGCCGCCCCGGCGCAGCATCTCCGCGAAGCGGTGGTAGTCGTACGCCGTCGCCGCGAGGCCGCCGCTGCCGGACAGGAAGCGGGGCCGGCCGCGCAACGGCAGGCCGGGGATCGCCTCGATGCCGCCGCCCTCCGTCTCGCCGTACAACTCGGAGAGCCGGTCGGCCTGTTCGGGCACGATGTGCAGGCCCGCGTCCGGCATGCCGAGCGGGCGGAAGATCCGGTCGGCGAAGAACTCGTCGAGTCGCTGTCCGGAGACCACCTCGATGACGCGGCTGAGCACGTTGAAGCCGACGGAGTAGTTCCACTGGGAGCCCGGCTCGAACTGGAGCGGCATGCGGGCGTACACCGCCATCGCCTCGGCGAGGTCCGCGCCGGCCGGCACCGAGAACTCCAGACCCGCCTCGCGGTAGAGGGCGTCCACCGGGTGGGTGTGGTAGAAGGCGAAGGTCAACCCGGCGGTGTGGGTGAGCAGATGACGGATCCGGATCGGGCCGTCGGCCGGCCGGGTCACCATGTCGGCGCCCGAACCGGACACATGGACCCGCGGTTCGGCGAACTCCGGCAGGAAACGGTCGACGGGATCGTCCAGCGACAGCAGCCCGTCCTCCACGAGCAGCAGCACGGCGACCGCGGTGACCGGTTTGGTCATGGAGTAGATCCGCCAGATGGTGTCCGGCTCGACCGGCAGTCCGGCCGCGCGGTCGCGGTGGCCCTGCGTGGTGAGGTGGGCGACCCGGCCGCCGCGTGCCACGGCCACCAGGTAACCGGGCAGGCGCCCTTCGTCGACGTAGTGGGCGAAGTGCTGGTCGAGGCGGTCCAGCGCCTTCACGTCCAGCCCGACCTCACTGGGGTCGACTTCCTGTCGCAGCTGTGCCATCGCTCTCCTCCGGTCGTGTCGTCCGCGGTGCGGTGCGACCTCGGACCTCATCGTCGCGCAGGAAGAGGGGAACGGTCCCGCTCATCCGCGTGTGGTGTGACGGACGCTATAGAAGAGGCGCCGGGAAGCGGACGCGCCGCCGCCACGCCGACCACGGCCCGAGCAGCGCTTTCACGCTCCAGGAGCCCGGCGGCGCGCAGGCCACGGCGTCCATGGCACTGCTCGCCGGCGCCGGCCGCCGGTTCACCGCCCGGCTCCCAGGTGGGCGTCCAGCGCCGCGTCCAGCAGCGGGCCGAAGTCGTCGGCCCCGGTGGCGAGCCGGAGACTGCCCCAGGCCCGCAGCTGGGCGATGCCGTGCAGGTTCGCCCACAGGGCACCCGCGACGAGCCGCGCGTCCATGCCGGGGCGGGCCCGGCCGACCAGGTCGGCGAGCAGCCCGAACAGCGGCAGGCTGGTCTCCCGCAGCCGCAGGTGGCCGCTCGCCAGCAGGTCATGGCGGAACATCAATTCGTACATGCCCGGGTTGTCCCGCGCGAACTCCAGGTACACCCGGGCCAGTGCGGCGACTTGCGCGCCCGGCGCGGCCGTACCGTCGCCCAGCGCCTCCTCCGCGCGCACGGCCAGCTCGGTGAAGCCCCGGCGTGCGATGGCCGAGAGCAGTTCGAGATGGGTGGGGAACCAGCGGCGGGGCGCCCCGTGCGAGACCCCCGCACGGCGGGCGATCTCCCGCAGGGTCAGTGCCTGGGCGCCCTCGGCGGCCGCCAGCTCCACGCCGACGTCGAGCAGCCGGTCTCGGAGGCTCGTGTCGGACTCGGTCATAGACGCTGTCTACCACCCGGTCGCAGACAATGTCTACGGAACTGTTGGGGGCGGGAATGACCGAGGGCCGGGACGGGGTTTCACCTGACATGACCCAGGACGCTCTTCTGAAGCTGCTCTCCGAAGGCCGCGACGGGGTGCTGGTCACCCTCAAGAGCGACGGCCGCCCCCAGTTGTCCAATGTCAACCATGCGTACTACCCCGCCGAGCGGACCGTGCGCGTCTCGATCACCGACGACCGCGCCAAGACCCGCAACCTGCGCCGCGACCCCCGTGCCTCGTACCATGTGACCAGCCCGGACCGCTGGGCCTACACGGTCGCCGAGGGCACCGCCGAACTCTCGCCGGTCGCCGAGGACCCCTACGACGCGACCGTCGAGGAGCTCATCCGCCTCTACCGCGACGTGCGCGGCGAGCACCCCGACTGGGACGACTACCGCGCCGCGATGGTCCGCGACCGCCGCCTGGTGCTGCGGCTGCGCGTGGAGCGGGCGTACGGCATCCCGCGCGCCTGATGGCGGGGGCGGCGGGGCCCGCGGCCCGGCGGTGGTGCTTGCAGCCGCGGCGTCCCGGGGCTAGCCTCCGCGCGTGATCAATGGGGCACATGTGGTGATCTACACGCGCGACGCCGAGGCGGACCGTGAGTTCCTCCGGGACGTGCTGGGCTGGCCGCACGTCGACGCCGGACACGGCTGGCTGGTCTTCCGGCTGCCGCCGGCCGAGGTGGCCTGCCATCCGGCCGACGGCGAGCCGTCGCACGAACTGATGCTGATGTGCGACGACCTGGACGACACGATCGCCGAACTCATGACCAAGGGCGTGGAGTTCAGCCGACCCGTCCAGGTCGCGGCCTGGGGCCGGGTGACGGGCTTCCGGTTGCCGGGCGGAGGCGAGGTCGCCCTGTACGAGCCGCGTCACCCGCGCGCCTAGGCCCGGCCTCCTCCCGCGCCCAGGTCTCCAGCCACTGTGTGAACTCGGCCGCCTTGTCAGGCCAGTTGAAGTGAGTGAGGGCCGCCTCGCGACCGCGCTGGGCCGCGGTGTGGCGCAGGATCGCGTCGGTGCTCAGCCTGTGTATCGCCGCGGCCGCCGCGGGCGGATCCTCGTACGGGACGACGAGCCCGCAGCCGTGCCGCTGGACCATGTCCGCGGCCAGCGGGGTGGGGGTGGTGATGACGGGGACGCCGTGGGCCATGTACTCGACGACCTTGGTGGGCCGGGAGTGGCGGTAGTTGGGCTGGTCGTGCAGGAGCGAGAGACCCGCCAGGGCGCCGGGGAACAGGGCGAGGGCGCGGTCGTTGGGCAGGAAGCCGTGCCAGCGCAGGACACCGTCCCGGTCGGCGGCCGTGAGCGCGTCCCGGACGTCGGGGTCGGCCGCGCCGGCCACCTCGACGCGCACACCGGGTCCCAGGTGCCGGGCCGTCTCTATCAGGTCCAGCGCGCCGCGCGCCCGGGACAGGTGGCCGACGTAGACCACTCGTTCGGTGCCGGGCGGCTCGGGTGCCCCGGTCGGGGCGGTGGTGAAGTTCGGCACCACGGGGTGGGTGCGGCGGAACCGCTCCTGGTAGGCGTCCTCGGCGAGCAGCAGCCGCAGATGGCGTTCCGCCAGCCGTTCGGCCGCGCGGACGCCGAGCCGCAGCGGTGGCCGCAGCGGCCCCGGCACCCAGCGTTTCATGGCGAGCGCGGCCGCGGTGTCCTCGTGGACGTCCCAGACGACCACCGGACCGGTCCCGGACCGCCGCCAGCGGCGCAGGGTACCCGGCAGGGTCAGCAGTAGTTCCGGGTCGTGGAGCAGCACCACGTCCGCCTCGTGGCCGCGTTCGGCCAGCAGGTTCCGGGCCGCCCGCACCGCCGTGCGGCGGCTGCGGCCCACCGCGCGGGGCAGGTCGATGCCCTCCAGGTCCGGGCGCGGCCGTACCTCGCGGGCCGAGAACGGCGCCGCGTAGACGACGTGGTGTCCGCGGTCCCGCAGTGCGCTGATCTGCCGGTGCAGGATGCGCGCGTCCTCGGGGTGGTGGACGACGGTGACGACGAGTATCCGCATCTGAGCGCCTTTCGACTCCGCGGCCCGGAGTCCTTCGACTCCGGTCCGCGGAAGGGGAGTTGCCGCAGAGGTCCGGCAGTGGCCGGTTACAGCACCTCGACACCGGGCCGGAAGATCCGCCCCCGGGTGTCGAAGAGCAGGCGGGCCTCGTCCCCGAGGGCCGGGAGGTCGTACACGGAGTGGTCCTGGAGCAGGATCGTCAGGTCGTGCGAGCGCACGGCGGCCATGACGTCGGTGACGCGTGGCACGCCCTCCCCGTCCACGAACCAGGCCGGTACGAACGGGTCGTGGAAGGCGATCTCGGCCTCCCGCTCCCGCAGCAGCCGGGCCACCGGCACCGCCGGCGCCTCGCGCTGGTCGGCGACGTCCGGCTTGTAGGTGACGCCGAGAAGCAGCACCCGGGAGCCGTGCAGCGCGCGGCCCTCGTGGTTGAGCAGGTCCTGGGCGCGTCGGACGACGTACTCCGGCATGTGCGCGTTGATCTCCCGGGCGAGCTCCACGAACCGGAACTCGTAGCCGATCGAACGCACCTTGTAGGAGAGGTAGTTGGGGTCGATCGGAATGCAGTGGCCGCCCACCCCGGCGCTCGGCCGAAAGGGCTGGAAACCGAACGGCTTCGTCCCGGCGCAGCGGATCGCGTCCCACACGTCGACCTTCAACTCGCGGCAGAGAATGGCCAGTTCGTTGACCAGGGCGATGTTGACATGCCGGTAGGTGTTCTCGAGCAGCTTGGCCATCTCGGCCTCGCGGGTGCCCTTCGCCTGCACGACCGTGTCGACGAGCTTGCCGTAGAAGGCGGCGGCCTTCGCCGCGCACGCCGGAGTGCAGCCGCCGACCACCTTCGGTGTCTCGCGCAGCCCGTGGGTGGTGTTGCCGGGGTCGATGCGCTCCGGTGAGAAGGCCAGGGCGAAGTCCTCGCCGGCCCGCAGCCCCGACTCCTCCAGGAGCGGCTTGACGATCTCCTCGGTGGTGCCCGGATAGGTGGTCGACTCCAGGACGACGAGCCGTCCGGGGCGCAGCCTGCCCGCCACCGTCCGCACCGCGGAGGTCACCGCGCCCAGATCGGGGCCGCCGTCCTCGCTGAGCGGGGTCGGCACGCAGATCACCACGGTCTGCGCCCGGGCCAGGCACTTGTCGTCGGTGTACGCGGTGAACCCGGCCGCCCGCATCCGGGCGACGTCCTCGTCGGAGACGTCGTCGACATGGGAGTGGCCGGCGTTGAGGCCCTCCACGACCCGTGGGTCGAGGTCGAGCCCGGCCACTCTCAGGCCGACCAGCGACGCCTCCCGCGCGAGCGGGAGTCCGACGTAGCCGAGCCCGATGACGGCCAGTTCGAAACTGTCGGGCTGTTCCTCATCCCCGAGCGATGCGCTCGATTCCCCGAGCGGTACGGCCTTTTCGACCTGCATAGGGATTCACTCCGCCCTCGACGGCAGCAACGGCAGACGCCGTATGGATCCGAAGAGCCCGGACGGTGAGCGGTTCCGGGCGCGGGGTCTCAGACACATCCAAGAGCGCGATACGCCTCTCGGGTCGTGGCAGCGACCCTTTTCCAGGTGCGTTCACGCGCCACCAGCGCGCGGGCGGATGCTCCCCATTCATTCCGCCGTTTTCGACTGTAGAGCAATACTTCGAGAGCTTCTGCCCAAGCCTGCGGAGATTCAGGCCGGATTAGCCGCCCGTTCACTTCGTCTTCGACCAGTTCTCGTAGGGCTGTGACATCACTGGCCGCCACGGGAATACCGCTCGCCATCGCTTCGACCGGCTTGAGTGGGGTGACCAGATGGCAGACCCGTTCGTCGGTGCGCGGCACCGCGAAGACATCCAGAACCGCGTGGTAGGCGCGCACTTGGCGGTGCGGCACGCGGCCGGTGAACAGGGCGACGCCGTCGTCGAGCCCGAGCCGTCCGGCCAGCGCCTGGAGCCTGCCGCGCTCGGGTCCGTCGCCGACGATCAGCAGCCGCAGCGGGACACCCCGGCGGCGCAGTTCGGCACCCGCATGGAGCAATGTGCCGATTCCCTCGTGTGGAGTAAGGCTGCTCACGGTGCCCACCACGTAGTCGTCCGCCGCGATGCCGAGCCGGGTGCGCAGTTCCGCCCCGTCCGGCGGCGGCGCGAGGAAGGCGTCGTCCACCGCGTTGGGCACGATCAGGACCCGCTCCTCGGGCACCCCGCGGGCCACGATCTCGGCCTTCATCGCCGTGCCCAGCGTCAGCACCAGATCGGCCCCGCGCATGCAGTACGTCTCCAGGGCGCGCCGGGCCCGGTACGACGCGTCGTCCGTGGTGCGGCCGGGCGCCTGGGTCAGCCAGGTCTCCTCCAGGAAGCCCCGCACCTCGTACACGACCGGCAGCCGGTAGGTCTCCCGCAGGGCCAGCGCCACCCGCCCGTTGCCGTGGTCGGTGGCCGCGTGCAGCACGGCCGGCCGCAGCCGCTCCACCAGGCGTCCGGCCAGTTCGGCGTTGCGGGCGAGGACCGCCGCCTGGCCGTAGGGCAGCGCGTACGGCAGCAGCCGGTGCTGCGGCACCCCGTTCACGATCTGCAACGGGCGGGCGTCCAGGACGCCCTGCGCCACCGGGAACCCGATGCGGGTCACCACGTGCGGATCGAGCCCGGCGGCCCGCTGGGCCTCGGCGAGGGCCTGGGTCCGCACGGTGTAGCCGGCGTGCTTGAACGGCAGCCCGTTGGTGACCAGATGGAGCACCCGGCCGGGCTCGGGCCGCACCGTCCGCCCGGCGGGCGCCGGTACCCGGGCCGGGGACGGGCCGGCGGTGGGCCCGGTCGCGCGGGCCCGGGCGGCGAGCCGTTTCTCGACGGGTCCCAGCCCGCTCCGCACCCGCCCCGGCAGCAGCCGTACGCCGAGCAGCGCGGCCCGGGCGGGGTCGTGCCGCAACTCGCCCCAGGCGACGGATGCGGCCAAGCTGATTGCACGGGGGAACGGAAGAACACCACGCGGCAGGTGCCGGGACGGACGTCTGGCCATGTCGCCAAGGTAGGCCGACAGAGCGGAGAACGTACGACATGAACGGCCGCGTACTCCATGTCGTAGGGACCAGGCCGAACTTCGTGAAGGCCGCGCCCGTCGTCGCCGCCCTGCAGGCGACCGGGCACGACCAGGTCCTGGTGCACACGGGTCAGCACTACGACGAACGGATGTCGCAGATCTTCTTCCGGGAGCTGGGCCTGCCCGCCCCGGACACCGACCTGGGCGTCGGCTCCGGCAGCCACGCCCGGCAGACCGCCGACCTGCTGGTGGCCCTGGAGGGCGAGCTGCTCGCCCGCGCCCCGGCCCTGGTCGTCGTCTACGGCGACGTGAACTCGACCCTGGCCGCGGCCCTGGTCGCCGCCAAGCTGGGCATCCCGGTCGCCCATGTCGAGGCGGGCCTGCGCAGCTTCGACATGGCGATGCCGGAGGAGGTCAACCGGCGCCTCGTCGACCAGCTGGCCGAGCTGCTCTTCGTCACCAGCCCGGAAGCCGTCGGCCACCTCGCCCGCGAGGGCGTCGACCCGGCCCGGGTGCACTTCGTCGGCAACCCCATGATCGACACCCTGCTCACCCATCTGGAGCATTTCGACCCGGCCGCCGCCCGCGCCGCCCACGCCCTGCCCGAACGGTACGGCGTGGTCACCCTGCACCGGCCGGCCAACGTCGACGACCCCGAGGCCGCCGCGGCCGCCGCCCGCGCCCTCACCGAGGCCGCCGGCCACCTCGACCTCGCCGTCCCCCTGCACCCGCGCGGCCGCGAGGCGCTGCGCAGGGCCGGCCTCGCCGACGCGCCCGGCATCCACCTCCTCGACCCGCTCGGCTACGTCGAGTTCATGGGCCTGGTCCGCGGGGCCGCCGTCGTGATCACCGACTCGGGCGGCGTCCAGGAGGAGACCACCGTGCTCGGCGTGCCCTGCCTGACGCTGCGCACCACGACCGAACGCCCGGTCACCGTCACCCACGGCACCAACCGCCTGGTCCGGCACGGCGAACTGGTGCCCGCCCTGCGCAAGGTCCTCGACGGGCAGACGGCGGCCGACCCCGAGGGGCCGCCGCTGTGGGACGGCAAGGCGGGCCCCCGGATCGCCCGCGTGCTCACCGAGTGGCTGGAGCGCCACGACTACCGAGTGGCTGGAGCGCCATGACTGACGCCACCCGTACCCATACCGACGCCCCGCTCACCTACTGGGACACCCGGCACCGCGAACGCGACGACCTCGCCTCCGGCGGCCACATCGGCCTGGACCGACCCGGCAACGAGATCTTCTACGCGATCCGGCTCGGCCAGCTCCTCACCCTGATCGGCGACCTGTCCAGCCCCGCCTCCCCGCTGTTCGTCCTCGACGCGGGCTGCGGCAAGGGGCACTTCGCCCGCTCCCTGGCCCGCTGCGGCCACCACGTCGACGCCTTCGACGCCAGCGAGGCGGCCGTCACCCACGCGCGGGCCGAGGGCGGCGGCCCCCGTTACGCCGTCGCCGCCCTCGACGAGTGGCGCAGCCCCTGGCTCTACGACGTGGTGCTCTGCGTGGACGTCCTCTTCCACGTCCTGGACGATGCGCAGTGGGCGGCCGGCCTGCGCAACCTCGCCTCACTCGTCCGCATCACCGGCCGGCTGATCGTCACCGACGAGCACAACGACGAGCCCGTCCCGCGCGGCGACTACATCCTGCACCGGCCGGTCGCCGCCTACCGCGAGGAGCTCGAACCCCTGGGACTGAGCCACAGCCACTTCCGGCCCTACGGCTTCCGCGAGAACCGGGTCGGCTTCCACGTCTTCACGAGGACCCGCTGATGCGCCTGACCGATCTGCTCCACCCGCACCTGGACGACGTGACCTCCGTCGTGGACGCGACGAGCGGCGGGCTGCGTCTCGACCCCTACCTCCACCTGCCGCCCGGCGTCGCCCCGACCCGGCACGAACAGCCGGTCGGCCCAGGGGAGCTGATGCTCCTCTGCTACGGCCCCGACCCCGCCCTGCACGGCGACGAGGCGGACTGCCTGGCCGCACTGGAACGGATGCGGCCCGGCGGCCGCGGCCTGATCGTCTTCGGCCACCCCGGCACCGACCTGCCCTACCACCGCCTCCTCGACGCCCTGGTGGCACACCGCTGCCAGGTGCTGCACGCCGCCTCGCTCGGCTACACGCATCTGCACGCCGGCGCGGTGTTCGCGTGCACCGAGGAACTCCTGCCGCCGCACGACTGGTTCGGCCACCCGCTGCCGGCCGACGGCTTCGCCACCGCCCTCCGGATCGCCGACGAGTACGTCCTCGCCGACTTCGTCTCCCGCTCCCAGCGGGCCCGCCTGATCGACCTGGAACGGGCCGCCGAGGAGAGCGCCCGCGCCCTGGAGACCGCCCGTGAGGACGGCCTCGCCGAACGGCTCGCCGCCGCCCTGCGGGACAAGGACCAGCTCACCTCCGAACTGCGCCGGGCCCGGGCCCGGACCGGCGTACTGGAGTCGCGGGTGACCATGCTGGAGGGCTCCACCTCGCTGCGGGTCGGCAAGGCACTGGTGTCGGCGGCCCGGTCCCCGAAGCGCCGCGCCGCCCGGCTGCCGGGGGAGCTGTACGGGCTGTGGCGGCAGCGGAAGGCCAAGGGCCGCCCCGCCGGCTCCCCGGCCCGCGCCGCCGCCCTCGCGCCGGAGCCGCAGGCCGACGACCGCTTCTACCTCTCCCACCGCGCCGTGTCCGTGGCGCCCCGCGACCGGCTGGTGATCACCGGCGTGCTCACCGACCGCACCGCCCAGGACTTCGCGGCGGACGCCGTGGTCGGCCGGGTGCTGCCGCACGACGGGCGGCTGCTGGTCGAGCGCACCGACCCGGACGTCTTCCTGGTCCAGCTGAGCGCGTGTGCGGCCCAGGACGGCCCCTGGTCGCTCACCGGCACCGGACTCGCCCCCGACCTGGACCGGCGGCTGGCCGAACTGGCCGCCCGGGCGAGGGGACTCGGCCGCGCGGCCGTGCTGTGGCGGGACGGTCCTGAGTCGTCCGCCCCGGGCCTGTCCCTGCTGCCCTGGGACACCGTCCTCGACGGCGACACCGGGACGGCGCTCTTCCGCCTCGACCCGGTCACCGACGGCCGGGACCGGCTCCGGGACGTCTTCCTGCAGGACAGCACCCGGGTCCGGCTGGCCCGGCTCGCCGCACTCACCGGCGGCCCCGACCCGCTCGCCGAACGCCGGATCGCCGTCCTCGCCGCACCCCGGGACGCCACCGACGTGGCCCGGCTCGTCGCCCAGGCGCTCGGCCAGCTGCACCGGCCGGCCGAGGTGGTCGTCGCCGACCCGGCGGGCCTCGCCCTCGACGAACTCACCGCCGCCTCGGTCGCCGTGCACGCCGGACCGCCCACCGCACCCTGGGTCGCCGACTGGACGGACCTGACCGAGGACCGCCCGGACACCCTGCTGCTCGACCTGCTCTGCGCCCAGGAGTTCTCGGGCGCCGACGCGGTGGGCCACACCCCCGCCGCCGACGACTACGCCTTCGTACCGGCCCTGCACCCGCTGCTCGTGCGCCGCTCGCTCCTGGACTCCGGTGCCCCGCCGGACAGTTGGTCGCGTGCCGGGCACCGCCTGTTCGCCGTGCGTGGAAAGGAACCGTCATGACCCGCACCCTGAGGGCGCTCGTCTACGGCGACGTGGACCTCAACCTCATCGACGGCTCCGCCGTCTGGGCCCAGTCGACGGTGCAGGCACTGTCCCGCGCGGGCTGCCGGACCCGCCTCGTCCTCAAGGCCCCGGTCGAGACCGGCCGGCTGACCGACCCGCTGGCCGGACTGCCCGGCGTCACCGTGGTCCGCCCGTACGAGGAGCATCTCGTCCCCGGCCAGGGCGCGCACCCCCTCTCGCCCTTCCAGGCCTCGCAGCTGCTCGCCCGGCTCGACGCGGAGGAGCCCTGCGACCTGCTGGTGCTGCGCGGCCGGCGGCTGGTCAAGCAGATCGTCGGCGACGGCGCCTTCGAAGGCCGTGTCTGGGCCTACCTCACCGACATCCCGCAGTCCCCGGCCGAGATGACCGAGGAGGCCCGCGCCGACCTCGCCCGCATCGCCACCGCCTCCCGGCAGCTCCTCTGCCAGACCGAGGAGCTGCGCTGTTTCCTGGAGGCCTGGGTGCCGGAGGCCTGCGGCCGGTCCGTGCTCTGTCCGCCCGCGGTGCCCGAGCCAGGCTTCCCGGTCCCGAAGCGGAACGGCCTGCACGATCCCGTACGCCTCGTGTACACCGGCAAGTTCGCGCCCCGCTGGAACACCCTGCCCATGACCCGGCTGCCCGCACTGCTGGCCGAACGCGGCATCCGGACCGAGCTGCACGCCGTCGGCGACAAGATCCACAAGGATCCGGCCCACCCCGGCTTCGACACCGCCATGGCCGAGGCGCTGCGCACCACCCCCGAGGTCGTCCACCACGGCGGCGTACCGCGCGAGGAGGCCATGCGCCTCGCCGCCGACTGCGACCTCGGCCTCGGCTGGCGCGCCGCCTCCCTCGACGCCAGCCTCGAACTCTCCACCAAGGTCCTGGAGTTCGGCTCCCTGGGCCTGCCCGTCGTGCTCAACCGCACCCCCGCCCACGAGGCCCTGCTCGGCGCCGACTACCCCTTGTTCGTACCGGGCACCGCCACCCTCGCGGACGCGGCGGACGCCGTCTCCCTCGCCGTACGCGACACCGAGGCCCGGCACCTCGCCGCCGACCGGTGCGCGGCGGCCGCCCGGGAGTACACCATGGAGGCCGCGGCGGCCCGTTGGCGCGGCCACCTCGACCGCGCCTTCCCCGCCGCGCCCGCCGCCGTCGCCACCCGGGCCCGCCCGCTGCGGGTCGGCGTCGCCGGCCACGACCTGAAGTTCCTCACCCGCCTCCTCGACCACCTCCGCGCGCTGCCCGGCGTCGACGTCCGGATCGACGCCTGGCCCGCGCTCGCCCGGCACGACGCGGCCGCCAGCCGTGAACTCGCCGACTGGGCCGACGTGGTGGTCGTCGAGTGGTGCGGCCCCGCGGCGATCTGGTACAGCCGCCACAAGCGGCGCGGCAGCAGGCTGATCGTGCGCCTGCACCGCTTCGAACTCGACGCCGGATACCCGCGCCAGGTCGACATCGACGCCGTCGACCGGGTGGTGTGCGTCAGCCCGTACTACGCCCGCGCGACCCGGGACCGCACCGGCTGGCCCGCCGCGAAGATCACCACGATCGGCAACTGGGTCGACGTCGACCAGCTCGACCGGCCCAAGGCGCCCGGCGCCCGCCACCGGCTGGGCATGATCGGCATCGCGCCCAGCCGCAAACGCCTCGACCTCGGCCTCGACGTCCTCGAAGCACTGCGGGCCCGCGACCGGCGCTGGCACCTCTCGGTCAAGTCCAAGCCGCCGTGGGAGTACTGGTGGATCTGGAACAAGCCCGAGGAACGCGAGCACTACGAGGCGATCCTGCGCCGGATGCAGACCTCGCCGCTGCTCGAAGGGGCCGTCGTCTTCGACCAGTTCGGCCCCGACGTGCCCAACTGGCTGCGCCGCATCGGCCATGTGCTGTCCACCAGCGACGACGAGAGTTTCCACCTCGCCCCGGCCGAGGGCATGGCCTCCGGCGCCGTACCGGCGCTGCTGCCGTGGCCGGGCGCGGACGAGATCTACGACCGGCGCTGGATCCACGACACCCCGGAGGCGATGGCCGACGCGATCGCCGGACTCGCCGAACAGGAGGACTGGCAGTCCGCGGGGGCGGTGGCCCGGGAACAGGTGCGGGAGGGGTTCTCGCTGGAGCGGGTGGCCAAGGACTGGACGGAGCTGCTGGTGTCCGCCTGAAGAACCCTGCGCCGTGGAAGGCCTCGGCCGGAACAGGCGCCGGGCCCGCCCGGGTCGTGGAAAACCCGTTGGCGGAACCACGGCGGCCGCTGCTACTTTTCCGGCGGCCGTGCGAGAGAACGAGGAGGTGGTACCCGTGAACGCAGTATCGACATGGGTGCTCCCCTCCGGGGTCACGGTCGGACGCTAGGTCGTCCGGGAGCGCCACTCCGAGCACTCCCGAAAGGCACGACCGTGCACTTCACTTCCGAACAGCGCCTCGACGACGGCGTCATCGAGCGCGAATTCACCCTCGGCGAGATCCCCGGCACCCTGTGGACGCCTGGATCCGCCGCACCGGCCCCGCTGATCCTGATGGCCCACAACAACGGCCTGCCCAAGAGCCAGGCCCGGCTGGTGGCCCGGGGCCGGCACACCGCGGCGTACGGATACGCGGTGGCCACCATCGACGCCGCCGGGTGCGGTGACCGGCCCCGTTCCGCCGCCGACGAGCAGGCCCGCACCGACCTCCGCCGGGCGATGCAGGCCGGCGAGCCGGTCGACGAGATCTTCGAGTCCCTCGTCGGCCCGCTGGTCGAAAAGGCGGCCCCGGAATGGCGGACCACCCTGGACGCCCTCCTTGCGCTGCCCGAGATCGGCGGCCCGGTCGGGTACTCGGGGTGGATGGCCCTCGGCATCCGGCTCGCGGTGGCCGAACCGCGCATCGCCGCCGCCGGCTTCTTCGCCGGGGGTTACGTGCCCCGCGCCCAGCGCGAGGAGGCCCGGCAGGTCACCCTTCCGCTGCTGATGCTGCTGCAGTGGGACGACGAGGGGAACCCCCGGCAGCGGGCCCTGGACCTGTTCGACGCCTTCGGCACCAAGGAGAAGACGCTGCACGCCAATCTGGGCGGGCACACCGGCACCCCGTGGTTCGAGGGGGAGGACGCGAACCGGTTCTACGGCCGGCACCTGAAGTGAGGCCGGGCCGTCAGGCCGGCACCGGGCGGTAGGTGACGCCGGCCGGGATGCCGCTCGTCGAGGACAGGTTCCGTCCCTCCTCGATGAGCGGTGGCCGGCGGGCGCACGACCGCCCCGATCGCGGTGGTCCGAGGGGCGTCAGGCGGCGGACTCCTGCCGGCCGGCCGGCTCGGGCAGCAGCCGGGCGCCGAGGCGGTCCGGGTCCGGCCAGCGGACGTCGTGGGCCCAGCCCAGCTGCTCGAACACCCGGATCAGACGTGCTGACGGGTCGAGCTGGCCCGGCAGCACGCCGTGCCGCGCGCCCGTGGGGTCGGCGTGATGCGAGTTGTGCCAGCTCTCGCCGAAGGACAACAGGGCGAGCGGCCAGAAGTTGGTGGCCTTGTCCCGGGCGGCGAACGGGCGCCGGCCCGCGACGTGGCAGACCGAGTTCACCGACCAGGTGACGTGGTGCAGCAGCGCCATCCGCATCACGCCTGCCCAGAAGAACCCGGTCAGCGCACCGGTCCAGGTACCGGTGGCCAGCCCGCCGACCAGCGCGGGGGCCAGGAGCGAGAGGACGGTCAGCGGTCCGAAGAGCCGGCCGACGACGCGCAGGTCGCGATCGGCGGCGATGTCGGGCGCGAACCTGGCCCGGTTGCTCAGTTCCCGCTTGAGCATCCACCCGATGTGCGCGTGCAGCAGCCCCCTGAGTAGCGCGCGGGTGTCGGTGCCGAAGCGCCAGGGCGAGTGCGGGTCGCCCTCGCGGTCGGCGAAGGCGTGGTGGCGGCGGTGGTTCGCCACCCATTGCACCGGCGAGCCCTCCACCCCCAGCGAGCCCGCGACGGCCAGGGCGATGCGCAGCCCGCGCTTCGCCTTGAACGAGCGGTGCGTGAAGAGGCGGTGATAGCCGACCGTGAGGCCGAAGCCGGACACGAGGTAGGCGACCACGGCCATGGCGACGTCCAGCGCCGACAGGCCCCGCCCCCACACCAGCGGCACCGCGACGACCAGGCAGACCAGCGGGCCGACCACGAAGATCCACATCGCGATGCCGGCCGCGGCGGTCTGCGGGGCGTCGAGCAGCGGCCTGATCCCGGCCGCGGTGTCGGTGCCGCCTTCGGTGACGGCCTGCTCAGGACGGTCAGCTGTGCTCGGGCTCATCGGTTCCCCGCCGTTGCTCGAATCGAGGGTGTCGGACACGCTGACGCCCACACCACACCCTCGCACCGAACGGCATCCCCGCAGGTCATCGCTTATGTCCAGGGTGTGAACGGCGCGGGACCAAATCTCCTTCGGCCGGGCTCCGGGAACGCTTGATCTCAAGTCCGCTCGAGGTTCTAGAGTCGACTGAGCTGACGCCGATGCAGGGGAGGGGAACGGTCATGAGGACGCTGGTGCTCGGAAGGACGCCCGCCAGGGTGACGGCCGTGCTGGACACGCTACGCGCGGACGGTTTCGACGCCGAGGGGGTGAGCACCGACGAGGAGGCCCGCAAGCTGCTGGAGACCGGGGAGTTCGGGGTGCTGATCATCGGCGGGGGCGTGGGGCCCGACTCCCGCGCCGCGATCAAGGAGCTGGCCGCGGGGCACCGGGTGCGGCGCGTGATCGACGGGGCGCTGGCGGAGCCGTTCGACGCCTACGTACGGCGGGAGTTCGAGCCACTGATCCGGGAGGCCGCCGCAGGGTGACGGCGACCGTCCGCCCGGGCGCCGGCCCGGGCGGACGTATGCCTGTTCCTCCTCGCGCGACCGGCTCAGGCCGTCACGGTCTCCGGCCGGGACGCCTCGCGGGGGATGCGTGACCCGAGGTCCTCCGTGGCCAGGGTGTGGGTCTCACGTGCCGACAGGGCGGCGATGACCGGAGGCACGCACAGCGCCGCCGTGAACAGGGCCACCGCCGACCAGTCGTCGCCGCCCGGACCCGCGATCTGCGCCGCGAAGGTCACCGCGAACCCGGCCACCGCGAACCCGATCTGGGTACCGATCGCCATGCCCGAAAGCCGTACCCGGGTCGAGAACATCTCGCCGTAGAAGGACGGCCAGACACCGTTCGCCGCGCTGTAGACGACACCGAAGGCGACGATCCCGAGGAGCATGATCAGCGGGTAGGAGCCGGTGGAGATCGCCCACAGGTAGCCGAACATCGCCACCGCGCTGCCCACCGCGCCGATCAGGTACACCGGCCGCCGGCCGATCCGGTCCGACAGCGTGGCCCACGCCGGGATCGCACCCAGCGCCACCAGGTTCGCCAGCGCACCGACCCACAGCATCGACGTCCTGGACATCCCGACCGAGTCGCTCGTCGCGTACGCCAGCGCCCACACCGTGAAGATCGTGCTCACCGAGGCGATCAGCGCGCCCCCGATCACCCGCAGCACGTCCGCCCAGTGGTGCCGCAGCAGCGTCACCAGCGGCAGCCGTACGACACCCTCGCCCGCCGCCTGCTCGGCGAAGGCCGGGGTCTCCTGGAGTTTGCGCCGGATGAACCAGCCGGCCACGGCCACCGCGACACTCAGCCAGAACGGCACCCGCCAGCCCCAGGACATCAGCTGGTCCTCGGGCAGCTGGGAGACCGCGATGAAGACCAGGGTGGCGATCAGCTGGCCGCCCTGGGTGCCGCTGAGGGTGAAGCTGGTGAAGAAGCCGCGCCGGTTCGGCGGCGCGTGTTCCAGGCTCATCGAACTGGCGCTGGCCTGCTCGCCGGCGGCCGAGATGCCCTGCAGCACCCGGCACAGCACCAGGAGCACCGGGGCGAGGCCCCCCACCTGGGCGCGGGTCGGCAGACAGCCGATCAGGAACGTCGACAGGCCCATCAGCAGCAGCGTGAAGACCATGATCTTCTTGCGGCCGATCCGGTCCCCGAAGTGCCCGAGGAACAGCGCGCCGACCGGGCGGGCCGCGTACGCCACGCCGAAGGTGGCGAGCGAGAGCAGGGTCGCGGTGGCCGGGTCGGACTCGTCGAAGAAGACCTTCGGGAAGATCAGCGCGGCCGCGCTGCCGTAGATGAAGAAGTCGTAGTACTCCAGGGCGCTGCCGATCCAGGCGGCCATGGCGGCCTTCTTCGGCTGGCCACCGGGTGGTACGGCGGTGGCGGCGGACTGGGCGGGGACGGACACGGCGGTGCTCCTTCGGGGAACTCCAACGTAAGCGGAGTGAGCGGCGGGGGAGAAGGCCGGATCCCAGGGATGACGGGGTCGGCGGGCCAGGGGGTCGGTGCTAATTAACCCACTGGGTAGTTAGTCGCGATGGGTACGGATGTTGCGCTCGCGTTTCCCCGGTGTCAAGAGGTCCTGCCGGTCCCGTTCGGCCGCGGCCGTGCTGCGCCCCCGGCTTCGCCCCGTCCTGCCCCCGCGGCGGTCAGTCCGCCGCGCGCTCCGCGGTGAGGTAGGCGATCACCATGTCGCCGAGCATGGCCCGGTAGTGCGCGCGCTGCGCCGGATCCACCAGGTCGCGGCCGAAGAGGACGCCGAAGGTGTGCCGGTTCGCCACCCGGAAGAAGCAGAACGAGCTGATCATCGCGTGCAGGTCGACGGCGTCGACATCGGCCGTGAACAGGCCGGACTCCTGCCCGGTGGCCAGGATCCGGCGGATCACCTCGAGCGCCGGCGAGCCGATCCTGCCGAGCTTCGCGGAGGCCGCGATGTGCTCGGCGCCGTGGATGTTCTCGATGCTGACCAGACGGATGAAGTCCGGATGCTGCTCGTGGTGGTCGAAGGTCAGCTCGGCGAGCCGGCGGATCGCCGCGACCGGGTCCAGATGCTCGACGTCCAGCTGCTGCTCGGCCTCGCGGATCACGCCGTACGCGCGCTCCAGGACCGCCGTGAACAGCTGCTCCTTGCCGCCGAAGTAGTAGTAGATCATCCGCTTCGTGGTGCGGGTGCGGGCCGCGATCTCGTCGACGCGGGCCCCGTCGTAGCCGGCCCGGGCGAACTCCTGTGTGGCCACGTCGAGGATCTCGGCCTGGGTGCGAGCGGCGTCACGGAGCCGTCCGGTGGTCTGTGCCGGTTCGTCGACGCTGGTCATCGGGTTCCTATCGGGTTCCTTCGAGGGAGAGGCCGGTGCGGTGATTGTAGAAGCCCGTGCCGCGGGTGTTGTCGACGAGGTCTTCCCTTGCCGTGGCCTCCGGTGTTATAGCTAACGTACTAGTTCGTACATTAGCGATGCCGCTCAGGAGGGCCACGTGGCCAAGGACTCGTATCTCGTCGGACTGATCGGTTCCGGCATCGGCCCGTCGCTCAGTCCGGCCCTGCACGAGCGCGAGGCCGACCGGCAGGGACTGCGGTACCTGTACCGGCTGATCGACATCGACGTGGTCGGCGTTCCGCCGGAGGCCGTGGGGGAGCTGGTGCGGGCGGCGCGTGATCTCGGCTTCGACGGGCTGAACATCACGCACCCCTGCAAGCAGCTGGTCATCGAGCACCTGGACGCGCTCGCCCCGCAGGCCGAGGCGCTCGGCGCGGTCAACACGGTGGTCTTCGAGGCCGACGGGAGCGCCGTCGGCCACAACACGGACGTGACCGGGTTCGCGGCGTCGTTCGCGCGGGGCCTGCCGGATGCCTCGCTGGAGCGGGTGGTGCAGCTCGGCGCCGGGGGCGCGGGGGCCGCCGTCGCGCATGCGACGCTCACGCTGGGGGCCGAGCGGGTCACCGTGGTGGACGCGGTGGCCGACCGGGCGGCCGGGCTGGCCGAGCAGCTGTGCGGGCAGTTCGGGGCGGGCCGCGCGGTGGCCACGGGTCTGGAGCGGCTGCCGGAATCGCTGGCCGGTGCGGACGGGCTCGTCCATGCGACGCCCACCGGGATGGCTGCGCATCCGGGGCTGCCGGTGCCTGCGGAGTTGCTGCATCCCGGGCTGTGGGTGGCTGAGGTCGTGTATCGGCCGCTGGAGACCGAACTGGTCCGTACCGCACGGGCGTTGGGGTGTGCCGTGCTCGACGGGGGTGGGATGGCTGTGTTCCAGGCCGTGGATGCGTTTCGGTTGTTCACGGGGCGGGAGCCGGACAGTGGGCGGATGCTGGCCGACATCGGGGAGTTGGCCGGGAAATCGGCGGGGCAGGTCGTGTGACGGGTGCGGACCGGTTGTGGCTGGTCGCGCCCACGCGGCGGCAGCCGCAAATTGATACAGCCCCGCGCCCCTGAAGGGGTGCGTTGCAGTGGACGTAAGGAAAAAGGTCATGCGTACTTCCATCGCTACTGTCTCGCTCAGTGGGTCACTGACCGAGAAGCTCACCGCCGCCTCGCGGGCCGGGTTCGACGGTGTGGAGATCTTCGAGAACGACCTGCTCGCCAGTCCGCTGTCTCCCCGCGAGATACGGGCTCGGTGTGCCGACCTCGGGCTCACCGTCGACCTCTATCAGCCCATGCGGGACATCGAAGCCGTTCCGGACGACGAGTTCGCGCGCAACCTTCGCCGCGCCCGGCACAAGTTCGGGCTGATGCGGGAGTTGGGGGCCGACACCGTTCTCGTCTGTTCCTCCGTCTCCCCGCTCGGGATCGACGACGACGATCTCGCGGCCGAGCAGCTCTCCCGACTGGCAACGCTCGCGCAGGACTTCGGGATCCGTGTCGCCTACGAGGCGCTCGCCTGGGGGCGGCATGTCAGTACGTACGACCACGCCTGGCGGATCGTCGAGGCGGCCGGGCATCCCGCGCTCGGGACCTGTCTCGACAGCTTTCACATCCTCTCCCGGGGGTCCGATCCCAAGGGCATCGAGGACATCCCCGGTGCGAAGATCTTCTTCCTCCAGCTGGCCGATGCCCCGCTGCTCGCCATGGACGTGCTCCAGTGGAGCCGGCACTACCGGTGCTTCCCGGGGCAGGGCGGGTTCGACGTCGCCGGGCTGGTAGGGCATGTGCTGCGCACGGGGTACGACGGGCCGCTCTCCCTCGAAGTCTTCAACGACGTCTTCCGGCAGGCCGAGGCCGGGCCGACCGCCGTCGACGCGCACCGTTCGCTGCTGGTGCTGCAGGAGGCCGTCGGAGCGGGGGAGTTGCCCGCGCCGGTGGCGCCGACGGGAGTCGCCTTCGCCGAACTCGTCACGCCGGACGCCGAACCCGTGTCGGCGTTGCTCGGCGCGCTCGGCTTCGCCCGGACCGCGCGTCATCGGAGCAAGCCCGTCGATCTGTGGGAGCAGGGCGAGGCCCGGATCCTGGTGAACACGGGCCCGGCCGCCCGCCGTGACGGCACCGGACTCGCCGCCGTCGGCCTGGAGTCACCGGACCCGCGGGCCGCCGCCCGCCGCGCCGAGGCCCTGCTCGCCCCCGTGCTGCCCCGCCGCCGCGCCCCCGAGGACGCCCCGCTCGACGCGGTCGCCGCCCCCGACGGCACGGAACTGTTCTTCTGTGCCACCGGTCGCGGCCCCGAACTCCCGGACTGGCGGGCCGACTTCGCTGAGGTACCGCACGAGCCGGGGGCGGCTGCGGCGCGCATCGACCACCTCGCGCTCGTCCAGCCCTGGCACCAGTACGACGAGGCGACCCTCTTCCACCGCAGCGTCCTCGGCCTGCACGCCCAGGAGAGCGTCGACGTCGCCGACCCCTACGGGCTGCTGCGCTCCCGTGCCGTCACCAACGCCGACGGCAGCGTCCGGATCGCCCTCGGGGTCGGCGCGGCCCCGGCCGACGACACCCTGCACGCCCAGCACATCGCCCTGGCCGTCGAGGACGTGGTCGCCGCGGCCCGGGCCTTCCGCGCCGCCGGTGGCGGGCTGCTGCCCATCCCCGCCAACTACCACGACGACCTCGCCGCCCGGTACGAGTTCGCCGACGGCGAGCTGGAGACGTACCGCGACCTCGGCATCCTCTACGACCACGATGCGGGCGGTGTCTTCCGGCACTGCTACACACGGACGGTCGGACGGGTGTTCTTCGAACTGGTCGAGCGGGATCCCGGGTATCGCGGATACGGCGCCCAGAACGCCCCGGTGCGCCTCGCGGCCCAGCACGCCGGGCGGCCGGCCCGCTGAAACGGTGCCGGGTGAGCTTGCAGTGAGAGGGCGGTGAGACACCGGCAGGGTTCAGGATCCTTACAGCTTCCACGACCGATACTCACGAACATCCTGAATGTTCCTTGACATTCCGGATGTGACGTTCGTCGAGATCCAGTCGTCCTAGAGGCCGTAGAAGTCCAGGGCGTTCTGGAAGTCCTGGATACACGGGAGTCCTGGAGGCCGTCCGCGATGCCGAGCCCTGTCAGCGCCGAGCCGCTCGTCCATGTCGAGGGGCCACCGCCCCCGCCGACCCGGGCGCGGAGCCGTACCCAGCGCTACGAGCGCCCGATCCTCGCCGGCATCGCCACCGTCGCCGCGCTGCTCTTCTTCTGGGGCATCTGGCACAGCGCGTACCACGCCTTCTACGCGAGCGCGGTCCGCAGCATGACCGACAACCCGGTGGCCTTCCTCTACGGCTCCTTCGACCCGGGCAACTCCATCACGCTGGACAAGCTGCCCGGCTTCCTGTGGCCGCAGGCCCTGTCGGCGCTGGTCCTCGGCTTCCACCCCTGGTCCCTGGTGGTCCCGCAGGCCCTGGAGGGCGTGGCCTCGGTGGTCCTGCTCCACGTGGTCGTACGGCGCTGGGCCGGCGTACCGGCCGGGCTGCTGGCCGCCGCCTTCCTCACGCTCACCCCGGTGACCGTGGGCCTCGGCCGTTCCGTCACCGAGGACGCGCCGTTCGTCCTGCTGTTGCTGCTGGCCGTCGAAGCGACCCAGCGGGCCACCGCCCACGCCCGGCTGCGCACCCTCGTCCTGGCCGGCGTATGGGTCGGGGCGGCCTTCCAGTGCAAGATGCTGGAGGCCTGGGCGGTGCTGCCCGCGCTGGCCGCGACCTATCTGGTGGCCGCTCCGACCACGCTGCGCCGCCGGATCCGGGACCTCGCCGTGTCCGGGGCGGTCATGCTGGCGGTGTCCCTGTCCTGGATGCTGGCCGCCGGCCTCACCCCGGCCGCCGCCCGCCCCTACCTCGACGGCACGACCGACAACTCGCCGATCGCCCTGGTCGTCGGCTACAACTTCCTGACCCGCTTCCAGGCGCTGGGCGTCGACGCGGCCGGCACCGGGAGCATCGTCGCCGACCGGGCGCACGGCAGGGCGTCGGCGGGGATGGGGGACAGCGTCTGGAAGATGTTCAGCCCCGGGCTGGCCAGTCAGACCGGCTGGCTGTACCCGCTGGCGGCGCTGGGCCTGGCCGCCGGGCTGGTCACGCTGTGGCGTCGCCGCCCGCAGCGCACCGATCCGTTCCTGGCCGGGTACCTGCTGTGGGGCGTCTGGCTGGTGACGTTCTTCCTGGTCTTCAGCTTCGGCAGCGTGACCGGACACACCTACTACATGGGTGTGGTGGCGGTCGGCCTGTCGGCCCTGGCCGCGACGGCCGTGACCCGGGTGCGGCGCCGGAACGTGCTGTGCGCGGTCCTCGCCGTCAACGTCGGCTGGTGCGCGGCCCTCACCCTGTACTACCCGCGCTTCTTCACCTGGTCGGTCGGTGTCGCCGCGGTCCTCGCCCTGCCGGCGCTGGTCCTCTTCGCCGTCGGCGGGTCCCGTCCGCGCAGGACCGCCCTGGCCGTCGCCCTCGCGGCCGTCCTGGTCGTCCCCGCCGTCTGGTCCGTGTCGGCGACCTCCCTGCGCTACAACCAGCCCGGCGGCTTCGGCCGGATCGGCCCGGGCAGCATCGCCACCCGCAACGGCGCCTCCGCCCTGACCCCGGCCCAGCAGCGCGTCCTCGCCTACCTCACCGCCCACCGCGACGGCGCCCGCTACCTGGCCGCCGTGCCCCGCTGGCAGATGGCGGCGCCGTACATCCTCTCGGACAACGCCGCCATCCTCCCGCTCGGCGGCTTCACCGCCCATGTGCCGTACCCCGCAGCCGGTACCTTCCACCACCTGATCGACACCGGCCGGCTCCGCTACGTCCTGCTCTCCGCGGCCGACCTCACCCACCGCGCCCGGGGCGCGAAGACCCCGGGCCGGGCCCTGGTCCGCTGGGCCATCGGCCACTGCTCGCCCATCCACGTCTCGCGCTACACCCTGTACCGCTGCGGGGCCGCCGGGCACGGACGCTGAGCGGACCGAAGGCCCCGGACCACGCACGGTCCGGGGCCTTCCAGGGCGGAGCGGATCAGCCGATGTCCGAGAACACGAAGGAGAACTCGGCCGGTCCGGCGTGGAGCTGGTACTGCGGCAGGACGCCCGGGCCGCAGGACTGCGAGCCGATGCCGTGCTGGCCGTGGTCCAGGTTGACCCACACCCCCGCGGCGGAGCCGCTGTCGGATGCAGCGTCGGCGACGAGGTCGGTGCGGTGTTCCGCAGCATCCAGCTGTTCGGTGGTCCAGCGGCGGGCCGTGAACCAGAACTCCGGGTCGCCCTCGATCCGCAGGCCGCCGAGCTCCGCCCAACGGACGTCCGCCCGGGCGCCGTTCTCCTGCGGACGGACGTACGGCGTCTGCAGGTCGTCCACCGTCGACTGCCAACGGCCCAGCACCGACGCCGTCCTGGTGTCCGGATACGCCTCGCCCGGCCCGCCGCCGAACCACTGCACACGGTCGGCCGCCGGCAGTCCGAAGCGGACGCCCAGCCGGGGCAGCGGCACCGTCCAGTCGCCGTCCGGGGTCACGGACACGGTGAGCCGCAGGCGGCTGCCGTCCGTGGTCCAGCGGTAGACCGTCACAAGACCGAACTCCCAGGCGGCGGGCGCCACCCGGGTGCGCACGGTCAGGGCGTCGCCGGCCGGCTCCACCGCGTCCAGGCGGTGCCGCATGCGGTGCAGACCGAACTTCCGCCACAGGGTGCCGTAGCGGATGTCGCTCTGCCAGGCCGCGCCGTCGTCGTTGTCGGTCGTCGCCCGCCACACGTCCAGACGCAGTCCGGTCACGGCCACCGAGCCGATGCTCCGCAACGCGCCGCTGCGCGCGTCGAAGACGGCGGGGCCGAGGGTGACCAGCCCGTCGCCGGACACCACCGGTCCGGCGGAGGTGGCGAAGGACGGCAACTGCCGCCCCGAGACGGGGATCTGACCCCAGGCCACCACATGGCCGCGCGGTCCCCAGACGGTGTCCGCCGCCAGCAGGGCCCGTACCGTCCACTGCGTCTCGCCGCTGCCCGTGGCGACCGGCGGCTCCGGCAGCTTCACCTCCGCCGACTCACCTGCCGCCAGGGCCGGTACGGCCAGACTGCCGGACTCGACGGTCTCGCCGCCGACCTGGTACGACCACTCGAAGTCCAGCGCCGACAGATCGGCGAAGTCCTGCCTGTTGGTGACGCGGACGGTGGCGCCGTCGCCCTCGATGCGGACGGGCTCGATCACCTTCTTGTACTCCACAAGCCCGGGGGAGGGCCGCCGGTCGGGGAAGACCAGTCCGTCGCAGACGAAGTTCCCGTCGTGCAGCTCCTCGCCGAAGTCGCCGCCGTAGGCGTAGTCGTAGCGGTCGTCTTTGATGCCGTGGTCGATCCACTCCCAGATGAAGCCGCCCTGGAGCCGGTCGTACGACTCGAAGATCCGCTGGTAGTCGGCGAGGCCACCGGGGCCGTTGCCCATCGCGTGCCCGTACTCGCAGAGAATGAAGGGGAGTTGACGGCGCTTGTGGGTGCCGCCGTCCAGGCCCCGGCCGATCCGCTCGACCTCGGCGTGGTCGGCGTACATCCGCGAGTACACGTCCGTGTCACGGCAGTCGATGTCACCCTCGTAGTGCACGAGCCGCGAAGCGTCCCGGCCGTGGATCCACTCGGCCATCGCGGTCAGGCCGCGTCCGGTGCCGGCCTCGTTGCCCAGGGACCAGATCACCACCGACGGGTGGTTCTTGTCGCGCTCGACCATCCGGGCGGCCCGGTCGAGCAGGGCCGGGGTCCAGCGGTCGTCGTCGACCGGGTTGTCCCGCCAGGCCTGCTCGGTGAAGCCGTGGGTCTCCAGGTCGCACTCGTCGATCACCCACAGGCCGTACTCGTCGCACAGGTCGAGGAAGGCCGGGTGCGGCGGGTAGTGGGAGGTGCGGACCGCGTTGATGTTGTGCCGCTTCATCAGCAGCACGTCCGCGCGCATGGTCTCCAGGTCGAGCGCGCGGCCCCGCTCGGGGTGCCACTCGTGCCGGTTGACGCCCTTGAAGAGGACGGGCCTGCCGTTGACCTTGATCAGGCCGTCGGCGAGCTCCACCGTCCGGAAGCCGATGCGCAGCGGCACCTGCTCGCCCTCGGTGGCCAGCACCCCGTCGTACAGCCTGGGGGTCTCGGCCGTCCACGCCTCGACCGGGACGGTCACCGGCTCGCCGGTGGCGATGTCGATACCCAGGTCCGGCACGGTGACCCGGCCGGCCACGTCGGAGTCGACGCGCAGTGTGCCCGCGCCGGCGACATGGTCGTAGGAGGCGTGCACGAAGAAGTCGAGGACGCTGCCGGCCGGGCGGTGCAGCAGGGTCACGTCCCGGAAGATGCCGGGCAGCCACCACTGGTCCTGGTCCTCCAGGTAGGAGCCGGCCGACCACTGGTGGACGCGGACGGCGAGCACGTTGCCGGCCGGCTTCAGCAGCCGGCCGACGGCGAACTCGTGCGGCAGCCGGGAGCCCTTGAACTCGCCGATGTCCGTGCCGTTCAGCCACACCCGGGCGCAGGACTCGACGCCGTCGAAGCGCAGCACCGTCCCACCGTCCGCCGGGTCCCAGCCCTCGGGCAGGTCGAAGAACCGCAGGTGGTCACCGGTGGGGTTCTCGGTCGGGACCCGGGGCGGGTCGACCGGGAACGGGTAGAGGTGGTTCGTGTAGATCGGCGCGCCATGCCCCTGGAGTACCCAGTGCCCCGGGACCGGGACCTCCGCCCAGCCGCCGGCGTCGTACCCCGGCTCGGCGAACGAGTCGTCCTCGGCGTCGGCCGTGGGCGACAGCCGGAAGCGCCAACTGCCGTTCAGAGAGAGGGACGTGGCGTCCGAGGCGGGGTACCAGGCGCGAGGCGGCAGAGCCCCGGAGCCCGGCGAGACGTCCTCGACGTAGCCGACAGCCGTGGCGGAGCGGAAAGACATCGGTCTCCAGGTCTTTCGAGGTGTTTTCGAGGCGTGTTCGAGGTGTGTCAGCCCTTGATGCCGGTCTGCGCGATCCCCTGGACCAGCCAGCGCTGGAGGAAGAGGAAGACGAACACCAGCGGCAGGATGGAGACGGCGGTGGCCATGAAGATCAGGTGGAAGTTGACGGTCTGGTTGGTCATGAAGGAGGAGAGCGCGATCTGCACGGTCCAGGAGCTCGGGTCCTGGCCGATGACCAGCGGCCACAGGAAGGAGTTCCAGGCGCTGATGAAGGTGATCGTGGCGATCGCCGCGAAGAAGTTCAGCGAGTTGGGTACGACGATCCGCCAGTACGCGCCCCAGTAGCCGAGCCCGTCCACGCGTGCCGCCTCCTCCAGCTCCTTCGGGAATCCGAGGAAGTACTGCCGGAAAAGGAAGCAGGTGAAACCACTGAACAGGCCCGGAATGATCAGACCGCGGTAGGTGTCCACCCAGCCGAGTGACGAGACCAGCACGAAGCTGGGCACGAAGGTGACGGCCGTGGGGACCATCAGTGTGGCCAGGACCGCGTAGAAGACCTTGTTGGCGTGCCGGTACGGGATGCGGGCCAGGCCGTAGCCGGCCAGGGAGCACACCAGGAGCGTGCCGACCGTGGTCAGGACGGCGACGACCAGCGAGTTCACCATGGAGCGGCCGAACTCGACCGTGGGGTCGTCGAACAGCTCGGAGATGTTGCCCCACTGGAAGGAGGGCAGCAGCTTCCAGTTCTCGCCCGTGATCTCCAGGTCCGTGGAGAGGGCGTTGCGGACGATCAGGTAGAAGGGGATGAGGAAGAGCAGGGCGGCGATGCCGACGGCGACGTACAGACCCGTGTTGCCGAAGACGCCCCCGCCCTTCCTGCGTCGCTTGCCGACCCGAGGTGCGGTGGTGGTCACTTGGACTCATCCCCCCTTCCGAATCCCATGAACTTGCCCTGGACCAGGGTGACGAGGCAGATGAGCAGCGACAGGATGACCGCGCCGGCGCTGCCCGCGCCGTAGTCCTGGCTGGTGCCGAGGGCCGTCTTGTAGAGCTCCATGAGCGGCGTCTGCGCCCAGGTCGCCTTCTGTCCGACGATGTTGAAGAACTCGTCGAACGCCTGGTAGGCGGCGATGAGCAGCAGCAGGATCACCGCGGTCGAGGTGGCGCGCAGCTGCGGCAGCGTGATGTACCGGAAGGTCTGCCAGCCCCGCTTGGCGCCGTCGATGGCGGCGGCCTCGTACAGCTCGGCCGGGATGTTCTGCAGTGCGGCCAGGAACAGGATCATGTAGAAGCCCGACTGGATCCACAGCCGCAGGGTCACGATGACCAGCCAGTACCAGGGCGGAGTGGGGTTGGACATCCACGCGATGGTGTCGGCGCCGAACCAGCCGATGACCGTGTTCGCGAGTCCGAAGCGGACACCGCTGAAGATGGACATCTTCCAGATCAGGGCGGCGGCCACGTACGAGACGGCGGTCGGCAGGAAGAACACCGACCGGAAGAAGGCCCGCATGAACCGCAGCTGGTTCACCAGCAGCGCCAGTCCGAGCGACAGCGCCCAGGTGGTCGGCACGATGAACGCGGCGAACACGGTGAACGTCAGCAGCGAGTCGGGGAAGCCGCTGTTGGTGAGGATCTGCTTGTAGTTGTCGAAGCCGATGAAATGGCTCGGCGTGACGGTGTAGCGGGCGTCGAAGAAGCTGAGCCAGACGCTCCAGCCGATCGGCACGATGACGAAGATCGCCAGGCCGATGAGGAAGGGCCCGGTGAAGAGCCAGAAGTTCACGGTCGGGTTGCCCCGCAGGCCCCGCCGCGGCCGGGCCTGGGAGGCCTTGGCCGGGGCGGGCTGGGCGACCCCGCGTGTGGTGGTGGTCGACATGTCGTGGTCTTCCCGGTGGCCTATCCGAACAGCTTCTTGAGCTCGACGTTGACCTTCTTGTCGCAGGTGTCGAGCGCCGCCTCGGGGTCGCCGTTCTTGCGGACGGAGGACGCGATCACGTCGGCGAACGCGGTCTGCATGGTCTGGTCGTAGGCGATGTTGTCGAAGTGGCCGTAGTCGGTGAAGAGCTTCACGCCCTCGGCGGCCAGGCCCGACTTGAGCTTGGTGGCCCCGCTGGCGATCGAGGTGCGCGGCGGGATGTGGAAGCCGTACGAGGTGGCCCAGTCCTCCTGGTACTTCTTCTGGTCGATCCACAGCCACTTCACGTACTCCTTGGCCGCGTCGACGTTCTTGCCCTTGGCGTTGACGAAGATCGACCAGCCGCCGTTGTAGACGGACGGCTTGCCGGCGCTGCCGATCTTCGGGAACGGGAAGATGCCGAGGTCGTCGCCGAGGGCCTTCTGCATGGCCGGCATGGACCACATGCCGCCCCACTGGATGGCGCACAGGCCCTGGTTGAGCGAGGACGGGTCCCAGAAGTCGGTCGGTGCGTCCAGGAGCACGTTGCCGCTGGTGAACAGGGTGCGGAGCTGCTTCAGACCCCCGACGACACCGTCCGTGTGGTAGGCGATCTCGTTCTTGTCGTTGATGGTGTCGGCGCCGGCGGACCAGATGATGGGGTTCTGGATCGCGCTGAAGTCGTTGCCGAGGAAGACGCCCTTGACCTTGCTGGTGGTGAGCTTGGCGGCGGCCTCTATCAGTTCGTCGAGGGTGGTCGGGACGTCGACCTTGGCCTTCTCCAGCATCGACTTGCGGTAGTAGAAGAACTGCGGGTCGTCGATCATCCGGATCCCGTAGATCTTCCCGTCGACCGTGTGGGAGTTGATGTCGTTCGGGTTGAAGTCGTCCTTGACCGGGTCGATGATGTCGCTCAGGTCCGCCACCTGGCCGCTCTTGACGAGCTGGAGCTGCGGGTGGAACTCGAAGACGTCGGGCGCCTTCTTGGTGAGCAGGGCCGCGAACAGCGCGGACTCGAAGTTGTTGCCCGTGATCCAGTTGGTGCTCACGTCGGCCTTCTTGTACGCCGCCGCGTAGCGCTTGAGGGCCTGCTCCGTCCCCGCCTCGCCGTAGGCGTGGAAGTACTGGGTGAGCTGGGTGCCCGACCCGCTCCCCCCGCCTCTGCCGTTGTTGCTGCCGCACGCCGCCAGCGTGCCGGCGGCGGCCATGCCCGCCGCCGCCCGGAAGAGGGACCGGCGGGACCAGTTGTTGTTGCTGAGTGCCGACATGCTGACGTCCTTGTCTGTCGAGTGCGGCTGTGCCTCTACGGCCCGTGGGACCTCGGAACCAGATGGCTGAAATTGCGTTGCGGAGCGGGACGTTAACCTTCGGCTAATACTTCGGCAAGAGGTTGGACGAAGTCTGCGTGAAACGTTGCACCCGGTTCGGGATGACGAACAGGTGGGAAAGCAGAGCGAGTTGAGGACCGCCGGGTCAGGGGGTGGCCGGCGGCCCTCGGTCGGGGCGGTGCGGTGCGGTTACTGCCTGGTCCAGGCCTCGTTGGCGCCGCTGTTGCAGCTGTAGAGGATCACCCTGCTGCCGTCTGCGGTGGCCTGCCCGCTGACGTCCAGGCACTTGCCGGACGCCTCGCTGAGGATCTGCCCGTTGGCGTTCAGCAGCCAGCGCTGGCTTGCGTCACCGGTGTAGCCGGCGGTGGCCGACAGGCCGGAACCGGAGGCCGTCAGATAGCCGTTCGGGCCCTTCAGGGCGCCCTTCGCGTCGTACGACCAGGACTGGTCCGCCGCGCCCGTGCAGGTGGCGATCGCGGCCCCGGAGGCGTCCGCCGTCAGGCACTTGCCGGACTGCTTGCCCGCCAGCGCGCCGGCCACGGCCGAACTGCCGTGTCCCTTCTGGTCGAAGACGTACGTCGTGATCGAGCGGGCGCCGAGGGTGGCGGACAGCGTGCCCGAACTCACCGACGGTTTCGCGACGTCGGCCCAGTCCTCGGTGGCCGAGGTCCGCACCGCCTCCCTGGCCCGCACCGGTGTCGCGTTGTTGAAGTGCAGACTCAGCGGGGTGTCGGTGGTGTTCTGGTTGTTCACCACGACCACCCACTTGCCGCCGCTGTCGTAGGCCGACACCTCGACCCCGTCCGGCGCCCCGGTCACGTTGTGCGCGACCGAGCCGGGTTTCACGAACTTGCTGTACTGGCCGAGGGCGTAGTACCGCTTGGTGAAGTACAGCGTCTGGTTGCCGTCGGTCGCATAGTCGGGGTCGTAGTAGATCAGGCCGTCGTTCCAGCCCTCGTCGTTCTTCGTGTACGGGTCGCTGCCGTACCCGCTGGCGAGCGCCACCCACCACTGGAAGGCCGAGTCGTGGGCGCTCGCGAAGTCCTTGTAGATGATCCGGGACATCAGCAGGGCGTTGTCGATGGACGGGTCGTACTCCTGGTTCCAGCCCGTCGAGCCCTTGCCGAAGCAGCAGATCTCCGAGGCCCAGGACGTCTTGCCGGCCGTCCTCGCGGTCTCGTAGACGTTGCCGAGCTGGCCGTCGGTCGGGTTGTTGTACGTGTGGTGGGCGAGCGCGGACACGTACTGCGCGGTGTCCGGCTGGGACAGCCACTGCGGGACCTCGGTGCTGAACAGCGCGGTGCTGCTGGACTCGTCGGCGATGATGCCCGTCTTCTGCTGCCGGGCCCGCTGCTCGGCGCCGAGCGCCCGCACGATGTCGTCGCGCTGGTCGACGGTGACCTGCATGCCCTCCTGGCCGCACGAACCGAAGTCGTTGTCCGGCTCGTTGAAGGGGCTGATGTAGTCCAGTTCCACGCCCTGGCGGGAGAAGTGGTCCGTGACGTCGGCGATGTACCCGGCGTAGGCGGTCTCGTCCTCCGCCTTCAACTGGCCGCCGCAGCTCTGCCCGTTGGTGGTCCACTGGGCGGGCGCGCTGTTGACGAAGCCGATCAGGTCCTCGACGCCGTACTTCGCGGCGTACTTGAGGAAGTCCTGACCGCCCTTGTCCTTGCTCCAGTCGTACGAGCCGTCGGAGTTGAGGAAGTCCTCGGCGGCCCGGGCCGGGGTGGTGACCGCGGCCCCGCCGCCGCCGATGTTGTAGCGGTACGAGCTGAGGTCCAGGCCCTGCATGGAGAAGAGCAGCTTCGCCACCCGGGCCTGGACCTTGGGGGAGAAGTTCTGCAGGTCGTTGACCCACCAGGCGCCCGAGGCACCGATGTCGTCGATGGTCTGGGCGGCGTGCGGGGAGACCTCGGCGGCGGTGCCGGTGGCGGCCGAAGCGGGCGGTGCTGATATCAGGGGTCCGGCGACGGCCATTACGGCTGCGGCCGTCAGGAGGACCGATCTACTGCGGTGGGGGTGAGACACGTGCATCCCTTCCGTCGTCATGAAGGCGGTGCGGTGCGGTACGGCTCCTTGCGGGGGTGGTGCGTTTCGGTGACCTCTGTCCCACGGCCTGCAGGGCGCCCTCCAGGGCGAACGTGGCCGCGCCCAGACAGACCGGGTCGGTGGGGACGGGAGAGAGGACGATCTCGGTGGCGGCGAACGGCCGCTGCAGCGCGTGCCGGCGGACGGCCTCGCGCACTTCGTCGAGCAGTGGCGTGCCCAGCTTCCTGGCGACCCAGCTGCTGAGCACGACCACCTCGGGGTTGTACAGGTTCACCAGGTCCGCGATGCCCGCGCCCAGGTAACGGGCGGTGTCGCGGACCACCTTGACGGCCACCGGGTCGCCCGCGGCGACCCCCCGGCTCAGGGCGTCGATGGTGGCCGTCTGGTCCTCGGGGTGCAACAGCGTGGAGCGGGGGCTGAGTTCGCGCAGGTTGAGCATGATGCCGGGGGCGCCCACGTACGTCTCGACGCAGCCGTGGTTGCCGCAGTGGCACAGCCGGCCGTCCAGGACGAGCGTCGTGTGCCCCCA
>NZ_JBHXLU010000100.1:0-42241 GCF_042720695.1 Streptomyces sp. NPDC058457 | reverse complement strand
TTCGTCACCGACGGCTACGCCTGGCAGATGGGCCAACAGGCCGCCTCCTACCAGCGCATCCGATCACTGGTTCAGTCCCTGCAGCCGGACTGCGTCATGGTCGACATCGGCGGTCTGTCCGTGCCGTTCCTCAGTGACGCCATCTTCTTCGAGGAGCCGCTGGGCATCACGGCCCCGGCCGGGAACACCTACGCCGGCCTGCAGGGGCAGACGATCAGCGACGGCTGGTTCTGGCACCCCAGCACACCCACGACCGACCCGATGAGCAAGGCGTCGATCCTCTCCCACCTCGCCGACCTCGAACCCAAGTACACCTCCTTCATCCTCAACTGCCCGCCCAACCGCGACGGCCGCCTAGACACCAACATCGTCACCCGCCTCACCGAAGTCGGCGCCGCCTGGAGCCCCAACACCGCCCGCGCCGCCCTGCCCACCCAGCCCCTGCGCGCCGAACACCCCGTCACCCCCGTCAACGCCTACGCCACCGCCTTCCACACCGGCGAAGGCCCCCTCAACGCCATCGACGGACTCAGCGACAAGAACGTCGAAACCTGCTGGTCCACCTGGAGCCTGGCCCTCCCCCAGACCCTCACCATCGACCTCGGCGGCGTCTGGAACAACATCACCACCTTCGAGTACCTGCCCAAGCAGTGGAACCGCACCAACTCCACCGACGGCGACATCACCTCATACACCATCTCCACCAGCACCGACGGCACCACCTTCACCCAGGTCGCCGCCGGCACCTGGGCCGGAGACCGCACCCTCAAGACCGCCGAGTGGGCCGCCCGCGACGCCGGCTTCGTCCGCATCAAGGCCGACGCCGCCACCGGCGACTACGCCAACATCGGCAACCTCCGCATCGGCGGACGCATCCGCACGCCGACGCTCCAACGCACCACTTTCCAGGGGAAGAACACCACCTACCGCATCACCGCCCGCCACAGCGAAAAAGCCCTCACCACCACCGGCACCACCAACGGCACCCCTCTCGCCCAGTCCGCCTGGAGCAAGACAACCGCCCAGAAGTGGACCCTCGTCCCCACCGGGGACGGCTACTACAAGATCCGCAACACCGCCACCCGCACCCTCCTCGAAACCGCCGCCCTGTCCCGTGCCGACGGCGGCCCCACCGACATCTGGACCGACGCAGACGCACCCCAGCAGCACTGGGCCATCACCCCCACCGGCGACGGCCACTACCTCCTCGTCAACCGCTTCAGCGGACTCGCCCTCAATGTGGACGCGGCCTCCACCGGCGACAACGCCACCATCAACCAGTGGACCTATCAGGGCGCCCCACAACAGCAATGGCAGATCACCAAGGTCTGACCCGGCCGTGCACGCGTCACCGTGGAGCACGGCGGGAGGGGGCCGTATACGAGCGACGGGCGCGGTCGAAAGGTGTGCGGCCCGCGTACGTGTACCGACCGAGCCCTTGGGTCGAGGCCCCACGCCCGTGCCGGCGCGGCGGCGCGAGGAGACCGGCGCACGGGAGGGGCGCGTCGGTCCCCGCTCGGGGCGCCCGCCGAAGCTCACCGGGTGCGGATCCAGACCGTCTTCTCCCTGGTCCACTGCGCGAAGGCGTCGGTGGACTTCTCCGCGCCGCCGAACCCGGACTGCTTCCAGCCGCCGAAGGGGGTGGTGATGTCGCCCTCGCTGTAGGCATTGACGGAGATCACGCCCGCCTCGACGCCCCGTGCCAGCCGGAGCGCGCTGTCGAGGTCGCGGGTCCAGACCGAGGCGGCGAGTCCGTACTCGGAGGCGTTCGCCATCCGTACCGCCTCGTCCTCGGAGGTGAAGGTCTGGACGGTGACGACCGGCCCGAAGAGTTCCTTCGTGGGCACGTCGCTCCCCGCCGGCGCACGGCTGATCACAGTGGGCGGGTAGTAGGCGCCACGGGCCGGAAGACCGTGCGGCAGGCCGCCGGTGTGGATCTGGGCCCCGGCGGAGCGGGCCGCGTCCACCGCGGCCGCGACCCGGTCGAAGGCGGGCCGGCCGATGAGCGGTCCGACCTGGGTGCGTGGGTCGGCGGGATCGCCGATGACGAGGCCCTTCGCGGCGGTCGCGAACCGGTGCAGCACCTCCTCGGCGATGGGCTGGTGGACGAGGACGCGGGAGCCCGCCGTGCAGTTCTGACGCATCGCCAGGTACGCGGCCTCGACCATGTCGTCGATGAGTTCGTCGCCGTAGTCGAGTGCGTCGGCCATGAGGATCTGCGGGCTCTTGCCGCCCATCTCCAGCGAGACCCGTTTGAAGTTGGTCTCCGCCGCGTCCGCCAGGATACGGCGACCGGTGGCCGTGGACCCGGTGAACGACAGCGCGCGCACCAGCGGATCGCGGGCCAGCGCGGTGCCGGTGACCGCGCCGTGGCCGGTAAGTACGGTCAGTACGCCGTCCGGCAGGCCCGCCTCCGTGGCCAGTTCGGCCAGCCGCAGGGCGGAGCGCGGAGTGGCCTCGGCGGGTTTGAGCAGCAGGCTGTTCCCCGCGGCCAGGGCGGGTCCCACCTTCCAGGCGGCCATGGCCAGCGGGTAGTTCCACGGCAGGATCGCCGCGGCCACCCCGACCGGCTCCCGGCTCATCAGTCCGAGGCTGCCCCGGCCGGTGGGGGCGACCCGGCCGAAGACCTTGTCCGCCGCCTCCGCGAACCAGCGGACCGACTCGACGGCCGCGGGCACGTCGCCGGTACGGCACTCCGTGATCGGTTTGCCCGCGTCCTCGCTGTCCAGCCGGGCCAGCGACTCGGCGTCGCGTTCCATGAGGTCGGCCAGGCGCAGCAGCACCTCGGCGCGCTCCCTGGGGTCCCGTCCGGACCACACACCGCTCGCGAAGACGCGATGCGCCCGCTCGGCCGCCGCCGCGACCCCCGCCGCGCCGACGGCGGGAACGGTGGTGATCAGCTCGCCGGTCGTCGGATTGACGACCCTGAGCGTGGACGTGCTCGTGGTCATGCTTCCTCCACCAGTTCCCATCGGTCGCCGGTCCGGCGGGCCAGTCCCCTGCGGCGCAGGTCCTCCAGATAGCGGGCCATGCCACGCTCGCCCCGCTTGCGGAACAGGGGGAAGAGCCGGGGCAGGAGGTTCGGCACCAGCATCGCCAGCCGCACGAAACGGGACTCTCCGGGTTTGACGTAGGCCTCCAGACGGGGTCGGTCCAGGAGGCTCACGGCCGCCCTGACGACGTCCGCGGGCTGTTGCGGCCGGTCCTGGAACTGGAGGGAGTTGCCCCCGTCCACGGCTTCCTGCCGCAACATCCTCGTGTCGGTCGCCGAGGGCAGTACGGAACCCGCCCTGATGCCCTTGCTCCGCAGGGCGAGGCCGATGGCGAGCATCGCGCCGCGCAGCCCGAACTTCGACGCGGTGTAGATGGGAGTCTCGCCCAGCGGGAAGATCCCGCCCAGGGAGACCGTGGTGACGACCCGCGGGTCGCCTGACGCCTTCAGCAGTGGGACGGCGAGCCGGGTGGTGACGAGCGGCGAGAGCAGGTTGAGGTCGATCTCCCGCTCGATACTCTCGACGCTGCGCACGTCGAAGCGTTCCGCGCTGGTCATGCCCACGTTGTTGACCAGGACGTCGATCCGGCCGTGGGTGACGGCGACGCGGTCGACCATCCGTTCCACGGCGGCCCGGTCCAGCAGGTCGCAGCCCAGGCCGGTATGTCCACCGCCGGGCAGGCCATCGGCGGTCCGCCGGGCCCGCACCTCGTCGATATCGACCACGACGAGGCGGGCACCGCCGGAGGCGAACCGGTCGCACAGGGCGCTGCCGATGCCACGGGGTGCTGTTCGTCACCGAAGTACCGCTGTGCGACGGGGACCTTGTGGACGTACCCGGTGGCCAGCAGGATCAGGTCGATGTCGTCGCTCGTGCCGTCGGTGAAGTGCACCGTCCGGCCCTCGGTACGGGCGATCGCGGGCCGTGCCGTGATGTCGCCGTGCTGGAGGTGGTGGATCAGCATGGAGTTGAGGGCGGGGTGGGTCTCGAACAGTCGGTGGTCGGGCTTCTGCAGACCGAGCCTGCGCGGGTCGCCGCTGACGAGCCGCAGCAGCGCGCCGAAGAGCCGCTGCTCCAGCCACATCGGCAGATGGGGGCCGCTCGCGGCGATGGTGTCCACAGGGCGGCCGAACAGGTGCTTGGGGATGAACCAGTAACCCCGGCGCATGCTGATCACCGCGTGGTCCGCGGCCCGCGCCGCGTCGCAGGCAATGTCCAGGCCCGAGTTCCCGGCGCCCACCACCAGTACCCGCTTGCCGCGCAGTACGTCGGCGCTGCGGTAGGTGACGGTGTGACGGACCTCGCCCGTGAAGTGACCCGGCAGGTCGGGGACGTTGGGGTGCCACTGTGCCCACGTACACACCACGACCTGCCCGTGCGTGCTCTGCCGCCCGTCGGCCCGGGTGACCGTCCAGGTGCCGTCCGCGTTCTTCATCACCTCGCGGACCTCGGTGCCGAACTCGATCCGTTCCCTCAGCCCGTACGCCTCGGCGAACGACGTCAGGTGGGAGAGGATCTGCCGGTGCGGCGGATAGTCCGCGAAGTGGTCCGGCATGGGGTAGCCGCCGAAGCCGGAGAGCGTCCTGCTGGAGATGAAGTGGGCCGACTCGTACATCGGGCTGCCGGGGTTGTCGATGTCCCAGAGCCCGCCGGGTCCCGTGTGCCGTTCGATGTGGGTGTACGGCAGATCCCGCTCCGCCAGCGCCCTGGCCACCGCGAGGCCCACGGGGCCCGCCCCGATCACACACGTGTCGTACTGGATCCGCTTCACCAGTCCGCCTCCCTTGCAACGACGTCCCAGGTGTTGCAGCGAACCTACGTATCAGCGAACGGGCGGGAACTGACCCGCGCGGCCAGGAAGGGGACCTCAACGGCCAGCCGGCTAGCCGCTCCTGCCCGGCACCCCTGTCGAAACGGAATACGGGCAGTGAAGACTCAGGGATCCCGGCTCGATCCTCGTGGCCCGGCCCGGAGGGCGGAGATCGGTGATCTAGGCTCCGATCGACACCGGGCACGGGGAGAACAAGGACAGCCAAGGCAGAGCACGAGGCTCGGCGGCGCCCGTCACGGAGAAGCGAGGGACGCGCTGCCCCGGGGCACGTCCTGCGACAGCACCGGCGAGCGGCTGTCCGCCGGCCACCCTCCTCGACCTGTGCGTTCCGTTTCCGTCATCGAAGACCGACCGACTGATCCATGTGAAGGAGTGGCTCGTGACCGAGCTGAGCATCTCCACAGACAGGACGTGCGTGGGAACGGCAGATCGAGGCGTTGGCCGCGCAGGGCCACCGTGGCGTGGCACCGGACCAGCGCGGCTGCTCCCCCGGTGTCCGCCCCGAGCGGCCCGAGGACTACCGCATCGACATCCTGGCCGACGACGTGGTCGCGATCACGGAGGAGTTGGGCTGGGCGACGTTCGACCTCCTCGGCCATGACGGGGGAGGCGCGGTCGCGTGGTGGGTCGCCAGTGCCCACCCCGGTCGTGTGCACCCTGACGGTCGTCTCGACCCCGCACCCCGACGCTCTCGCCGAGGCCCTGGGCACCGACGAGGACCAGCGCAAGCGTTCCCAGTACATGATCGACTGGCGGGAGACGCCGACGACCGAGAACCGTATGCTCGCGAACGACGCCGAGGAACTGCGTGCCGCCTACGCGGGCAGGATCCCGCAGGCCAGCGCCGACGCCCACGCCCGGCACCTGTCCGAGCCCGGCGCGCTCATCGCTGCGCTGAACTGGTACCGAGCCGGCCGGCCCGACGGCGCGGTCGGCGTCATCGACCTCCCCACCCTGTACGTCTGGAGCACGGACGACGCCGTGTTCGGCCCGGTGGCCGCACGGGACACCGGGCGGTGGGTCAGCCGGCCGTACCTCTTCGAGACCCTCGAGGGCGTCAGCCACTGGGTCCCCGAGGGGGCTCCCGAGACGCTGAACAGCCTCCTCCTCGAACATCTGAGGTCACACGGCTGACAGGGCGCGGCGCACGCACACCCCGCCGACTGTTTCCCGCGGCGCCGGTACGACAGTCTCGGACCGGACGCAGGACGCGGGGTACTCAGCCGGCGGTGGAGTGCGAGCGCCAGAACGCGACGGCGTGGCCGAGCCAGCCGTCGGCGGGTGTGCCCGTGCCGAGACCGTATCCATGCCCGCCGGCATCGGTTCTGCGATACTCCACGTCGACGCCCTGCGAACGCAGGTCGTCGACGAGGTGGTCGAGCGCGGCCACGGAGATCAGCTCGTCGTCCGCGGCGACAGTGACGAAGTACGGCGGAAAGGACGCTGAGTACGGCCCGAACGGGGTGCCCGGATACGCGGTGATGATGACGGCGGGCGGGTGGAACCCGTGCGCGCGGGCCCCCAACGGTCCGTCGGTGCCCCAGCTCGACACCAGCCGTCCGCCGGCCGAGCTGCCCCAGACCGAGTAGTCGTCCAGGCCGATGTCCCACGCGACCGCACGTTCGGCGAGCAGACTCATGGCCCGGGCCAGGTCCTCGTTCGCGCGTGCCAGCGGCACCGACTTGTCATCGTTCTCGTCATTGCCGTCCTTGCTGATGCGGTACTTGAGGACGGCGACGTTGTATCCGAGCGCGTTCAGGGCCTTGGCGTGGGGGAAGCCCTCCTGGATCGAGGCGACCGAGGTGAAGCCGCCGCCCGCGGCGACCAACGCGAGCGGCCTGCCCGGGACGCCGGGGACGAAGAACAGGCCTGCCGCGGCCTTGTCCGGTTCGGCGGCGATCTCTCCCTCGCTGTAGAGGGGATGGAAGATGGTCCTGCCCTGGTTGACCAGGTCGATGAGGAAGTTGAGACCGTCGACCATGGTCCTGGGGTCCCAGGCTCCCAGGTGCGGCGCGAGGGCCTCGACGGTGAGGGGGCGCGTGATCTCGGCGGTCTCGCCGGACTCCCAGGGCACCATGTAGTCGCCGAAGCCCGCGAACGCCGGGTGGTTCACGATGTCCGCGAAGGTCGAGCCGGTCGACAGGTGCTCGAACGGACGGGCACTCCCGGTGGCGGGTACGAGGTCAGGATCGGTCATCGGGCATCTCCAGTTCGTGGCCGCGGCGTCCAAGCGGCCGGTCATACGGTGGGGGTGCGGGGGGGTGGGTACGGGGGTGGGCCGGGGTGTGATGCCGGAGGTTCCCAGGCCCGGCAGGCTCGGGCTGCGGGGCCATCGCCGGAAGGACACGTTCCCGACGGGCCACGTACCCCACGGAGACCGCTTCGGCTCCGCGACGGCCGGCTTCGGCACCCCGACCGCTCATTCCGGCGAGCGCAACGTCTCGCTCCGACATCCAGAGAAGTCGCCGCCGATCGACACCATGGGCACGGCTTCGGCCGTCGGGCGCCCGGCCGGCTCCGAGCGAAGTGGCACCCGGTCGGCTCCAAGCCCAACGCACGCGGCAGCCCCGCAGGCGCCCCTCCTCCACCGGTGGCGACGCCAGGCGGTCGAGGACACCGGGTTCGCGGTCGATGACGCAGGTCCGACGACCCCACGTTCACGGGCGACGGCACCGCCGCCCGCCTCGAAAGGTCGGCCACGGATGTACCGAGCGGCCTCGCCTCGCAGCGTCACATCCGGTGAGCCGCTCTCACAGAACTTCTTCGAGGCTCGCCGGGCCGCCGAGCAGGGACGCCCCGTCGACGAAGCGGCCGTCGGCGACTCGCCGCACGAACGCGGCGGTACGGGCCACCGCCTCGGTCGCCTCGGGCAGGAACCCGGTCGCCGTCTGCCATACGTGGAACATCTTCGGCCACACCTCCAGGTCGACCTCCACGCCCGCCCGGGCCGCCCGGTCGGCCACCGTCAGCGAGTCGTCCAGAAGGCGCTCGGCGCCGGACACCTGGATGAACAAGGGCGGCAGACCGGTCAGGTCGGCGACGACGGGACTGGCCAGAGGGTCGTCAGCGGGGTGGCCGGCGAGGTAGTCGTCGTGCATGGCCTGCCCGAGTTCGTGCGGCAGCAGCGGGTCGGTGTCCGCGTTGCCGGTCCAGCTCCCCTCGGAGAACCGTTCCTCGCGCAGGTCGAACACACCGGCGTAGAGCACCCCCGCGAGGATGCCGGGGTGCTTCTCCGACAGACGGCGCAGCAGCACCGCGAGCGCGAGGTTGGCACCCGCCGACTCCCCGGCCACCACGACCCTGGGCGCGATCGACGCAGCATGGTCGAACGCGGCCAGGCAGTCGTCGAGTCCCGCCGGGAAAGGATCCTCGGGAGCCAGCCGGTACTCCGGCAGCAGCACCCGCGCCCCGGTCGCCAGGGCGAGGTGCGCACCCAGCCCCCGTGACCCCCTGGCGAGCCCGGAGCGGAACCCACCGCCGTGGATGAACAGGACCACCAGGTCGTCACGAGCCCCGTCCGGAGTCATCAGGTACGAGCCCGCCCTGAGCGCCTCGGCCGGCTCTTCGACGACACCGGGCAGCGGACGGTACATGTCCGCGAGGCCGGCCGCCTGCTCACGGTCCGCCGCGAGGTTCATGGGCCCGCGCTGGGCGGCGGCGTCCTGGAACCAGCCCTCCATCAGGGCATAGGTGGCACTGGGCATGGCGGGCGGCTCCTTGTCGGCACCCCGGACGGGGGATCCCTGTCGTCACGTGGCCGTGACGTCGTACACGAGGGATCGTAGCCTTGAATCCCGAACATTAGTAGGTTTCTATTGCCTGGGAGAACAGCGGTAGCGATGCGGAGATTTGAAATGTTTCAACTCGCCAGCGAGGGGCCGGAACCACTATCATCGACGACCCCCAAGAGGTGAGTGCTCCGCCATCGACGAGCAGGTCGGCACCCCGTCGGCGCACCGGATACACGCCGTTGAAGTGCTGGTACGCCGCAATCTCACGGATCGATCATCGCCGCCCGACGGCGCGACGAGGCCCGGTCAGGCCGTCGGGCGTCGCTTGACGGGAGCCGCCGCAGAGGCTACCTTCCAGCCCGAAAATGAATCGTTTCATCACACTGCCAATCCCGGTCCCGCTCTGGGATTGCTTCGCGACCCGAGGTGGACATGTCTGACATCGCTGCGGTGAAGGCCGCACTCGTCGGCCAGCGGATCGAGACGCCGTCCTGGGGCTACGGCAACTCCGGCACCCGCTTCAAGGTCTTCGCCCAGGACGGCGTACCGCGCACGCCCCACGAGAAGCTGGACGACGCGGCCCAGGTGCACGCGTTCACGGGCGTGGCGCCCAAGGTGTCGCTGCACATCCCCTGGGACAAGGTGGGCGACTACGGCGCCCTGGCCAAGTACGCCGCCGAGCGCGGCCTGGAACTGGGCGCGATCAACTCCAACACCTTCCAGGACGACGACTACAGGCTCGGCAGCGTGTGCCACCCTGACGCCGAGGTGCGCCGGAAGGCCGTGGACCATCTGCTGGAGTGCGTCGACATCATGGACGCCACGGGGTCCACGGACCTGAAGCTGTGGTTCGCCGACGGCACCAACTACCCAGGCCAGGACGACATCCGCGGGCGCCAGGACCGGCTGGCCGAGGCCCTCTCCGAGGTGTACGACCGGCTGGGCGACGGACAGCGGATGCTGCTGGAGTACAAGTTCTTCGAGCCGGCCTTCTACACCACGGACGTGCCGGACTGGGGCACCGCGTACGCCCACTGCCTGAAACTGGGCGAGAAGTCACAGGTCGTGGTCGACACCGGGCACCACGCGCCCGGCACCAACATCGAGTTCATCGTCGCCATCCTGCTGCGCGAGGGCAAGCTCGGCGGATTCGACTTCAACTCCCGCTTCTACGCCGACGACGACCTCATGGTCGGGTCCGCTGACCCGTTCCAGCTGTTCCGCATCCTGTACGAGGTCTCCCGGAACGGCGGTTTCGAGGCGGCGACGAACGTGGCGTTCATGCTCGACCAGTGCCACAACATCGAGGCGAAGATCCCCGCGGTCATCCGGTCGGTCATGAACGTCCAGGAAGCCACCGCCAAGGCACTGCTGGTCGACCGCGAGGCGCTGACGGCCGCCCAGCGCGCGGGCGACGTGCTGGAGGCGAACGCCGTGCTGATGGACGCGTACAACACCGACGTACGACCGCTGCTGCGCGAGGTCCGCGAGGAGATGGGCCTCGGTCCCGACCCGCTCGCCGCCTACCGCGCCTCGGGATGGCAGCAGCGGATCACCACCGAACGTGTCGGTGGCACCCAGGCCGGCTGGGGCGCCTGATCCCGCCTCTCGCACACCCGCAAGGTCCCGACCAAGCAAGGAAGAGATCCGCTCATGGCACCCCATCCCGAAGCCGCCGCCCTCCTCGGCCGTACCCATCGGCTGGGCTCCGATCCCCGTAACACCAACTACGCCGGTGGCAACGCGTCCGCCAAGGGCACCGACACCGATCCCGTCACCGGGGGTGATGTCGAGCTGATGTGGGTCAAGGGGTCCGGGGGTGACCTCGGGACGCTCACCGAGGCCGGGCTGGCCGTGCTGCGGCTGGACCGGATGCGGGCGCTCGTCGACGTGTACCCGGGGGTGGAGCGCGAGGACGAGATGGTCGCCGCGTTCGACTACTGCCTGCACGGCAAGGGCGGGGCCGTGCCATCCATCGACACCGCCATGCACGGGCTCGTCGAGGCCGCGCACGTCGATCATCTGCACCCCGACTCCGGGATCGCGCTCGCCTGTGCCGCCGACGGGGAGAAGCTGACCGTCGAGTGCTTCGGGGACACCGTCGCCTGGGTGCCGTGGCGGCGGCCCGGGTTCCAGCTGGGCCTGGACATCGCCGCCATCAAGGCCGCCAACCCCCAGGCCATCGGTGTCGTCCTCGGCGGGCACGGCATCACCGCCTGGGGCGAGAGTGCCGAGGAGTGCGAGAAGAACTCGCTGCACATCATCCGCACCGCCGAGACGTTCCTTCAGGAACGCGGCAAGGCCGAGCCCTTCGGGCCCGCCATCGACGGGTACGGCGCCCTGTCCGAGGCCGAGCGCCGGGAGCGGGCCGCCGCCCTCGCGCCGTACGTCCGCGCGATCGCCTCCCAGGACAAGCCTCAGGTCGGGCACTTCAACGACGCCGAGCCGGTGCTGGAGTTCCTGGCCCGGGCCGAGCACCCCCGGCTCGCCGCCCTCGGCACCTCCTGCCCCGACCACTTCCTGCGCACCAAGGTCCGCCCGCTCGTCCTCGACCTGCCGCCCACCGCCCCGCTGGACGAGGCGATCGCCCGGCTCGAAGAGCTGCACGCCCAGTACCGGGAGGAGTACGCCGCCTACTACCAGCGGCACGCCCTGCCCGACTCCCCCGCCGTGCGCGGCGCCGACCCGGCGATCGTGCTGATCCCGGGTGTCGGGATGTTCTCCTTCGGCAAGGACAAGCAGACCGCCCGGGTCGCCGGCGAGTTCTACGTCAACGCGATCAACGTGATGCGGGGCGCCGAGGCCGTGTCCTCGTACGCGCCGATCGAGGAGTCCGAGAAGTTCCGCATCGAGTACTGGGCCCTGGAGGAGGCCAAGCTCCAACGGATGCCCAAGCCCAAGCCGCTCGCCACGCGGGTCGCGCTGGTCACCGGCGCGGGCAGCGGAATCGGCAAGGCCATCGCCCAGCGGCTGGTCGCCGAGGGCGCATGTGTCGTCGTCGCCGACCTCAACGGCGAGAACGCCGACGCCGTCGCCGAGGAGCTCGGCGGGCCCGACAAGGCCGTCGCTGTGACCGTAGACGTCACCGACGAGGAGCAGATCACCTCGGCCTTCAAGGCCGCCCTGCTCGCCTTCGGCGGTGTCGATCTCGTCGTCAACAACGCCGGTATCTCCATCTCCAAGCCGCTCCTGGAGACCTCCGCCAAGGACTGGGACCTCCAGCACGACATCATGGCGCGCGGTTCCTTCCTGGTGTCCCGCGAGGCGGCCCGGGTGATGATCGCGCAGAAGCTGGGCGGCGACGTCGTCTACATCGCCTCCAAAAACGCCGTCTTCGCCGGCCCCAACAACATCGCCTACTCCGCCACCAAGGCCGACCAGGCCCACCAAGTCCGTCTGCTCGCCGCCGAGCTGGGCGAGCACGGCATTCGCGTCAACGGCGTCAACCCCGACGGCGTGGTGCGCGGGTCGGGCATCTTCGCCGGTGGCTGGGGCGCCCAGCGCGCCGCGACCTACGGCATCGAGGAGGCCAAGCTTGGCGAGTTCTACGCCCAGCGGACCATCCTCAAGCGCGAGGTGCTCCCCGAGCACGTCGCGAACGCCGTGTTCGCGCTCACCGGTGGGGAGCTGACCCACACCACCGGCCTGCACATCCCCGTCGACGCCGGCGTCGCGGCCGCCTTCCTCCGCTGACGGTCACTGCTCCGCGAGCGCGCCCGGGTCCGCCGTGTCGATACGGCGGACCCGGGGGCGGTCCCGGCGGGAGACCTCCGCCGACACTTCCACCTCGCCCTGCGCTCCGGCCCTGTTCTCGCAGCCTCTCCCCGAGCTGCTCGCTCCACTCCTTGTCCTGCTTCAGCCGACCGTGCACACCGCGGAGGTACCCCACGTGAGCACCATCCCGCCGTCCTCCGCCTTCCCCTCCACGTTCGCGGCCGTCGACCTCGGCGCGACCAGCGGACGCGTCATCCTCGGCCGGGTCGGACCGGACAACCTCGACCTCACCGAGGCCCACCGGTTCGCCAACACCCCCGTCGAGCTGCCCGACGGGCTGCGCTGGGACGTCCTCGCCCTCTTCCAGGGCATGCTCGACGGGCTGCGCGAGGCCGCCCGTGCCGGCGGCGTCAGCTCCGTCGGGGTGGACACCTGGGCTGTGGACTACGGGCTCCTCGATGCCTTCGGTTCGCCGGTCGGCCACCCCTTCCACTACCGCGACAGCCGCACCGACGGAGTCGCCGAACGCGTCTGGTCCCAGGTCGGGCCCGCGGAACTGTACGAGATCACCGGTCTGCAGCATCTGCCGTTCAACACCGTCTTCCAGCTCGCCGCGGAAGCGGGCGGCGCACGTCTCGCCTCGGCCCGCTCCCTGTTGCTCATACCGGATCTGTTGATCCACTGGCTGACGGGATCCATCGGTGCCGAGGAGACCAACGCCTCCACCACCGGCCTCTTCGACGCCGGAGCCGGAACCTGGTCGAAGGACCTGCTGGAACGTCTCTCCATCGACCCCGGTCTGCTGCCGCCGCTGCGGGCCCCGGGCGACCCGGCCGGGGCCGTCCTGCCGCACGTCGCCTCCTACACCGGTCTCGCCGCGGGCACGCCCGTCACCACCGTCGCCTCGCACGACACCGCGTCCGCGGTCGTCGCCGTGCCGGCCACGGAGCCCCACTTCGCCTACATCTCGTGCGGCACTTGGTCGTTGGCCGGCCTCGAACTGGACCGTCCGGTCTTGACCGAGGCGTCCCGGGCCGCGAACTTCACCAACGAGCGCGGAGTAGACGGGACCATCCGCTACCTGCGCAACATCATGGGGATGTGGCTGTTGGAGGAGTGCCGCCGCACCTGGACCGCCAAAGGCCTGCCCGCGCACATCCCGAGTCTGCTCGCCGACGCGGCCCGCGCCGAGCCGTTCGCGGCGGTCATCGATCCCGACTTCCCCGGGTTCCTCCCTCCCGGCGACATGCCGGAACGCATCCGGGAGTACTGCCGTCGCACGGGCCAACGAGTCCCCGGCAGTCGGGGAGCCGTGGTCCGCTGCATCCTGGAGAGCCTGGCCCTGGCCCATCGCCGCACGCTCCGTCAGGCCGCCGAACTCGCCGACCGCGACATCACCCACGTCCACCTCGTGGGCGGTGCCTCCCGCAACGACCTGCTCTGCCAGCTGACCGCCGACGCCACCGGCCTGCCCGTGATCGCCGGCCCGACCGAGGCCACCGCGATGGGCAACATCCTCGTGCAGGCCAGGACCGCCGGCCTGGTCGGCGACCTGCCCGCGATGCGCCGGCTCGTCGCCGACACCCAGCACCTGCGGCGGTACGCCCCTCGCGGCGACACGGCCGCCTGGGATGCCGCCGAGGCCAGGATCTCGCCGACCGGAAAGGACGCGTGATGCGCGTCGCGCTCTTCGCCACCTGCGTCAACGACGCCGTCTACCCGTCCACCGCCATCGCCACCGTCAGGCTGCTCGAACGCCTCGGCGTGGAAGTGGACTTCCCCGCCGCGCAGACCTGCTGCGGCCAGCCGCAGTTGAACACCGGCTACCGCCGGGAGACCGAACCGCTGGTCCGCCGCATGGCCCGCGCGTTCGAGGGTTACGACCATGTCGTCACCCCGTCGGGGTCGTGTGCCGCGATGGTGCGGGACAACTACCCGCGTATCGGCGCCAGGGCCGCCGCGGAAGGACGCGGCGCCGAACTGGCGGACGCCGCCGCGTCGCTCGTACCGAGGACCTACGAACTGACCGAGTTCCTGGTGGACGTGCTGGGGGTGACGGATGTCGGGGCGTACTTCCCGCACACGGTGACGTACCACCCCTCCTGCCACGGCCTGCGCATGCTGGGCCTGGGCGACAGACCCCGCCGGCTCCTCCAGGCGGTCAAGGGCCTGGAACTGGTCGAGCTGCCGGGCGCGGAGGAGTGCTGCGGCTTCGGCGGGACGTTCGCCGTGAAGAACGCGGACGTCTCGACGGCGATGGGCGCCGACAAGGTGCGCAACTCGCTGTCGACGGGCGCGGAGGTGCTGTGCGGCGCCGACAACTCGTGTCTGATGCACATCGGCGGCATGCTGCGCCGCCAGAACGCCCCGCAGCGCCCGCTGCACCTCGCGGAGATCCTCGCGAGCACGGAAGAGGAGCCCCTGAAGTGAGCGGAACCTTCGTCGGCATGCCGGCCTTCCCGAAGGCCGCGCACGAGGCCGTCAACAACCAGACCCTGCGCGGCAATCTGCGCCACGCCACGCACACGATCCGCGCCAAGCGGGCGAAGGCCGTCGCCGAGGTCACCGACTGGGCGGAGCTGCGCGAGGCGGGCAAGCGGATCAAGGACCACACGCTGGCTCATCTCGACCGCTATCTCGTGCAGTTGGAGGAGTCGGTCATGGCGGCGGGCGGCACCGTGCACTGGGCGGCCGACGCCGACGAGGCCAACGAGATCGTGACCCAACTCGTCAAGATGACGGGCGAGTCGGAGGTCGTGAAGGTCAAGTCGATGGCCACTCAGGAGATCGGGCTCAACGAGGCTCTGGAGGCCGAGGGCATCCGGGCCTACGAGACCGATCTCGCCGAGCTGATCGTGCAATTGAGCAAGGACCGGCCCTCGCACATCCTGGTCCCGGCGATCCACCGCAACCGGGGCGAGATCCGGGACATCTTCGAGCGCGAGATGAGCGAGTGGGGCCGCCCCGCCCCCGAAGGGCTCACCGACAGTCCCGCCGAACTCGCCGAAGCCGCTCGCCTGCACCTGCGGGAGAAGTTCCTGCACGCCAAAGTCGGCATCTCCGGCGCCAACTTCATGATCGCCGACACCGGCACCCTGGTCGTCGTCGAGTCCGAGGGCAACGGACGCATGTGCCTGACCCTGCCCGAGACGCTGATCTCGGTCGTCGGCATCGAGAAGATCCTGCCGACCTGGCAGGACCTGGAGGTCTTCCTCCAGACCCTCCCCCGCTCCTCCACCGCCGAACGCATGAACCCCTACACGTCCACCTGGACCGGCACCACCGACGAGGACGGCCCACAGAACTTCCACCTCGTCCTGCTCGACAACGGCCGCACCGACACCCTCGCCGACGAGGTCGGCCGCCAGGCCCTGCGCTGCATCCGCTGCTCCGCCTGCCTCAACGTCTGCCCCGTGTACGAGCGGGCCGGCGGACACGCCTACGGCTCGGTCTACCCGGGCCCGATCGGCGCGATCCTCTGCCCCCAACTGAGGGGCACGGCAAGCGAGATCGACGCCTCACTGCCGTACGCGTCCTCGCTCTGCGGTGCCTGTTACGAGGTCTGCCCGGTCGCCATCGACATCCCCGAGGTCCTCGTGCACCTGCGGGAACGCGTCGCCGACCAGGGCGGGGCCGGGCACAGGCTGGAGAAGGCCGCGATCAAGGCGGCGGGCTGGGTACTGGACCGTCCGGCCGCACTCGCGGCGGGTGAACGGCTCGCGTCCAGGACCCGCGGGCTGCATCCCAACCGCCTGCCAGGTCCCGGTGCCCGGCAGTGGACCGAGAGCCGCGACCTGCCGAAGATGCCCGCCGAACCGTTCCGCGACTGGTGGAGGAAGAACCGCCGATGACCGCCACCTCCCGTGACCGGGTTCTGACCCGGGTACGACGCGCGCTGGCCGACGCGCCCGACGTCCCCGAGGTCTCCCGCGACTACCTCGTCAGCCATACACCCGACGTGCCGGACACGGTCCTCGACCTCCTGCACGAGAACCTCGCCGACTACCGGGCCGTCGTCCACCGTGCCACGGAGGACGAACTCCCGGCCCTGATCGGTCGCCTCCTCGCGGAACACGGTGCCGGCGGTGTCGCCGTCCCGCCGGGACTGCCCACCGCGTGGCTGGCCATGACCGACGCCGAACAGCTTCCCGACGACGGTCCGTTGTCCCCGTACCAACTCGACGGCGTCGACGCCGTGGTCACCGGCTGCACCCTGGCGATCGCCGAGACCGGCACCATCGTCCTGGACGGCGGCCCCGGGCAGGGCCGCCGTGCCCTGACCCTCGTCCCCGACCTGCATGTCTGCGTCGTCCGCGCGGCCGACCAGATCGTGGCCTCCGTGCCCCAGGCCCTGCCCCGGCTCGATCCGGTCCGCCCGCTGACATGGATCTCCGGCCCGTCGGCGACCAGTGACATCGAACTCGACCGGGTCGAAGGCGTGCACGGCCCACGAACCCTGCAAGTGGTCATCGTGGTCGGCTGAGGGCCGGCCCAGAGGTCCTCACACCGTGGGCGCCCCGGGCGGGCACGGTACGAGGACCCCGTCAGCGGCCTTCGGCCCGCGCTCCTGAGCGCCCCATGCTCCCGCGAGGCCGACCCGCCGTGTCCGAGAAGGGAGCAAGACCGGTGTTCAGGGTCAGAGGACGTCGGCTACACGCCGCCCCACCGGAGCGGACCGCGATCCGCTCCGTGCCCGACTGCCCCGGCGGCGCGACCGCGGCCGAGGTGGCGCCGGCCATCCTGCGGGTCAGGCGCTCCCCTCGATGTCCACGTCCGGCAGGACCCTCCGCAGGAACCGCGGCAGCCACCACGCCCGGTCGCCGAGGACGGCCATCACCGCGGGTACCAGCGCCATGCGGACGACGAACGCGTCCAGCAGCACACCGATACCGAGGGCGAATCCCATCCCCTTGATGACCTGCATGTCGGCGAAGACGACGGACCCGAAGACAGCGATCATGATCAGGACGGCGGCGGTGACGACCTTGGAGCCGTGCCCGAACCCCCGGATCATGGCATCGGCGGCCGTCCGTCCGTGGGCGTACTCCTCACGCATCCGCGAGACGAGGAACACCTCGTAGTCCATCGCCAGGCCGAAGAGGATGCCGACGAGCAGCATCGGCAGGAAGCTCAGCACCGGTCCGGTCTCCTTGATCCCGAGCAGGCCGGAGAGCCAGCCCCACTGGAACACCGCCACCATGGCGCCCAGGGAGGCACCCGGCGACAGGAGGAAGCCCAGGGCCGCCTTCAGCGGTACGGCGACCGCGCGGAAGACCACGATCAGCAGGACGAGTGCCAGGCCGCGGAGGTGTCGGGGTCCTGGGTGCCGCCGAGACCGAGCCGGAGGTCGGCCGCCGGTACGGCGAGGACGCCCAGGCCGAGCAGGGACACGACGAGCACGGTCCAGCGGCGCCGCGCCACCAGGGCGGCCCAGCGCACACCCGTGGCCGGGTGACCCGTCCGACGGGCGGCGCGTTCCGTGGAGCGGCGCAGCACCGGCACCGAACTGGTGGCGATCCGCCTGCCCATCAGGCCCAGCACGGCGGGGAGCAGGGTGACGGCGATCAGTACGGAGACCACCACGGTGGCGGCGGCGCCGAGGCCCATCACCGTGAGGAACGGGATGTTCACCAGGGACAGCGCGGCCAGCGCTATCACGACCGTCGCGCCGGCGAACACGACCGCGCCGCCCGCCGTGCCGGTCGCGAGCCCGGCCGACTCCTCGGGGTCCATGCCGTCCCTGACCTGGGTCTGGTGGCGGGAGACGATGAAGAGGGCGTAGTCGATGCCGACGGCGAGGCCGAGCATCACGGCGAGGATGACCGAGGTGCTGTCCATCGTGACGACGCTGGTCAGGGACAGCAGGCCCAGGACGCCGACGGCCACGCCGACGAGCGCGGTGGCCACCGGGACGACCGCGGCGCGCAGGGAACGGAAGACGAGGACCAGGACGCCCAGGGCGATCAGCACGCCCACCGCTTCCCCGGGCCCCATCACCTCGACCTTGGCCTGGGAGAACGCGTCACCGCCGAGTTCCACGGTCAGCCCGGCCCGACGGGCCCCGGCGGCGGCCTCCTCGACGCCTGTCCTGGTGGCCTCGGGGAGGGTGTCGCCCTTCTTGGCGGAGAAGGTCAGCTGGGCGATGCCCGTCCTGCCGTCGGCCGACACCGTTGCGGCCTTCACCTCCGGGGCGGTGGCGGCGATCACACCCGGGACACCGGCCACCTCGTCGACGGTCCGGCGTACGGTCTTCGCGCTGGCACCGGCGCTGACGGTCTCGCCGTCCGGCGCCCGGAAGACGATCTTCCCGGTGGTGTGCGTGTCGTCCGTGGGGAACTTCGCCCGCACCACGTCAAGCGTGCGCTGGGCCTCGGTGCCCGGAATGGTGGTGGCAGAGGCGAACGGCCTCATCAGACCGAGCGCGGCCACGACCGCCACGAGCAGCAGGACGGACCAGGCGCCGATGACGGACCATTTGCGCCAGTAGGCGAAACGGCCCAGGCGGTACAGAAGCGTGGACACGCGAGAACTCCCCGATACCAGAGACGGGGAAGGGATCTGTGTGATCCACGCTAGGAACCCGGCGCCCGTCTCCCCGCCGGAACGGCCTCCTGGAGCCGGTCTTGACACACAACTCCCATGGAGCGGGGGCTCGGCGATCCGACATGATCGAACGACACCATGGGGGCGCGGTACGCACGACGGGAGAACCACACGACATGAGTGACCAGAACCCCGGCGGCGCGGCGGGGCCGCCGCGGCTCGGACGGCTTCTGGTGGTCGACGACGAACCGGCGATCCTGGACACCGTCGAACGGTTCCTGCGGTTCATCGGATACGACGTCCGCACCGCCGCCACGGCGAAGGAGGCCCTGACGGCGGCGCGGGACTTCCTGCCCGAACTGATCCTGCTCGACGTGATGCTGCCGGACGGCGACGGCTTCGAGGTGATGCGGCGCCTGCGCGCGGACGGTCTGCCGCACGCCGTCGTCTTCCCCACCGCCCGCGACACCCGGCAGGACCTGGTCAGGGAGCTCACCGCGGGCGGTGACGACTACATCACCAAACCCTTCGGCCTCGACGAGGTGGCCGCCCGGATCGATGCCTGCCGTACTGCGCCGTGCCGGGACCGCCGTCGACCTGTCCCCCACGGAGTTCCGGCTGCTGCGCTATCTGATGCTGCACAGCGGATGGGTGGTCCCCCGCGCCCAGCTCCTCGACCATGTCTGGTCGTACGACTTCAACGGTGACGACACGGTGGTTGCTACCTACGTCAGTTATCTGCGCCGCAAGCTGGACCCGCTGGGCCTCCCGCTGATCCACACGCAGCGCGGCGTCGGCTACGGCGTCCGGGAGCCGGGGTGCTGAACCGGATCCGGAGGTGGCCGCTGCGGACCAGGCTCGGCGCGCTCGTCACCGCCCTGTGCGCGTGCGCCATGGCGGCCACCGCGTTTACCTGGGTCGTGAGCGAGGACCCGGCCGTCATCGTGACCGTCGAACTGGCCGGACTGACCGGCGTGGCGGTGGTCAGCACCGCGGTGGTGCGCCGCGAGCTGCACCCCCTGGAGCGGGCCGCGGACACCGCCGACGCGATCGCGGCCGACGAGTTCCGTCACCGGCTCACCGTGGCCGCCACCGCCCCGACCACCGAGGTCGGCCGGCTCGCCGAGGCGCTGAACCGCATGCTCGACCAGATCCAGACCACTCTCGGCGCACGTGAGCGGTCGGAGGAGAGGATGCGCCAGTTCGTGGCCGACGCCTCGCACGAGCTGCGCACCCCGCTCCAGTCCCTGCGGGGCTACGCCGAGCTCTACCAGCGGGGCGCGTTGCCGGAAACGGCCGCGGTCGACGAGGCCGTGGACCGCATGCTGTCCGAGATCCACCGGATGACGCGGCTGGTCGAGTCGCTGCTGACACTGGCCCGGTTCGGCGAGGAGGACGAGGCGGGCCTGGAGCCGGTCGACCTCAGCCGGATCGCCCGCGACTCCTGCCGTGACGCCGCCACGGTCGAGCCGGAGCGCCCGTTCCGACCGGACATCAAGGCCGGGGTGGTCGTCCTGGGCGACGAGGCCCAGCTGCGGAGCCTGCTGGCCAACCTCCTCGGCAACGTCCGTATGCACACCCCCGCGGGCGCGCCCTGCCGTGTCGAGGTGCATACGACGGGAGACGAGGCGCTGCTCCGGGTCGAGGACGAGGGGCCGGGCATCTCCGGGGACGCCGTCGCCCACGTCTTCGACCGCTTCTACCGAGCCGGCAAGGGGCGCAGCCGCGCCCGCGGGGGCAGCGGACTGGGGCTCGCCATCGTCGCCGCCGTGTCGGAGCTGCACGGCGGCCGGATCCGTCTCGACAGCGCCCCTGGCCGCGGCACCCGGGTGGACGTGATCCTGCCTCTCCCGCACCGGTCGGCTCGAAAGGCTGTGTGAACGGGGCTAATGACCGACACTTCACCATGAACCCCGTCCCAGCGACCGAAGGAGCAGCATGGCCTGATGGGCCTTCCACGTCAGGCCCCCTACTCTGCGGCGAAGGCCGCCGCGCGCACTCTTCTCGACGCGGCGCGGGTCGAACTGGCGCCCCGGGGCATCCGGTTCACCTCGATCCACCCCGGCTTCGTCGCCACCGACCGGATCAGCGAGGACGGTCTGCCGAAGCCCTTCCAGATCAGCCAGGAGCACGCGGCCCAACACGTCGTACGGGCCCTGGATAGGAAACCGGCGAAGGCGTACTTCCCCAGGCCCACGGCGGCCTTGGTACGCACGCTGCGGCCCTGCCCCTCCTGCTCAGGAGGCTGGCCTCCGGTTAGGAAGGCGGGCTCCGTCAGGCGCGGCCCTCCGGTCAGGAAGGCGGCACCCGTCAGGCGCGGCCCTCCAGTTCGGCGAACTTCGCCTCCAGGTCGGCGAGGAACTTCTCGGTGTTCGGGATCATCCCCGCGATCGTGCGGACCGTGGTCCCGGTGGGGGCGGCCCCCGACCCGCTCTCGATGAACTCGGCTGCCTCCGGGATGTAGGAGATCAGCAGGTCCTTGAAGACGCGGGCGGCCTCCTCGCGGTCCAGCAGGGCGTCGATGCTCATGTCCACCGACAGCGGGGGCAGTTCGGCCTCCTCGGCACCGAGCGTCACCGTCCAGCTGTGGCGGCCCGATCCGACCCCGACGATCTCGTCGCCGTCGGGGAGGAGGACCTCGGCGGTGGTGTTGGGCGGCACGAGCGCCTCAACCGTCAGCTGCGTCCCGGTCAGGTTCCAGGAGACCGCCGCCTCGCCGTACGGGGTGCGCAGCCTCGCGCCGGCGTGGGTGAGGCCGCCGCCGGGGCGTGGCTGGATGCGCAGGCGCCGGTAGCCCGGGGCGGCGGGGGCCAGACCGGCAACAGTGCGGTGCAGCCAGTCAGCGACGGCACCCAGGGCGTAGTGGTTGAACGAGGTCATCCCGCTGGGGTTGACCGTGCCGTCGGGCAGCAGGCTGTCCCAGCGCTCCCAGATCGTGGTCGCGCCCATGGTGACCGGGTAGAGCCAGGACGGGCACTCCTTCTGCAGGAGCAGCCGGTACGCGGTCTCCGCATGGCCGGTGCGGGTCAGGGCGTCGCAGACCAGCGGCGTGCCGACGAAGCCCGTGGCGATCTTGTGGCCGTTGCCGCGGACCAGCTTCGCGAGTCGCTCGCCGGCGCGGGCGCGCTGGGCCTCGGAGTCCAGCAGATCGAAGCAGATCGCCAGGGCGTACGCGGTCGGCGCGTCGGACATCATCCGGCCCGCGTCGGTGACGTACTCCCGCTGGAACGCCGTCCTCACCTCGGCGGACAGGACGCGGTAGCGTTCGGCGTCCTCGGTGTGGCCCAGGATTCCGGCGGTGCGGGCGAGGAGTTCGGTGGAGCGGGCGAAGTACGCCGTGGCGACCAGTTCGCCCGGGGTGGCGGCGCCGTCGGGTCGCCCGGCGGGGGCCGTCGGGTCGAGCCAGTCACCGAACTGGAAGCCGCTGTCCCACAGCCTGCTCTCGCCGGCGAGCGAGGCCACGTGTTCCACCCAGGCCCGCATCGAGCCGTACTGGGCGGCCAGGACCCCGGTGTCGCCGTAGCGCTCGTGGAGCACCCAGGGCACGAACACGGCCGCGTCGCCCCAGGCCGCGGTCGGGGTGTCGGCACCGGCCACCCCCACCCGGGGCACCACGAACGGCACCACACCGTCCGCGCCCTGCTCGACGGCGAGGTCGGCGAGCCAGGAGCCGAGGAAACCGGCGCTGTCGTACAGGTACGAGGCGGTCGGCGAGAAGACCTGAATGTCACCGGTCCAGCCCAGCCGTTCGTCACGCTGCGGACAGTCGGTGGGAACGTCCAGGAAGTTGCCCCGCATGCCCCACAGCACGTTCTCGTGCAGGCGGTCGACGAGTTCGTCGGAGCACTCGAACGATCCCGTGCGCTCCAGGTCGGAGTGCAGGACCACGGCACGCACCGTCGTCGGGTCGAAGTCGTCCGGCTGTCCCGTGATCTCGGCGTACCGGAAGCCGTGGAAGGTGAAACGGGGTTCGAAGACCTCCTCGCCCTCCCCGCGCAGGATGTAGCTGTCGGTCGCGGCGGCCGTGCGCAGCGGTCTGGTGCACAGTTCCCCGTCCTCCAGGATCTCGGCGTGCCGCAGGGTGACACGGGTGCCGCCCGCTCCGGTCACGGTCAGGCGCAGTCGGCCCACGAGGTTCTGGCCGAAGTCGAGGAGCGTCCTGCCGGAGCGGGTGGTGGTCACGGAGACCGGGGCGATCTCCTCGATTCGCCGCACCGGGGGGCCGTCGGGCGCCACGAGGGTGCCGAGGTCGCGTTCCAGGACGCGCACCCCGCGCCAGCCGGACTCGTCGTGGCCGGGCCGCGACCAGCCGGACCGCTCCAGTCGGGCGTCGTAGGCCTCGCCGTCGTAGATGCTGGAGGAGAGGACCGGCCCGGTCGCCGCACGCCACGACCCGTCGGTGGTGACACGCTCGGTCGTGCCGTCGGCGTACTCCACCTCCAGTTGGGCCAGCAGGGCGAGCCGGTCGCCGTAGACCGCGCGGGTCTTGCCGTCGAAGCCGATGCGCCCGCGGAACCACCCCTCGCCGAGGACCGCGCCGATGGTGTTCCGCCCCGGCCGGAGCAGATCGGTGACGTCGTGGGTCCGGTAGCGCAGGCGCTTGTCGTACGCCGTCCAGCCCGGGGCCAGGACCTCGTCGCCGACGCGGACGCCGTTGATCTCCGCCTCGTACACGCCGAGCGCGGTGGCGTACAGGCGTGCCCCGCGCACGGGTCCGCGCAATTCGAACTCACGGCGCAGGTACGGCGAAGGCTGGTCCGCCTGCGGGTCCTCGTCCCAGTCCGGCGTGACGAAGACGGCCGTCCAGTCGTCCGGAGCGAGCAGCCCCGCCTCCACCGGCGTCGGCTCGCTCCACGGGGAGAGCGCGCCGTCTGCCCCGGTGACGCGGACCCGGACTGCGGCCCTGCCGCGCGCCGACAGCGGGTCGAACGGCCAGGGCACGAGGACCGAGTCGGCCGACTCCACCCGCGCAGTAGCGGGATCGTCGCCGTCCTGCACGGTCAGTTCGATCTCGTACGCCGTCTGGGTCCAGTCCCGCGCCTCGGTGAGCGTGGTCCACGACAGCCGCGGGCGACCGGTTCCGAGTCCGAGCGCATCACGCACGTGCTCGAACCGGACATCGCTCACGACACCCGTTCCGTCAAGGGTTTCCTGACTCACCTGTGGTCCTCGCTCTCGTGCCGGCACGACTGCGTGCCTGTGTACATCATGAGTCACCGATTCGAGCTGAATCGATTCAGAATTTGGGGATGAAGGCCCGCCCAACCCGAGAGGGTGGCCGTAAAGATCCAGCCGGTGACTCAAAAAAGTTATGAACGAAACCCTAGCCACGAATCCCGAACATAGCTAGGTTTCCGCCATGTGAACTTCCCGTTCACTCCGGATCCAACCGGTTCAGAGGCCTACGGGAGCCGCACTCCGCACCTCGTCAGCCCCGCTCACGCACCCACGGCAGAACGGCCGGTACGAGACGGATTGACAGACCGGATCGCGACTCCCACCATGACCGCCACGGAATTGAAAGGTTCCAACCAGCGGGCACCGCCTCTCCCGGCGCCCACCCCTCGGACGCGTCGTTCGTCCCGTACGAACCTCCCCCACCGCCCCGATGAGGTCTCCCAGGCCCCAACCGCCGCTCACCACCCTCCCTCCGAAGAGAGGCCACATCGCCGTGTCTTCCTCCACCACGCCCTCGCCATCGCCCGCGACCACACCGGTGCCGGCGGCCAAAGCCCCCCGAGCCGGCATGGGGGCCCGTCTCGCCCTCGTCGCCCTCGCCCTGATGTGGCCCACCCAGCTGCTGTCGCTGGCCGGCCTGCTGGGCGGCAACGCCCAGGCCTCCGTGGCGATACACTTCCGCACCACCGAAATCGGCTGGTTCATCCTGGTCAATGCGCTGGTCGGCACCGTGATCGCGCCGTTCGTCGTGAAGCTCTCCGACTTCTACGGCAAGCGCAACGTCATGATCGCCATCACCGTTGTCGGTCTCGCCGGCGACATCATCGCGGCGCTGGCCAACAACTACACCACCCTGCTGGTCGGCCGCGGCATCGCCGGCTTCTACGCACCCATCGCGGCCCTGGCCTACGCGTCCGTCCGTGAGCTCTTCCCGCCCAAGCACGTGGGTGCGGCCAGCGGCATGATCGGCAGCGGCATCGCCTTCGTCGCCATCGGCGGCCCCTTCCTCACCGGTTGGGTCATCGACAGCTTCGGGTGGCGGGGTGTGATGTGGTCGCTGGCCATCTCCACGGCCATCGGCCTGCTGCTCCTGATCACTGTGGTCCCGGAGACCCCGCACCGCGCGGAGCGGACCAAGGTGAACTGGCTGGGCGGCGTCCTCCTCGGCGGCGGCGCTGCGGCCCTCACCTACGGCATCGGCAAGGGTGGCGAGTGGGGCTGGACCGATGCGAGCACCCTGGCCTACATGTTCGGCGGCGTCGCGGCGATCCTGCTCTACATCGTCACCGACCTCAAGGTCGCCCATCCGCTCTTCGACCTGACGATGGCCTCCCGTCGTGCCGTCTGGTCCGTCTTCCTGGCCACCGCGCTGATCGGCGCGACCATCTTCGGCACCGGCATCATCGGCCAGCTGCTGGTGCTCTACCCGAAGATCCCCATGGTCTCCGACGGCCTCGGCATGACCGCCACGCACTACGCGGTCATCGGCATCCCGGCCAGCATCCTGATCCTGGTCGTCGGCTTCGGCACCGGTGTCGCACTGCGCAAGATCGACGCCCGCCTGCCGCTGGCACTCGGTGCCGCGTTCGCCGCCGTAGGGTTCCTGCTCCAGCGGAGTTGGCACTACAACAGCACCCAGCTCATGCTGCTGGGCGTCTTCTCCGCGATCGCCATGGGCCTGATGGTCTCCTCCATCCCGGTCCTGGTCATCGAGGCGGTCAGCCCCGAGGAGCAGGCGACCGCCAACGGACTGCAGACCATGGCCCAAGGCGTGTTGACGACCATCGTCACCCAGGTCGTCTACGTGATCCTCGCCAAGGACAGCACGGTGGCCCAGGGAACCCGCTTCTACCACGACGCCGGCTACAAGAACGCGATGCTGTTCGCCGCCGCCCTGGCCGTGGTCGGACTGCTCGCCGTCGCCCTGGTCCCGAAGCTCAGGCGCGCCGATGAGGTCGAGGCGGGCGAGGCCGTGGCCGCCGCCTGAGCACTCCCCAGCTCCGGGGCCGCCGCCCGACCACTGCCCCGTCGCGGCGGCCCCGGCTCCCCAACATGCCAGAAAGACAGGACCGGCCCATGACCCGTCGACAGACGGTGGACGAAGCGGACCTCACCCGGCGCCTCGACGCCATGTCCCTCAAAGAGAAGGTGACCCTGCTCACCGGCGGCGACGCCTGGACCCTGACACCGGTCGTCGCCGCCGGCCTCGCTTCCCTCGCCTTGTCCGACGGGCCCGCGGGCCCTCGTGGCACCGCTTTCGGCGACGCCGTGACCCCCTCGCTCCTCTTCCCCAGCCCCACCTCCCTCTCCGCCGCCTGGGACGAGGAGACCGCGTACGAGGCCGGCCGCCTCATGGGGCTCAAAGCCCGGCAGATGGGCATCCACGTCCTGCTCACCCCCACCGTCAACCTGCACCGCTCGCCCCTGGGCGGACGGCACTTCGAGAGTTACTCCGAGGACCCGCTCCTCACTGCCCGCACCGCGGTGGGCTTCGTCAAGGGCGTGCAGTCGACCGGAGTGGCCGCCACCGTCAAGCACTTCGTGGGCAACGACTCCGAGACCGAGCGGACGACGTATGACGCCCGGATCGACGAGAAGACCTTGCGCGAGACGTATCTGCCCCCCTTCGAGGCCGCCGTGAAGGAGGCCGGCGCGTGGATGGTGATGGCTGCCTACAACGCGGTCAACGGCACGACGATGACCGAGAACGAGAAGCTGCTGAACGGCCTGCTGAAGGAGGAGTGGGGCTTCGATGGCGTCGTCGTCTCCGACTGGCAGGCCACCGGCTCCACCGAAGCCTCGGCCCTGGCCGGCCTCGACCTGGTCATGCCGGGACCCGATGGACCCTGGGGCACCGCGCTGCTTGCCGCCGTGGAGGACGGCCGGGTTACCGAAGCCGTGATCGACGACAAGGTCCGCCGCGTCCTGCGGCTGGCCGCCCGGGTCGGCGCACTGGACGGCGTGGACGCGCCGGAGGCGGCACCCGTGCCCGGGGATGTCCGCTCCCGCATACGGGAACTGGCGGTCCGCGGTTCCGTGCTGCTGCGCAACGACGGGCTGCTGCCTCTGCGTCCGGACGCCCTGCGCAAGGTCGCCCTCATCGGCCCAAACGCCGTCCGCTTCGCGGCGCAGGGCGGCGGGAGCGCCCACGTGATTCCCGAACGTGTCGTCACCCCGCTCGAAGGGCTGCGCCGTGCGCTGGGTGACGGCGTCGAGATCACCGTCCACCAGGGCGCGTTCCCGCACGCGAGGCTCCTGCCGCTGGAGGGTGGCACCGCCACCGACCCGGTGACCGGCGAGCCCGGTGTACGGCTGGAGTACCGGTCGGCCGACGGGACCGTTCTGTCCGAGGAGCACAAGGCTCCGGCAGCCAACTGGTTCCCGCTTCTACTCGCCGACGAGGTGGCGGAACTGTTCGTACGGACCCGGCTCATGCTCCGGGAATCCGGCGTCCACCGGCTGTCGGTCGTCGGCCCCGGGCACATCACGCTGCACGTCCCGGGGCACGCACCGCAGACCCTGGAACAGCTCCAGGAGGACGACGACATCGTCTCGCTGGCGCTCCGTCCGCCGGCTCACACCTTCACCTTTCCCGCGGGCAGGGGCGAGACCGAGATCCTGGTGCGCTTCAGGCCACAGCGTCACCTGCCGTACCCGATCACCCTGCTGGGTCTCGGATACGACACACCTCGCGGAACCGACGAGGAGGAACTGGACGCGGCGGTCGCCGCGGCCGCCGCGGCCGATACCGTCATCCTGATGGTCGGCAGTGACGCCGACACCGAGACCGAGAGCGTCGATCGCGCGACCCTCGCCCTGCGCGGTCGGCAGAACGAGCTCGTGGAACGGGTCTGCGCCGCCAACCCGCGCACCGCTGTCGTCGTGAACGCCGGCGCCCCCTTCCTGCTCCCGTGGGCCGACCGGCCCGCCGCCCTGCTCTGGTCCTGGTTCCCCGGCCAGGAGGGCGGGGACGCCATCGCCGACGTCCTCACCGGCGCCGAGCCCGGTGGCCGCCTGCCCACCACCTTCCCCGCCGCCGAAGCGGACGTACCGGTCCTGTCCACGCGGCCGGTGGACGGAACACTGGAGTACTCGGAAGCGGACCTGATCGGCTACCGCGCCTACGCCGCGCGCGACACCACGCCCCTGTTCCCCTTCGGACACGGTCTGTCGTACACGACCTGGGACTACCAGGACTTCGTCGTGACCGGAGACATGGAACGCGGCCTCTCGATACGCGTCACGCTCCGCAACACCGGGACGCGTGCGGGCCGCGAGGTCGTCCAGGCGTACCTGGACCCGGCCGGCGACGAACCGCACCGTCTCATCGGTTTCGCCGCGGTCGAGGCGGCGGCGAGCGAGGCCGTGATCGCCACGATCACCGTGCCGGCCAGGGCCCTCACCGTCTGGAGCGCGGCCGGCCCGGTTCCGCGTTCCGGGCCGCACCGGCTGCGGGTGGGGCGCTCGGCGGCCGACCTGCGGCTGGCCGCCGCCGTACCCCGCGCGTCATGATCACGACTGGCGCCCCGGGCGAACCCACACACCCATGAGTGAAGTACGGTCTGACCGTGAGCACACCACGCAAACCCAGGGGCCCGTACCGCAAGGGGTTGGAGCGCCGAAAGCAGATTCTGCGTGCGGCCCTGGAGGTCTACAGCGAGCAGGGCGAGCGCGGCTCGTCGCTCAAGGAGATCGCCGATCGCGTGGGCATGTCCCAGGCAGGTGTGCTGCACTACTTCGACTCCCGGGAGGACCTGCTGCTGGCCGTGCTCGCCGAGCGGGACGCCCTGGACACCGAAGCGGTCGTCGATGTGATGACGCCGGGCGAGGCGGTGGCCCGGACCGTCGGGCACAACGCACGGCAACCAGGTCTGGTCGACCTGTTCGTGACCCTGTCGGCCGCCGCGTCGGACCCGGAGCATCCCGCCCACGCGTTCTTCAAGCGGCGGTACACAGAGCTGAGTGCCCAGATCCAGAACGGTCTGGACCACGGGCAGCAGCAGCGGCGCATCCGCGCGGACGTCGACGCCGAGCTCATGGCACGACTGCTGCTCGCGGTGTCCGACGGCATCCAGCTGCAGTGGCTGCTGGACCCGAGCGTGGACATGACCGTGCTGGTCGAGGCGTTCAACCGGATGTGCGCCCCCGACGTGGGCGAGAGGGCAGACGGCACGCCCACCGGCGAGGACGACTGACACGCACGGCCGGACGGCCAGGGCGGTCAGCCGCGCCGACGTTCCGCTCAGCGTGCAGTTCCGGGTCGCGCCCTCCACTCCGCCGAGTGTGGTCATGCCACGTCCAGCACCCCTTACTCGGGCATCCGACGCGAGCGAAGGACAGGGCCTCCACCGTGATCACATGTCTGACACGGACCTGCTCTTCCTCTCCGCGGCCGAGGTAACGGTCGTCTGCGGACCCGCCACAAGACGAGGAACCATGAGTTCACACTTCCGCCATGTCGCAGCTGTAGGGAGCTCGTTCGCCGCAGGCCCCGGCATCGAGCCGATCGCGAACCGAGCGGCAGGGCGCTCGGCTCGGAACTATCCGAACCTGGTCGCCCGGCGACTCGATGCCGAGCTGACCGACCTGACGGTGTCGGGAGCGACGACCCAAACCGTCCTGGACACTCCGCAGCGCCGCATGCGGACGGAATTCCCGCCGCAGATCGAGGGGGTACCCTCCCGCACGGATCTGGTGACGATCACGGTGGGCGGCAACGACCTGAACTACATCGGCAGCATGTTCGCTCTCGGCATCGCGGGCCGGCTCAAGTCCTCGCCCTGGGCCCGACCGCTACGGGCGCTGCTGCCCAGGACCCAGGTTCCGAATCCGACGGCCGAGACGGTGGAGCGGGCGACCGTCGGCCTATGCCACGTGGTCGACACAGTGCGCGGCCGGGCACCCGGCGCACGGATCCTCCTCGTCGACTACCTGACCGTCATCGGGCCTGGCACCCGTCCCAGCCGTGCGGCGCCGTTCGACGAGGCAGACATCGACGCACTGAGGCAACTGGGAGAGACGGTCTCCCAGGTCTTCGAGGCCGCCGCGTCCCGGTCGGGTGCGGAGCTCGTGCGCATGAGGGAACGCAGCGGTGAGCACGCGCTGGGGTCGGCGCATCCATGGGTGGGCGGCCTGCCGGACCGACTCCGCGATCTCGGGAAAGTTACGCCGTTCCACCCGACCGCGGAGGGAATGCGCGCTGTCGCGAACGCCGTTGTCGAACAGCTCAAGACATGAACAGCGTCCCTCGGTGATCCGCAATCAGCGGGGACGTGCCGTTCAGGTATACCCGCCGCACTGCGGCGACGGTCGGACGCAGGCTGCCGCCGCGGGATGGTCCGGCCTCACCGCATCATGGCAGCCGCATGGGTGGGCGGCCGTCCCGGCCCACGGCGTCGCCCGGAATAGTCCCAGCGGCGGGCGATGAGCTTGCGGTGCCAGGCCAGAAGCGTGCTGGGCGTGACCGGGAAGACCTCGGCCCAGCGGCGGCGCGAGATCAGCGAGGACAGGGTCACGAACCAGAGGCGGTCCGCAGACTCGTACCGTATTGGTCTTATTGCAGCTGGCGTCGTAGCACGGCGTTCTCGTGCCGCAGGACCAGCAGTTCCGCCTCCTTCGCGGTGTGGCGCCGCAGCAGCACCGCTGGAACAGACAGAAGATGCCGAGTGACCTGGTACACGAGCGACACGATCACTTGAACATGGCCGCAGACCAACACCCGGGGCGTGGCGCTTTGACCAGCAGCAATGAATAACCGAGCCCCACAGCCACCTCCGTGGTAGCGCACAGCATCGCCGAACTGCACCAGGGCAGCGGATGGGAGTGTGCCTGCACCGAGGTCGAAGGACACCAATGTCGCTGGCGCTGTCCCTTCGATCGCACTCAGCTCTGCTGCGGCCAACGGCTACGGCTCTGGAAGTACTCGAGAGCCGCGGGTTCCTCCGTGAATTCGAGCAGGCCGCCTACCTTGTCTGCCAATAGTGCTCGCACCTCGGATGGTGTGGCGAAGAAGAACTCGCGTCGTTCGTTGACAAAGTTGACGCGGCGAGTAGCGAACGCCTTGTGGAGTTCGGACTCCAGTGTCACGGCGTCTTCGGAGAAGAACATGGCGTGGACGTCGTAGCGGAACGGCACTGAAGCGTCGCCGAGCTCCCGGACACGGTCCATCGGCTCGAGGCGGCGGGTCATGCCGATCTTGACGATGTTCGGGCCGAAAGCACCCAGGTTGGAGATGACGTATACGTAGCCGGCGCGGATGTTCGCGATGCGGTAGTCGTTGGCTGCGATGGCTTTTTCGATGTCAGCGAGGCGGAGCGAGAGCTCAGCGACAGCAGTGTCGTCGCCTTGGGCCCTCAGGGAGTCCAGGACGCTGATGTAGTGGGCTCGTTCCTTCTCGAGTCGCTCTTTCTCGGCGGCCAGCTCCTGTTCAGCTCGGCGCTGTTCGCGAAGGAGCTGGCGTTCCTGGCGGGCGCGTTCGCGCTCTTCTTGTGCCTTCATCTGAAAGTCTGCAGTGAGTTCGAGCTCAGTGATGCGCAGGGCGTGATACTCGGGGCTGATCCGCATCTCCATGATCACGCCCAGCTTCTCGATCGCGGTGACCGCCGACTCCAGGCGCTTCCGCGCGGCGCGCACGTTTCCCGATCGCAGCGAGCGCACGCAGTTGTCGGCCTCCGCGTTGTAGGCCCGCAGCATCAGTTTGGACAGGTCACCGACAAGCTTTCGCCCTCGGGCCAGGGATCCGTCGAAGGTGAACATGTCGGCAGCGAGGATCGCGCGGCCGCTCTTGATGATCTCGTCGATCTGGCCTTCGAGGCTGTGGAGGCGCTCCTTGTAGGCTGCAGCGTTCTCCAGAGGGTGGTGGTAGCGATAGATGCCGACGTCCTGTAGTGCGCGCTGGTCGCTGAGATCGATCGCCTGGGCACCGCCGTGTGCGGTGGCGAGCTCGGCTTCAAGGGCGGCAATACGGGCCAGCAACGGCGCGGGGTCAACTCCGTTCACCGGCTGCGCAGTCGGAGGATCAGCAGATGTCTGGTCCTGCCTGGACTGAAGTGTTCCCGGCGTCGGGCCGGCGGGATCCTCGGCGGTCGACACGGTGATGCACACATCGATGCTGTTGTCCGATGCGGACGCGTCGTCGGTGACGAATAGCTGCCAGCCGGGTGGTGGGGCCGGCCAGGCCGGGTCGGGTTTCCATCCCTGTGGAGGTGTCCAGCCCTTGGGCGGCGTGGGCCACCCTGGTGGCGGGTTGAATCGCATCGTCACTGCCCTCGAACCCGGATGCCACGGCTGGTGTCTGCCGCTACCAGGTCGAAAGGCGACTTCGACAGCGCGGCACCAAGGTGCTGCAACGTGGCCTGCGGGACAACTCTGGCCAGGTCGAACCCGTTGAACGTCTCACGGTCCGCGGCAACGACAGCCAGAGGAACTGTGGCCGGGCGTCCCGTGGCCGGATCAATCGTGTCGACGCCGACCGTCAGGGCAATCGAGTGGATCTTTCCGGCACGGTCGGCCTCGAAGACCTCGTGGAGGCTGCGGACGGCGACCTGCCAGACCGCGTTCGCGTACCGCTCTTTCTGCTCGCGGACCGGCAGACTGCTTGACGCTATCTCGTCTTTCGTCTTCACGTACCGGTAGCCCTTGACGGAGGGCACAGTTGAGGGCTCTGGAACGCTGACCGTGAGCGTGAGTTCCCGCGACGCGAGACGGAACGCATGGTCGTGCTCGACCGGGAAGACCTCGGGGTAGACCGAGTTGGACAGGACGATGCCGACGTACTCCTCGATCGCGGACTCCACATCGAAGGCAAGATCATTGATGAGCTTGGAGAGCTCGGCGTTGCGAGCAGACGCTTCTGCCTCGCGCCTCTCGCATTCCTGCCGGTACTTCTCCTCGGCGGCAGCCAGCTGGGCCACACGCTTGGCTTCCTTCTTCTCCCGCCGGGCCACTGCCTCGGCGTGGCGCTGGTGGAGAGCGTCCCTGGCACGCTCCCAGTCGCCATGCGCCTCCTCGAAGGCGGCCCTGGCCCTCTCGACAGCCTGCTGGTACCGCTTCTTCCCGCCGAGCACAGCAGAGAGTCCCGTGGGTACAGCCGGCTCCTGATACACCGGCTCAGGGCCATACTCCGGCTCCGCAACCACAGCCGCAGGAACAGCCAGGCCACCAGGCTCGAACGGAGGATGCTCGACCTGCGAGATCTTCAGCGCTTCGAGATCGACGTAGTCGTCCACATCCAGAGTCCAGGCGAGCAGCCCGTCGATGTCGGCAAGATCGCTGGCCAGATCCGTATTCAGGGACTCGACCTCGGCCAGCCGGGACTCCACCAGGAGCCGCGCAGCCTCACGCTCCGCGGCCTTCTTCTCCGCGGCCGACGCTCTCACCGCCGCCGCCTGTGCACGCTGATGCGCCTTCAAGGCCTGTTCGGCTTGGCGCAGCGCTGCAACATGGGCACGATGCGTGGCAGCCTCCTGCTGTCGTCGACGCTTCTCCGCCTGCTGCGCCTGATAGTTCAGCTCTGCGAAGAAACCACGACGTCTGCCCATAACATCCCCCCAGAAGACCCGGTACCGAGAACTCCCGGTGCCGAGAACTCAAGCTCTCTGTGTCACCGTAGCGACGATCACTGCCACCGGGAAGTTGATCCACCATTTGCGCGGGCCAGGCCAAACACCTGCCACGAACCGCTTCTCCCCAACGGCCGGAGCAGTGCACGTCGCGCCGTACCAGCGTCTGCCCCGTCTTGAAACCGTGCACCACCCGCTCCTCCTTCACCCCGGCACGGTTGTTCGCCGCCGGGGTCCAGCCCAGCCCCGAACGACCTGGGCAAGCCCCTGCTCGGAGGAGAATTTTACCCAAGGGCCCTCGGTTTGCCCGGCCAGGCCCGACGACGGGAGACCGCGGAGCTCCACGTTCGAATCCTTAAGTTTGAGGGGGATGCGACGCTGACCACCCCGCTTCTACACAGTGCTCTTCCAACACCCCAGGCCGCGCCTTACCGTCAGTTCCATGGCCAACGGGGTGTTTCACACCAGGCACGGCATAGAGATCAACCTGACGTACGAGGACCTCGACAACCCGGGCTGCACCGGGCTACTGGAAGAGATCACGCAGCCTGTAGGGCAGCGGCCGCGGGACCTGCTGCAGTGCCTGAAGGACTACAAGGGCGAGGACTGCCAGTGCGCCCTGGCCGGCAAGTCGCCGTGGATGTTCGTACGTCGCCAGCGCAGCAACGGCCAGGTGACGTGGGTCGCGGCGCATCTGCCGCTCACCCACGCCGCGACACCGCAGGAGAGCGACAAGCACAAGGCGATGAAGGAACGGATCGCGCGGACGGCAGAGCGGCACGGACTGGGCGTGGAGACCGAGGCCCGGTCCCAGGACGGGCGCATCATCACCGATGTGCTGGTGACCGGAGCAGGCGCCCGCGTGGGATGGGAGGCCCAGTACTCCCCCATCACCGCCAACACCGTACGCCGGCGCTCCGCCACAGCCCGCGAGCGCAACATCGCGCCCCTGTGGGTGACAGCCGATGCCACGTCCGCCCTGATAGACCGCGCTCCCTGGACCCGTGTCGACGACGTGCCCTGGCAGCGCATCGCCTCCCCGCTCACCCTCATGATCCGTGCCGGCGTCCGGCACCTGCAGATCTGGAAATGCACTCCCAGCAGCGAACGTCCCTGCCCCGCAACCGGTGACGCCTGCGGAATGTGGCACAGCGGCTGGTTCCTGCCCGCCCTGTGCATCCCCCAGGAACGCGCCACGCCACTGGACGAACTCGTCGTCACCAGCGCCGACGGCGAGCACCTGCCGGTGCGCTCCCGCGACCCGCACGATGCCCGGCGCGCCTCCTATCTGTGGGCCCTGGCACGCGACGTCAGACGCTGGCACGAGATCACCGGCGAGACCAATATCCCGCCCGAGTCCGGGCCGACCGACGACGAACCGGTCACCTACACCGAACAAGAACTCGACAGCTCCTGCCACTACGGAGAAGAAGGCCCCCACACCAGCAGTCCGCGCCCGCAACGCGAAAGGACCTCAGCCGTCGGGCTGTACACCTTCGACCACGCCCCCGACGACGCCCTCCTGCAGCCCACGAGACCCATCGCCCTGCGCCTTTCCCCACGCGAACGCCTCGTCGTCGCAGCAGAACTGAAGTGCCCGCCCTGGGAAATCGGACCCTGCATGCTGTGTGCCACCCCCATCCACCGCTACGGACCCCGAAGCCCCAAAGCCTGCCCCTCCTGCCGCCTCACCGCCAACCACCCGTAAGGGCACCACCCGCCTCAGCGCCCACTCCGCACGAACTCAAGCGGAGGGTGAGTCCGGCGGTGACGGAGCCAAGGCCGCAGGCGAAGCCGGACAGCCCTGGCAGAGCAAGGACGGAGCCGTCGGCACGGCAGCAAAGCCGAAGACGCCACACCCGTTCCCACCAGCAGAGCACCACAACGGGTGAACTCTCGCAGTCTCATCCCAGAGGGGAACCGCGCTGCCTACTCTCATCGCCGTGGAAGCCGAATTTCTGCGCCACGGTGTGCCGTTGGCGGACTACCAGCTGACCAAGGCCGACCACCGCCGGCAGCAAGAGGCCGTACAGCTTCACGGGTGGGTGGAACGCCAGCTTGCCAACGTACCTCCCTGGTCGGAGGAGAAGCGGGAGCAGATGGTCGAACTCCTGGGGTCTCCGCTGCCTCCATGGGAGTTCCAGCGGTGGCGGCTTCGCTTGTACTGCGGACACATCATCGAAGCAGCCCGCAGCCGGAAGAGCCCTCGGCCCGACGGAGGAGTCCATGCCAAGGAGACCTGCCCACAGTGCGGTCTGGACCCGTCTGTGATCGTCGCCTTCGAGCCCCTGGGGCCCCTCCGCAGATCCCCCACCGAACAAGTGCCCGCAAAGGCCCGAGCGCTCCGTACAAGAACCGCCCGCTGATCAACGCAGCAAAGCCGAACTGACAGCTGAAAACGCTGCGCTGCGTGCAGAACTGCAAGCCCTACGCGATCATGCACGTCAGCTGTCGATGTCGCCGTTGGCAAGGGTCCACCCTCCAGATCTGTCGAACGGCCACGGGTGTGCGTAGAGGTCACCGCGGAAGTGCTCGCGCAGGTCGTACTGGCCGGCAGGTGGATCGGACGGCATGTTGAGGGGCGTAGTGAGCGGGTCGACGGATGCTGCATAGCTCTCAGCCCATTCCATCCAGTCGGTTGCTGCGCCGGACTGACGGGCTGCGGTGCAGAAGGCTCGGATGTCTTCTGCCAGGCGCCAGTGCTCTACCTGGCCGGCAAGGACGGCACTGCGGTGCTCGGTGATCTGGGCTGAGCGGGCCTGCCGCAAGGTCCTGTACCAGTTGCGTTGGCGGGCCAGTTCTTCGCGCTCGCTCGCGATGCGCTGTTCCTCGGCGCGGGCAGCACGTTCCTCCAGGTCGTGCAGGAAGTGACCGAGGCGGTCTTCCAGTTTCCATCGCGCACCGTCGGAGTGGCTGTAGGAGGGGCTGCCGTAGGGGCTCTGGCAGGGCGAAGCGATCATGAGGCGGCCGTCGGGGTGGTGGTCGTACTTCGGGGGCTCTGGGGCCCAGAGGTTCTTCTCGATGTTCCGGAGCTCCTGGGGTGTCGGCTCGTGGGGCACTTTGGCAGTGCGCTCCGTGATCTCCCAGGGGTAAGTGTGGGCGCCGATGCGGATCACGAGGCGATGGGTTGCTTCGCCGCGGTGGAGGCTGCTGTCGGTGGTGACCTCGTAGCCGCGTCGTTCGGCTTCGGTGATGAGGGCGTGGGCAATGCGCATGGCCCGTTCGGCGAGGTGACGGGAGACGCTGATCGGAACGATGTCGGGCCGGTCTCGGGTGTCCACGGTGGTCTTCGAACGTCCCAGCGCTTTACTCGTGCGTGCGACCAGGGCATGGGGTTTCAACGGGAGGTCGTCTGGAACCTCGACTGCGGGGATGGCAGGTGGTTCGGCAACTTTCAGGGCTGCTTCGTCCAGGAGTTTCAGCACAACGTCGCACTTGGCCCGGCCGCTGAAGCGCAGCTTGCAGCCGTCCGGGATGTGTCCGTGGTGCAGAGCGTGGTAGTACGCGGCACGCCAGCGGGAGCGGGTTTGGGGGCCGGGGTTGGGCACGGTGACCGTTCCCTGACCCGCACGGAGCCTGGCCACGAGCTCGGCCCCGTCTGCCGGCGCGAGAGCAGCCTGAGCCGGGTCGTCCTTCAGCCGCTGCTTATCCGCTTCCGCCTCTTTGGGATGCTTCCCGTGCTTGAGGTAGAAGCGGCCGCTGGCTGTCAGCACCACTACCTCGCGCCCTGCCGGCCCACGGCCCCTCTGAACCAGTCCCCGCTGCTGCAGCGCCCACAGAACACCGCTGTGCGCATTGGCCGCCTCGTACGCTTTCGGTGCCGCCGCAACCTGCTTCAACAGCTCCCGCTGCTTCTCAGTCAGCGCGTACTTCACTGCCGCCTCCCCTCCAATCTGCGGAACGACCGAACCATCACTGAGTGGGAGTAAGGCGCACTAACCATCTCAGGATGGCCGGAATCAGGAAGACTTCACCCGCGCGGGTCCCTGATGCGCACGCTGTCCGGCCACACAGGCAAGGCACCGATTCGCGCTTCACTCCTTCAGGTGCGGTGAGGCCGCGCCGGCTTCCGCGTACAGGGCCCGGACGTCGTCGGCGAGGTCGGCGTGGTCGTGCAGGTCGATGTCCAGAGCGTGCCCGATGAGGCCGAACAGGTCGTACACCAGCCGGTCGTACATCACAGGCAGGAGTAGCCCCTGAGGCGGCCGGGCGTCCTCGCCGAGCGCGGTGCTGAGCGTTGCGGGCCGGGACCGGTACTCGGCCAGGGCGCTTTGGTGTGTGCGGTAGGTGGCCGCCGCCGCGTGCAGCCGGTCCGGCCACGGCATGCGGATCGGGGGCGGGGCGGGCCGCCCTTCGAAGACGATGCCGGCGTTGACGATCTGGTGGGCTCTGCGGGCGGCTTCGGAGGCGTCGGCGCGCCGCTGCAGTCCGTCCACCGCGTCCAGACGCAGTGCCAGGCAGAGGATCGGAGCAGCATGCGAGACGGCCCAGGCGTACTCGGTCCGGCGGGCGCGCCGCGCGCGGGCCGCCTCCACCCGTTCGGCCTGGGTCCGCTCCTGGTCGTCGGGAACGACGCCGCCGAGATCGTCTCGCAGTTGGAGATAGCGGCGTTCAGCGGCTTGCCTGCTCTTCAACTCCAGGGCGTCGGCGATACGCCGCCAGGTGACGTTGAGTGTGCGGGCCGCGCCGATCAGGTGCCGTTCGTCCAGGAGGAGCTTGTCCCGCAGGGCGCGGATGACGAGGAGGGCTGCTAGGGCACCTTTAGCGAGCCCCTGATGGGCCTTCACACAGACAGGAACCCCAGCGGACGCTGGGGTTCCTTTGCGTCTCAGAGAGCCGTACAGAGCCTCTGCGGCTACCGACCAGCCCACCGGCCATAGCCGGTAGCGGGATGCTCGGCAAGCCGTTCCCGCAGATATCCGGTTGTCTGTTCGATTTCGAGGGGACACCCGTCCAGCGTGCCGCGGAGCGCGAGTGCCGCGTGCGTGGCCCGTTCGCTCACGATCCGGTCGTGCGCCTCGCGATCCCCTGCGGTCGCAGGGCGGGGGATGTCGAGAGCTTCCGGAACAGCCCGCACCAGGTCACGCACGGCGCTTGAGGGAACAGCCTCTTCGGGGGTGTTGTAGGAACCCTCCAAACTGATCCACTGGCCCTTGCGTCTCACACATGACTCTCACCAAATCGGCGGCGGGATGCGGACTTGGGGCCTCTGACCTGGTCTTCCGTGCTCTCTGTAGACCCTACGCACGGGGGTGGGCATGTTACATACCCCACACGTCGAACTGACAGGGTTGTGCAAACTCTCCTTGGCCCGGAGCAGCCTCGTAGTACAGGATCGGCTCTCATGGACCTGCTGAACACGCTGGTGGACAAGGGGCTTCGGCGCGAGCTGCCGACCCGCGAGGAAGCGCTCGCCGTGCTGGCGACCTCCGACGACGACGTGCTCGATGTGGTGGCCGCGGCCGGCAAGGTGCGCCGGCAGTGGTTCGGCCGGCGCGTGAAACTCAACTACCTGGTCAACCTCAAGTCGGGCCTGTGTCCGGAGGACTGCTCCTACTGCTCGCAGCGGCTGGGCTCCTCCACCGGGATCCTGAAGTACACCTGGCTGAAACCCGACGAGGCCTCCAGGGCGGCCGCCGCGGGCCTGGCCGGGGGCGCCAAGCGGGTCTGCCTGGTGGCCAGCGGGCGCGGTCCGACCGACCGGGACGTGGACCGGGTCGCGGGCACCATCAAGGCCATCAAGGAGCAGAACGAGGGCGTCGAGGTGTGCGCCTGCCTCGGCCTGCTCTCCGACGGCCAGGCGGAGCGGCTGCGCGAGGCGGGCGCGGACGCCTACAACCACAACCTCAACACGTCCGAGGGAACGTACGGGGACATCACGACCACGCACACGTACGCCGACCGGGTGGACACGGTCAACAAGGCGCACGCGGCGGGGCTGTCGGCCTGCTCCGGTCTGATCGCCGGCATGGGCGAGACCGACGCGGACCTGGTCGACGTGGTCTTCTCGCTGCGCGAGCTGGACCCGGACTCCGTTCCGGTGAACTTCCTGATCCCGGTCGAGGGCACCCCGCTGGCCAAGGAGTGGAACCTCACCCCGCAGCGCTGCCTGCGCATCCTGGCGATGGTCCGGTTCGTCTGCCCGGACGTGGAGGTCCGGATCGCGGGCGGTCGCGAGGTCCATCTGCGCACCATGCAGCCGCTCGCGCTGCACCTGGCCAACTCGATCTTCCTCGGCGACTACCTGACCACCGAGGGCCAGGCCGGCCAGGCCGACCTGGAGATGATCGCGGACGCCGGGTTCACGGTGGAGGGCGCGGACGAGGTGACGCTGCCGCAGCACCGGGCCGATGTCGCCGGCTGCGGGCCGCACGCGGCCGAGGGCGCCGGATGCGGATCGCACGCGGCCGACGGCACGGGCTGCGGATCACACGCGGCCGACGGCGCGGGCTGTGGGTCGCACGCGGGTGAGGGCGCCGGGTGCGGGTCGGTGTGCGGTTCCCACGAGAATGACCACGAGAGCGTGGCCGTCCCCGCCAACGAGCCGCGCACCGACCTGGTCGCCGTCCGCCGCCGGGGTGCCGGAACGGACCTCGCACCCAATGCCTGACCTGAGCGTCCCCGAACTGCTGGACCTCGACCGCCGGCACGTCTGGCATCCGTACGGTCCGATGCCCGGCCGGGCCGAACCGCTCGTCGTGGAGTCGGCGAGCGGGGTCCGGCTAAGGTTGGCGGACGGCTCGGGCGATCTTGTCGACGGCATGTCGTCCTGGTGGTCGGCGATCCACGGCTACAACCACCCGGTGCTCAACGAGGCCGCGCGCGACCAGCTCGGCCGCATGAGCCATGTGATGTTCGGCGGGCTCACCCACGAGCCCGCCGTCCGCCTGGCGAAGCTCCTCGTCGACATCACACCCGCTGGCCTGGAGCATGTCTTCCTCGCCGACTCGGGGTCGGTGTCGGTCGAGGTCGCGGTGAAGATGTGCCTGCAGTACTGGCGCTCCCTCGGCCGCCCCGCGAAGCAGCGCCTGCTGACCTGGCGCGGCGGCTACCACGGCGACACCTGGCAGCCGATGTCCGTCTGCGACCCCGAGGGCGGGATGCACGAGCTCTGGTCCGGGGTGCTGCCCCGCCAGGTGTTCGCCGACGCACCGCCGGCGGAGTACGACGAGTCGTACGCCGAGCATCTGCGTTCGACGGTCGAGCGGCACGCGCACGAGCTGGCCGCGGTGATCGTGGAGCCGGTGGTGCAGGGCGCCGGCGGGATGCGCTTCCACTCCCCCGCCTACCTGCGGGTGCTGCGCGAGGCCTGCGACGCGCACGACGTGCTGCTGGTGTTCGACGAGATCGCGACCGGCTTCGGGCGTACCGGCGCGCTGTTCGCGGCGGACCACGCGGCCGTCACCCCGGACGTGATGTGCGTCGGCAAGGCGCTGACCGGCGGCTATCTGACGATGGCGGCGACCCTGTGCACACCCCGGGTCGCCGAGGGGATCTCGCGCGGCGAGGTGCCGGTGCTGGCGCACGGGCCGACGTTCATGGCCAACCCGCTCGCGGCCTCTGTCGCCTGCGCCTCGCTCGGGCTCCTGCTGGGCCAGGACTGGCTCGCGGAGGTCAAGCGGATCGAGGCGGGGCTGCGGGAGGGCCTGGCGCCCGCCCGGGAGATTCCCGGCGTCCAGGACGTGCGGGTCCTCGGCGCCATCGGGGTGGTCCAGCTCGACCACGAGGTCGACATGTCGGCCGCGACGGCCGCCGCGGTGCGCGAGGGCGTGTGGCTGCGGCCGTTCCGCGACCTGGTGTACACGATGCCGCCGTACGTCACGGGTGACGCGGACGTGGCTCGGATCGCGCGCGCGGTGTGCGCCGCCGCGCGGGAGGGATGAGCATGCCGATCCTGGTGATCACAGGGACGGGCACGGAGGTCGGCAAGACGGTCACCACGGCCGCGGTCGCCGCCGCCGCGGTCGCGGCGGGCCGCTCGGTGGCGGTCCTGAAGGCCGCGCAGACGGGGGTACGACCGGACGAGCGCGGGGACGCCGACGAGGTCGCGCGGCTCGCGGGTGCCGTGACGGCGTCCGAAGTGGCGCGCTTCCCCGAGCCGTTGGCGCCGGGCACGGCGGCCCGCAGGGCGGGGATGGCCCCCGTGCATCCGCAGGACGTGGCGGAGGCCGCCGCCAAGCTGGCCACCGAGCACGAGTTGGTGCTGGTCGAGGGCGCGGGCGGGCTGCTGGTCCGGTTCGACGAGGCGGGCGGCACGCTGGCGGACGCGGCCCGGCTGCTGAACGCACCGGTGCTGCTGGTGGCGTCGGCCGGGCTCGGCACCCTGAACACGACCGAGCTGACGGCCCGTGAACTGCGGGCGCGAGAGCTGGAGTTGCTGGGTGTGGTGATCGGCAGCTGGCCCGGTTCCCCCGATCTGGCGTCGCGTTGCAATGTCGCCGACCTTCCGGAGGTGGCCGGGGCGCCGCTGCTGGGTGCGCTGCCGGCCGGGGCCGGGGCGCTGGCACCCGCGGAGTTCCGTGCGGTTGCGCCGAGTTGGCTGTCGGCGCGGCTGGACGGGAGCTGGGACGCGGAGGCGTTCCGGGGGCAGGTAGCGCCTTAGCCGCTTCGGTCGGGTGCGGCCGTGTGGGGGCTGGTCGCGCAGTTCCCCGCGCCCCTAAAAGGGGCGCTCCACTGGCGCCCCCGAAGGGG
>NZ_JBHXLU010000099.1:0-42400 GCF_042720695.1 Streptomyces sp. NPDC058457 | reverse complement strand
TCCCTACGGAGCGATCATTCGCAATTCCTAATTGGCAGCCGAGTCGTCGTGGGGCGCCGGGCGGCCAATCACTGAGAGCCACAAGCGGCAGAGCTATTTCAACCACACCCGGCGCCCCTGGGTGAATGAACCATACGAAGGGCTCACCACGTCCCGCAGAACAACGTAGGGAATCATTTATCTGAAAAGGCAGCGATCTCCGCTTGGCCGCTTGGCGTGCCCCCTACCCAACTTCCACTTACCAGAAGTTAGCGCTGACCTCTGGTAAGCATCCTTTGCCCATGACGCCGTGCAGGAGAATCCATGCAAGCCCGCAAGGCCACCACCGCCGTACTCATGACGGTCGCCCCTCGCCACCGCGGTCGCCGTCGCACCCGCCGCGGCGGCCACCCCCACAAGCGCCTCTCAGCGACACTGCCAGGGTGACGAGGCCCGGCTCGAACTGCAGAAGTCGGTCGCCGTCCGCGTCCTCAAGGGCGTGTTCGAACGGGGAGACACCAGCGTCGTCGACCGGTTCGTGCGGACCGACTACATCCAGCACAATCCGCAGGTCGGCGACGGAGCGGCCGCCCTCAAGGCGATCGGCCGCTCATTCCACCAGCAGTTCCCCCACGCCGGGGACGCGCGGGAGTGCCGCCGTCGACATCTTCCGCTTCCAGGGCGGGAAGATCGCCGAACACTGGGACGTGATCGAGGAGGTGCCGGCCACTTCCGTCAGCGGCAACGACATGTTCTCCACGCTCAGCCGGCCCCAGACGTCCGACCCCGGCCCGGACCGGCTCACGGCGCGCAACAAGGCGCTCACCACCGAGTACTACGACCGGCTCCTCGTCCACCAGGACCTTTCCGCCATCGACACCTACGTGGCACCGGAGTACCACCAGCACAATCCCGCCATCGCGGACGGCCCCGAAGGAGCACGCGCCGGTCTTGCCGCGCTGTTCGAGCAGTCCCCGCAGCTCGATGTCCAGCCCAAGAGGATCATCGCCGAGGGAGACCTGGTGGCGTTCCACAGCCACTTCATCCCCGCGCCCGGCGATCCCGGCCTGGCCATCGTGGACATCTTCCGGATCCGCGACGGGAAGGTCGTGGAGCACTGGGACGTGATCCAGAACGTGCCGACCAGCTCCGCGAACGACAACACCATGTTCTGACGACGCGGCAATGGTCGACAGGCCTGGCCGCGGGGTGTCGAGCACCCCGCGGCCTCAAGGCCGGCGCGGCCATGGAGCCTAAAACCTAGTTTCGTTCGAAATTAGCCGCTAGGGTTCCGGCCACCCCTCCCGCGGGCGGGCGTCGTCGTCCGCGAGACGGCACCGCCCGCGTATGCCCGGCTGTCCGGATGTCCGGCGCCGCGCACGACCGCGGGCCTCCGAGCCGCACTCCAGGGAGATCTCACGTGCGCAGACCGAGAACCCCGCTTCGCACCCTGTTCGCCTGTTTGACAGCCACGCTCCTCACCGCCGCGGCCATGGCGCCGTCCACGGCGGCCACCCGCGACGGCTCCGCCTCGTACCGCGGATGCCGGCTGGAGCCGGGACGCACGACCCTCACCGTCCGCTCCGGCGGGCTTGACCGGGTCGTGGTGGTGTACGTCCCCCACGGCACGGCGGGGCAGGGCCGACTGCCGCTGGTGCTGAACCTGCACGGCAGCCAGGGCGCCGCCACCTGGCAACTGGACGGCAGCCAGCTGGAGGAGACCGCCGAGAGCGAGGGCTTTCTGGTGGCCGCACCGCAGGGCGCCATGGTCCTGGGCGCCGGATACCAGTGGAACGTTCCGCATGTCACCGACGGCGACGGACCGGACGACGAGCGGTTCCTGACCGACACCATCACACAGCTCGTCCGCACCGGATGTGCCGACGAGGACCGGGTCTACGCGACCGGGTACTCCGGCGGCGCCCGCATGGTGTCCCAGTACGCCTGCGACAACCCCGGCCGGGTCGCGGCGATCGCGGCGGTCTCGGGCCTGCGGGCGGGTGCCCCCGTGGCGGGAGCCGACGGGGCCCTCGTACCCGACCCCGAGACGTGCGCACCCGAACGTCCCGTCCCGGTACTGGCGTTCGCCGGCACCGGCGACCAGATCAACCCGTTCACGGGCGGCGGCGCCGCGTACTGGGGTTACGGCGCCGTCGCCGCCCAGAGCCGCTGGGCCGCCCTCGACCACTGCCGCCGGGGCCCACGGGACACCCGCGTCTCCGAACACGTGACCCGCACCAGCTACGCCGGTTGCCGCCACGGCGCGGAGGTCACCATGTACGTCGTCGAAGGCGGCGGCCACACCTGGCCCGGGGCGACAGTGCCGTGGCCGCCGGTTCTGGGGACGGTCACCCAGGAGATCAGCGCCAACCAGCTCATGTGGCGCTTCTTCCAGGACCACGAACGTTCCTGAAGCGAACCCGACACCGCAGGGCGGTTCCTTCGTGAAACCCCGTCAGGGGTCTCACGGGACACGGCCGGCTCGTCACCGAGGAGGCCTGCACGGACGACAGCAGCCCGATTGCCTGCGCCGACCGCAGGGAAGCCGCCCGAACCGCTCGTGGGGGGGTGCCGGAGACCCCGGCACCCCCCACCGCCACCGCCACTCAGCGCTGAACGGGCGTGTTCGGCGGTCCGCCCCAGTTCCACGACACGATCCTCCACTGCTCGCCCGACCTGGCCAATGCGAACGTCCAGGTCCCCCGTGCCTCGACGGCGAGTTCCGGGCCGGAGACGAGCGCCCTCGCGTACACCGCGGCGTACGCGTGGTCACCGGCGACGTAGATCCGCTGCCACTCACCGAGCTCGAACTCGACCGTGGTCAGCCCCACCGACCCGATGGCGGCCTGGAGGTCCTTCCACCACGCCCGGGTCGGCGAGTCGCCTTCCCAGACGAACGGCGGAAACGCGTCCACCAGCATCCCGGACGGCGCCCAGTCGGCTGCGATGGCATCCTCGTCGGCGCTGTTCAAGGCGAGCACATGATGCCGGATCACGGCCTCCACGGCCGCGGTCTCCTCGTCCTGGGACGGTGCCGCCGTCGCCGCGGAACCTGTGGCCTCGCTCATGAGTACTTCCCTGTGGTCAAGCCTGACGGAGTCCGGGAGTCCCCGGGGAAACCGACGGTACGACCTGCTGAAACGGGCCCACAAGAAGGCACTTTGCAGAGATCAGGTCGCATCCGTGTGACCATGAGAGGGAACGGGAGGCTCTGGTATGTCACACACCGCGTCGGACTTGCTGGACAAACGGAAGGGCGCGCTCGATGCGCACTGCGTCGTCCGCGACATCCTGAACCGGGTCGGTGACCAGTGGAGTCTGCTGGTCGTCACGACGCTGGCGGAGGGGACCAAACGGTTCAGTGAGCTGTCGCGTGAGATCGGCGACGTCTCGAAGCAGATGCTGGCGCGCACCCTCCGGCAGCTCGAACAGGACGGATTCGTCCAGCGGACGGTCTTCCCGGAGGTTCCTCCTCGCGTGGAGTACACGCTGACAGAGCTGGGACGCTCGTTCCTGGGGCCGGTCATCGGCCTCGTGGAGTGGGCCGACGCGCATCACGACGCCGTCGTCGCCGCACGGTACGACTACGAGGGTCGCGCCCAGGACCGGTGAGCGTCGCGACACGCGAAGGCGGGATCTCCGTCACCCGATTCCGGCGTCACCCGATTCCGGCGCCGCCCGACCTCGGCGCCGCCCGGACGCGGCGTGCCGTCGCGGAGCGCGCTCGTGGACGTCCCCATAACAAAAACCTTGCAGTGTTCGGTTTTCAAGTCTAGGCTCTCGCCCGCACAGGGAGCCTTCCGACCACCCGCCGCGCGCCGAGCCGGTACCAGCGCCTCACAGGCGGACGGGCCGGGCACGGAGCCGGCCCCCATGCAAAACCGGGAGCGAACGACAGGACGACGGGGCCGAGCGTGAAAGGCATGACGAGATGACCGATTCCCAGGAGACGGCACGCCCGGTGGTGACGACCACCCACGGAGCCGTCCGCGGAGTCCGCTCGGACGGCGGTCTGCGCTTCGCCGGAATCCCGTTCGCCGCTCCCCCCGTTGGCGCACTGCGGCTGCGGCCGCCTGTGCCCGCCGCACCCTGGGCCGGTGTCCGCGACGCGTCTCGCTTCCCGGCGGCACCGGCCCAGCACGCCGGCATCACCCCCGAGATCCAGGCGCTCGGTACACACGCGGTCGGCGTCGCCCGGGCGCTCGGCGCGGCCGACGGCGAGTTCTCCGAAGACTGTCTCTATCTGAACGTGTGGACCCCCGGCGTCGACGGCCGGCTGCCCGTGCTGATGTGGATCTACGGCGGAGCGTTCGAGTCGGGCACGGCGTCGCCGCCGAGCTTCGACGGCACGGCGCTGTCCCGGCTGACCGGCGCGGTCGTGGTGGCCGCCAACTACCGCGTCGGAGCACTGGGATGGCTCCATCCGGCGGGACCGGGCAGCGAGCGGTGGACCGCGAGCGCCAACCTCGGCCTCCAGGACCAGACCACAGCCCTGCGCTGGATCCGCGACAACGTCGCCCGCTTCGGCGGCGACCCCGGCAACGTCACGGTCGCCGGCGCGTCCGCCGGGGCGTTCTCCGTCGGGACCCTGCTGGCCCTCCCGGACGCGAAGGGCCTGTTCCACAAGGCGATCCTGCAGAGCGGCAGCGTCACCCGCGTGCAGGCCCCCGACACCGCGCGGGCACTCACCGAGCACTTCCTCTCCGCCGTGGGCGTCAAGTCCCTCGACGAACTGGCGACCGCCCCGCTCGGGCGCATCCTCGACGCGCAGCCCTCCGTCGTCGACTCCGACGTCGGCCGGCGCAACCTGCCGGGAGGACGCATCTGGGGCGTGGTCCACGACGGTACGATGCTGCCCGCACGCCCCCTCGACGCCGTCGGGGCCGGAGCAGCCGTGGGCATCCCACTCCTGATCGGCGCCAACCGCGACGAGATCCGCATGTGGGCGGAGCTCGGCGGTGCCGGTTACCGCCCCGCCGACGAGGGCGCCCTGACGGCCGAGATGACCCGGGCGGGTGTCGCCGACCCGGCGGCGCTCCTGGAGGCATACCGCGTTCAGCTCCGTGGCGCGCCCCAGCCCGGCCGTCCGGAGGCCGCCGCGCCGGACGAACTGCGCGATCTGCGCACGCTGTTCCTCAGCGACGCCGTCTACCGCGTCCCGTCCGCCCGGCTCGCCCGCGCCCAGGTTGCGGCGGGCGGCCCGGCCCACACCTACCTCCTGTCCGCCGAGCCCTTCGGCGCGGGCACGGGTGCGTTCCACGGCGCCGAGACGTTCTACCTCGGCGACAGACTCGCCGCCCTGGACATCGACACCCCCGACAACCGGGCCATCCGCGACCAACTCGCCACCGCCTGGAGGCGGTTCCTGTACACGGCCGACCCCGGCTGGCCCACCCACGACCCCACCGCCACGCCCACCGGGACCACCCGCCTGATCGGACCGGACCCGCGGGACATCCACGAACCGCCCCTCGACATCGCGGCACACTGGGACCTCGGCACCTGACCGACCCGCCCGGGACCGCGACGAGCGGTGCCCGCGAGCAGTTCGCGGCTGCCTCCGAGGCAGGACCGGCGCGGCAGGGGCGAACAGCCCCATATACTCCGCCACGATGTCGCCGGCGCGGGAAGCCCAGGGCGAACGGGAGCGCCGCGAGCCTCCCCGCGCCGACTCGTCGTGCCGCAGCCTCGCCGGGCCTGTCGCGCCATGACCGGCCTGCCGTACCGTGCCCTGCGTCCCTTCGCCGTCCCAGCGCGCCCGCACTTCCCTGCCGTGCCGGGTCGACGAACGGCCCGGTGCCGTTTCGCACGGCCGTCGGACTCCCGCTCGGGCCTTCCCGCTCTCCCCGAGTTCGCCCTCCGCGCTACCGGAACACCCTCCGCTGGATCTCCTGCCGGTAGTCCTCGAGCGCGTGCTGCCCCGCCCAGACGGCACACGCGGCGGCCGGCACCGACTTCTACGTCGACCCCTCGCGCGGCAACGACCACAACCCGGGCACCCGGGAGTCCAGGCCCTTCAGGACGATCCAGCGGGCCCGTGCCGCGGTACGGGCGGTCAACTCCCACATGGCCGGGGACATCACCGTCCACCTGCGCGGCGGCACCTACCGGTTGTCCAGGCCGGTCCGCTTCTCGACACGGGACTCGGGGACCGACGGCCACGACATGATCTGGACGGCGTACGGCTCCGAGACCCCGGTCGCGCCGAGCGCCCGGACGATCACCGGCTGGACCCCGGCCGGGAACGGCCGGTACAAGGCGCGGGTCGGCTCCCTCGACTTCCGCCAGCTGCCAGGCGGCCGACCTTGGAGGACACGCAATAGCTGTCGCGGTGGCGGCGGCGGGCCCGGCCGAGCCGCTGTTCCGACAGGCCGAGGCCGTAGTGGGGCGCGGTGTTGGTGCCCAACGAGAGCCCCAGGGGCGTCGACAGCGAGGGTTTCGTCGTCCGCGACGACCTGCGCCGGCAGTGGGACTTCAGCCGGGACGGGGTCCTGCGCTCCATGGAGGCCACCCTGGAGCGGACCGGCCTCGACCGGTTGGACGTGGTCTATCTGCACGACCCCGACGAGCACTGGAGGCAGGCCGCGGACCAGGCCATGCCCGCCCTCGCCGACCTGCGCGACCAGGGGGTGATCGGCGCGATCGGGGCCGGCATGAACCAGTCGGCGATGCTCGCCCGCTTCCTCCGCGAGACCGCCGCCGACATCGTCATGCTCGCCGGCCGCTACACCCTCCTCGACCAGTCCGCCCTCGACGACGTCCTGCCCGCCGCACACGAACACGGCAAGAACGTCGTCGCGGTCGGCGTCTTCAACTCCGGACTCCTCGCCCACGACCGCCCCGCCGAGGGCATGAAGTACGACTACCGGACCGCACCCGCCCACCTCGTGACACGTGCCCGGGCGATCGCCGAGATCTGTGAGTGGCACGGTCCGAGCCTGCGGGCCCCGGCGATCGCCGTCGCCAACGTCGCCCTGGGCATGGGCACGGCTGCGCACGTCGCGCAGTACGTGGACCTGCACCGCCGGGTGCCTCCGCCGGGGCTCTGGGCGGACCTGCTAGAGCGGGGGCTCCTGCGCGGGGACGTTCCCGTCCGCGGAACCTGAAGTCTGCGGGGGCCGGCTCCCCCTCAAGGTGCCGGCCCCCGCTGCGGACGCCCGTCAGGTGGCGCCGTTCTCGAGTCGGGCGAACCGCTGCGCGGGTTCGGCGAGGAGGCTCTCGCCGCCAGGCAGCACCGTCCCGACCACACATTCCGTCGTGCCTCGGTACGAGGCCGCAGGCCCGGAGCCCACCAACATGCCCACGAGCCGTCCACCGCCATGCCATGGCAGGCTTGAATCGATTCACCAGGTGGCGACTCCAAAACTTTCTGAGCGAAACCCTAGCCATAAAAACCGAACAAAGCTAGGTTTCTGGCGTGTGAACTTCCGGTTCGCACCCGGTCCGCTCAGTTCATCACCCCTCACAGCCACTTTCCGGCGACGACCGCGTCAGCCTCGACGCGGATCCGTCCCGGCGGAACAGGACTGCAGAGCGGACAGACCATCCCCACCCCGACCGCCACGGATGTGAAAGGTTCCACCTCAGGACGCGGGCAAGGGCGTACCGCACACCGCCCCCGAGCCACCCCGACAGCATCCGGGGTCGTGCTCCCGCCGACGTGTCCGGTCCCGATCGACGGGACGCCGCGCCCGCTTCCCCGACGAAGCGGCGCGGGGCAAGCTCTCACCGCGACAACACGAGGGAACACCCATGCAACGACTCGCCGACCGCCGCATCCTCGTCACGGGCGCCGCTTCGGGCATAGGCCGCGCCACCACACTCCGGCTCCTGTCCGAGGGAGCCCGGGTCACCGGGACCGACATCGCAGCGGACGGCCTCGCCGAGACCGCGGAGCTCGCGGCCAAGGCAGGCACCGGCGAGCAGCTGAACACCGCCGTACTCGACGTGTCCGACGAGACCGCCGTGGGGAGCGTCGTGGCCGACGCCATCGCCTCGCTGGGCGGGCTCGACGCCCTGGTCAACGTGGCCGGCATGCTGCGCGGGGCCCACACCCACACCTGTTCCCTCGACCTGTGGAACCAGGTCATCGGGGTGAACCTCACCGGCACCTTCCTGGTCACCCGCGCCGCCCTGCCCGCCCTGCTGGAGACCGGCAAGGGCGTCGTGGTCAACTTCAGCTCCACCTCCGCCCAGTTCGCCCACCCGATGATGGCCGCCTACTCCGCGAGCAAGGGCGGCATCCTCTCCTTCACCCACAGCATCGCCCAGGAATACGGCAAGCAGGGGCTGCGCGCGGTCAACGTCAACCCCGGCAGCATCTCCTCCGGCATCACCGAGAACATCTTCTCTCTCATGCCCGAGGACACCGACTGGAGTCTCCTCGGCAAGCTCACCCCCGCCATCGGTGAGGGTTTCGGCTCCCCCGAGGCCGTCGCCGGGGTCGTCGCCATGGTCGTCTCCGACGACGGCGCCTTCCTCACCGGCACCGAGATCCGCATCGACGGCGGAACCCACCAGTAACCCGGCACGGGCACCCCGGCATCCGGTGCCCGTTTCGTCCCCTTCCCCACACGTGTACCCTCACGTGTCCGTACGGCCGGAGGCCAAGATGACACAGCACGCCGCCGGGCTTCCCGCCACCGAGGACGGCCCGAAGGGTCCGGAGGACGGCCCCCCGCCGGTGAGCCGCCGGTTCATCACCCTGTACGTGATCGCCTATCTGGGCGTCTACGTCGCCGTGATGACCCCACTGCTGGTGTCGCTGGCGATGCGGCTGGAGACCATCGACCCGGACGGCAAGACCGGCAGCCTGGGCCTGGTGGTGGGCGTGGGAACCCTGGTCGGCATAGTGTCCGGCCTGGCCTTCGGGGTGCTCAGCGACAACACCACGTCCCGGCTGGGGCGCCGCAAGCCCTGGATGCTCGCCGGGATGCCGGTCCTGCTCGCCGGTGCGGCCGTCACCGGCGCGGGCGCTTCGGTGTCCGTCCTGCTGGCCGGTTTCGTCGTCGGCCAGGTCGGGCTCAGCGCGCTCATGACTCCGCTGGTGGCGATGCTCCCCGACCAGGTGCCGGAACAGCAGCGCGGCAAGGTCTCCGGCCTGCTCGGCTTCACCGCGCAGATCGCCGGGGTCGCCGGCTTCCAGCTGGCCACACCGCTGCGGCATTCCGGGCTGTTGCTCTTCCTGGTCCCCGCGGTCATCGCCTGCCTGGCCCTGCTGCCCGTGGTCCTCTTCCTGCCCGATCCGGCGGTCCGGCGCGCGGACCGGGAACGGCAGAGTCTGGTGGCCATGTTCCGCGACCTCACCTTCAACCCCCGGCGCCACCCCGACCTGGGCTGGACCTGGGGCGGCCGGTTCCTGATCCAGCTCAGCCTCATGTTCCTGTCGACATACCAGCTCTACTTCCTCACCGACCATCTGCACTACGAGCTGAGCAAGGTGACGGGGCTGCTGGCGCTCACCGGCGGTGTCGGCCTGCTGATGACCTCCGCGGGCGCCGTGGCGAGCGGCATCCTCTCAGACCGTCTGCGGCGCAGGAAGCGGTTCATCTACCTCGCCGCGACCGCGTTCGCCGTCGGTTTCGTCGTGATCACCTTCGCCTCGTCGTTCGCGCAGGTGTTCGTCGGCTCGCAGATCATCCTGCTGGGGGCGGGCATGTTCGGTGCCGTGGACATCGCCCTCATCACCGACGTCATCCCCAACCGGGAGACGGAGGGCGCGAAGTACATGAGTGTCTTCGCCATCGCCGCCGCCCTGCCGCAGTCGGTCGCCCCGCTGATCGCGCCGTTCATCCTTGCCGTGGACGGTGGGGACAACTACCCGCTTCTCTTCCTGAGCGCGGCGGGGGTCGCGGTGGCCGGCGGGCTGACCGTACGCCCGATCCGGGGAGTCCGCTGAACCGGTGGCACCGGTCCAGCGGAGTCCTTCCGGCCCCGCTCCCCGCGGAAGCCCACCGCGGACACGCTCCACAGCAACCCCCGAAGATGCACCCTCCGGGCGCACACCAAAAACCGAGCTCTATTCGGTTTTGTACTAGGATCCACCCGAGAGCGCTCTCACGAGCTGTTCCGCCGATCGCCGACGGGCGCCCGTCCGCCACCGACCATTCCGAGGAACTCGCACCATGTCCCAGAACCCCACCGAGCTCGATCTGGACCGGAAGACCGCGCTGCTCTCCGGTCTGAACATGTGGTCCAGCAAGCCCGACGAGGAGGCCGGATTCCCCGCGCTGGTGCTCAGCGACGGTCCGCACGGCGTCCGGCGCCAGAAGGGCGAGGCTGACCACCTCGGAGTCCACCGCAGCGAGCCCGCCACCTGCTTCCCGCCCGGTGCCGCCCTCGGCTCCAGCTGGGACCCCGACCTCGTCCGCCAGGTCGGCGAGGCGCTGGCCGTCGAGGCCCGCGCACTCGACGTGGACGTGCTCCTCGGCCCCGCGATCAACATCAAGCGCTCCCCGCTGTGCGGCCGCAACTTCGAATACCTCTCCGAGGACCCGCTGCTCAGCGGCGTACTCGGTGTGGGCCTCGTCGAAGGGATGCAGAGCGGGGACGTCGGCGCGTCGGTCAAGCACTTCGCGGCCAACAACCAGGAGACCGACCGGATGCGGGTCAGCTCCGACGTCGACGACCGCACTCTGCGCGAGATCTACTTCCCGGCCTTCGAGCGCATCGTGAAGCAGGCGCGTCCGGCCACCGTCATGTGCTCCTACAACAGGATCAACGGGGTCCACGCCGCCGAGAGCCGCTGGCTGCTCACCCAGGTGCTGCGCGAGGAGTGGGGCTTCGACGGGCTGGTCGTCTCCGACTGGGGCGCCGTCGGCGACCGCGTCGCGGCGCTGACGGCCGGGATGGACCTGGAGATGCCCGGCAACGGTGGCGTCACCGACGCCGAGGTCGCCGAGGCGGTGCGGTCGGGCCGTCTCGAGGAGTCCGTGGTCGACACGGCTCTGGCACGCCTGCGCGACCTCACCGGGCGTGTCCGGCCCGCGGGCGAGGTCGAGCTGGACCACGAGGCCCACCACCGGCTCGCCCGCGAGGTCGCCGGCGAGTGCCTGGTCCTGCTGAGGAACCGGGAGGGCACCCTGCCGCTCGCGCCGGCCGGCCGTGTCGCCGTCGTCGGCGAGTTCGCGGAGGAGCTGCGCTTCCAGGGGGGTGGCAGCTCCCATGTCAACGCCACCCGGGTCGACAGCCCCCTCGCCGAGCTGCGCGCCCTGCTGCCGGAGGCGGAGGTCGGCTTCGCCCGGGGCTACGACATCGCGGGGCAGGCGGACGCGGTGCGGCTGCGCGAGGAGGCCGTCGCGCTCGCGGCCGGGGCCGACACCGCGGTCCTGGTCATCGGCCTGCGCGAGGCGGACGAGTCCGAGGGCTTCGACCGCGACCACATCCAGCTCCCCGAGGACCAGGTCGAGTTGGTGCGTGCCGTGGCCCGGGCGGCCCGCCGTACCGTCGTCGTGGTGCTCAACGGCGGTGTGGTGACCCTGGAGGGATGGCACGACGAGGTGGACGCGATCGTGGAGGCATGGCTGCCCGGCCAGGCCGGCGGCGGCGCCATCGCCGACGTGCTCACCGGGCGGGTCAACCCGTCCGGGCGCCTCGCGGAGTCCATCCCGTTCCGGCTCAACGACAACCCCGCCTACCTCAACTTCCCCGGTGAGCAGGGCCATGTCCGTTACGGCGAGGGGGTGATGGTCGGCTACCGCTACTACGAGAGTGCCGACGTCGCCGTCCGCTACCCCTTCGGCCATGGCCTCGGCTACACCACGTTCGAACAGAGCGGCTTCCAGGTCACAGCGACCGGCGAGGACACCGCCAGGACCACGGTCACCGTCACCAACACCGGCGACCGCTCCGGCAAGCACGTGGTGCAGGTCTATGTCTCCGCGCCCGCGCGCCCGGTCAGCAGCCCCGCCCGTGAGCTGCGGGGCTTCGCCAAGGTGGCACTGGAGCCCGGCGAGAGCAAGGTCGTCGAGATCGACCTCGACCGCCGTGCCTTCGCCTTCTGGGACATCACCCGCGACGACTGGACCGTGGCCGCCGGACGGTACGAGGTCCAGCTCGGCGAGAACGCCCACGACGTGATCGCCGTACAGCCGCTACACCTCGCCGGGGACCGCCTGGCGGTACCCCTCACCATGGACTCCACGGTCGGCGAGTGGTTCGGCCACACGACGGTGGGCCCGGTGCTCAACGGGGCCCTCATGGCCGGGATGTCCGAGGAGCAGGCCGCTGCCGCCGCGGAGAACCAGGACGCGATGCGCATGGTCGAGTCCATGCCGATGCGCCAGTTCCTCGGCTTCCTGCCGACGCCGATCCCGGCGGAGTTCCTCGACCAGCTCATGACGATGAGCCGCTCGCCCGAGCCCGTGGCTCCGTAGTCGGCGGGCCGGAGGACACCCCGGCCCTGGTTCCCGTTCGAGGCGGCCATGGCGCGGCCGGCACCCAGGTGCCCGCCCTACCGTGGCCGCCCTGTCGTCCGGCCACGGCGCCCGGTCGGCTACGGCGTCCGAAGCGATGGCGTCTGGTAGGTGAGCTGCTTTACCTGCCGCAGGAACGGTGTCGCCTCCACATGCTGCACGCCCTCCAGTTGTCCGAGCGGACCGCTCAGGTAGTCGTACAGTCCGACGGTGCTCCTCGCGCGGACGGTGACCATGAGGTTGGAGGGCCCCGCGGTCGCGGTGACGTGCGTGACCTCGGTGTGGTGGGCGAGCGCCTCGCCCACCACGCGCAGGGCGGCGGGGGCGGCGGTCACCCAGAGGACCGCGGTGATCGGGTAGCCGAGGATCGCGGCGTCGCACTCGACGTCGAAGTACAGGGCCCCCGACGCCACCAGGGCCGCCAGCCGGCGCTTGACGGCCGACTCGGAGCGGCCGGTGGCGTGCTGCAGTTCTGCGTGCACGGCGCGGCCGTCGCGTTCGAGGACGGCGACGAGGGGTTCGTCCTCGGGCGCGATACGGGGCGGGCCCGGCTCCGGCACCTGCTCGGGGCGCAGGACGGCGATCTGCTCGTCGGACAGCGCCCCGAACTTCCACAGCCAGCCGCTCGGGCCGCCGTAGAAGCGGAAGAGGAGCTGGTGGGCGCGGATCTCGACGATGCTGGGCGTGCGGGGCAACTTGCCCAGCAACAGGTCGTCGCGGTCCCAGGGGTTGCGCGGCAGGGTTCCGCAGATCACCTCGGTGCCGCCCGAGGCCAGGGCGATCCAGCCGGTGTCGGGGCGCTTGGCCAGCGCGTCCGCGATGGTCAGGGCGGTGTCGGGGACGCAGCGGAGCCGGAGCATCCACTGGTCGAGGGCCAGGCGCTCGGGGTCACGGACGGCCACCACCCGCAGCCCCGCCTCGGCGCACAGCCTGCGGTAGCGGCGGGCGACGGTCTGGTCGGAGACACCGAGCGCCGCGCCGATCCGTTTGAAGGACGCCCGCCCGTTGACCTCCAACGCCGAGAGGATCAGCAGGTCGAGGTCGCCGGAGCCGGCCGGCTCGGTCTGCGGTTGGTTGCTTTTCTTCGTCGACATGGACACTCCTGTCGCGTTTCACCGGCCAGAGGGCTCTTTCCGCTCCGTCCGACCGCGTGAGGGCCATCGTACGGAGCCGTACCGATCACCGCGCAAGGAGTTGAGGACATGCGTAAATGGGGGCCGCTCACGGCGATCTGCCTGAGCACGTTCATGTTGTTGCTGGACGTGACGATCGTGGTGGTGGCGCTGCCGGACATGGCGCACTCGCTGGACGCCTCGCTGAGCGACCTGCAGTGGGTCGTCGACGGGTACGCGCTGGCACTGGCCGCGTTGCTGCTGGGCGCGGGTGCCGCAGCCGACATCGTCGGGCGCCGCCGGGTGCACGTGGCAGGTGTGGTGGTGTTCGCGGTGGCCTCGCTGCTGTGCGGTGTCTCGTCCGGGCCCGGCATGCTGGTGGCCGCGCGGGTGCTGCAGGGGCTGGGCGCGGCCGCGATGTTCGCGACCACGCTGCCGCTGCTCGGCTCCGTGTACCAGGGGAGGGAGCGGGGCGCCGCGCTCGGGGTGTGGGGCGCGGTCAGCGGTGCGGCCGCGGCCGTGGGACCACTGCTCGGCGGGGTGCTGACCGAGGGTCCGGGCTGGCGGTGGATCTTCTTCGTGAACGTGCCGGTGAGCGTCGTGACGGTGTGGCTGTCGCTGAAGGTGGTGCCGGAGTCCCGGGGGACGCGGGGGATGCGGGGGATGCGCGTCGACTGGGCGGGCATGGCGACGTTCGCGGTGTTCGCGGGCGGGATGACGTACGCGATGGTACGGGCCGGGGAGCACGGCTGGGCCTCCGCGGGGACGTCGACGGCCTTCGGTCTGGCCGCTGCGGCGCTGGTGGCCTTCGTGCTGGTGGAGCGCAGGGTGGCGCATCCGCTGCTGGACCTGGCACTGCTGGGGAAGCCGGCGTTCGTCGGTGTGCTGGTGGGTGCGCTGGCCTTCGACGGCGTGGCGTTCGGTGTGATCGCCTACGAGTCGATCTGGATGCAGACGCTGCTGGGCATGGACCCGGTGGACGGCGGCCTCGCGCTGCTGCCGTTGCCGGCCGCGGCCATGGTGGTCGCGATGACGGTCGGCGCGCTGTCGCACAGGGTCACCGCACGATGGACCATCGTAGCGGGCCTGCTGCTGCTCGCCGCCGGGTCCTTCGCGCAGGCGTTCCTCGACGCGGGTTCCGACTGGACGTCACTCGTCCTGGGCCTGGTCCTGGTGGGTGTCGGCACCGGGCTCCTCTCCCCCACCGTCTCCGGGGCGGCGCTCGCCGCGGTCCCCGCGGAGCGGTCGGGCATGGCGGGCGGTGTGGTGAACACCCTCCGGCAGCTGGGGTACGCCCTGATGGTCGCCGTCTACGGCACCGTGCTGACCTCACGCATGGGTGACACCCTGCCGCACGACGCGGCGCACACCCTGGCCGGTGGTGGCGCGGCCTTCCTGCGGCACGGGTTCCCCGAGCACGTGCTGCGGTCAGCGTTCGCCTCGGGGCTCAACTCGGCGCTGGTGACCGCCGGTTCGGCCGGCCTCGTGGCGGGCCTGGCGGTCCTGGCCCTGGTCCGCGGCCCCCGCCGGGCGGCCGGTACGGGCGGGGACACGGCACCAGCGGAACAGGCGCCGGTCACGGGCCAGTGACCGCAGTCGAGCCCGCCCGGAGCCTGCGCGGCTTCGGGTGGGGCTCCGTGCGCCCACGGCCCCACCCGGCAGCCGTCCCGGTTGCGGACGGGCCGGCGGGCGCATTGCCGTCGCGTCACCACCGCGCGGGAAGCGCCGCCACTGCGGGCCCGCCGGTACATCGAGGACCACCTCGACGACCCCGACCTGTACGCCTCCTCCGCGGCCGCAGAGTTCGACGTATGGTTCCGCACCCTGCATCTGGCGTTCGGTGAACTCACGACCCCGGGCACGCGCCGGACGGTTTCCGACAGTGGCGAGATGCCGCCCGGCTTCCGCGAAGGCCGCGAGACCGCTCCCTTCTTGAACCGCCACCGTCGCCGCGCTCGGCGGGGGACTGCACCCGGCTTCCGCAGGTGCCGTGCCTGCGCACACGGAACCGGGCTGTCCCCGAACGAGCCGAAGCGGCCGAGTGGGTACTCGGCCGCTTCGGTGCGGGACGCGCAACCGGGGAGGGGGACGGCGTCCCTGGCTTCTCTCCGGGCCCGGCTACGCCGCGAGGCGCCCCACGAGCTCCTTGGCCCTGGACGCCGCCTGCTCGAGGGCGTCCGCCCGGGACTTCTCGCCGAGCGGGATGAGCTCCTCCATCCCGGGCATGAGCTTGGCCAGCGTCAGGTCGGCGACGATGAAGTGGGGCTCCACCTCCAGGGTCGTCGTCAGGACGGCCTCCAGGTAGTTGAGGACGTACTCGTAGGGCGCCCGGGGCGTGCCGGGTGCGTACGAGCCGCCGCGGCTGGTGACCACGGTGACGGGCGTGCCCTTGACCTTCGAGTCCTCGCCGCGGGCCGTGCGGCCCAGGAGGATCACGTGGTCCAGCCACGCCTTGAGGCTGGAGGGGATCGAGAAGTTGTACATGGGAGCGCCGATCACGACGGCGTCCGCGTTCTCCAGCTCCTCTATGAGCTGCTCACGCAGGGCGAAGGCGGCGACCTGCTCGGGCGTGCGCTGGGCCGGGTCGGCCATGCCGGCCAGGTAGGCGTCGGCCGTGATGTGGGGCACCGGGTCGGCGGCGAGGTCGCGGTAGATCACGGTCCCGGTGGGGTGCTGCTCCTCCCACGCGGCGCGGAAGGCCTCCGTCACCACGCGGGACGTGGACGCCTGGCCCGGGTAGGCGGAGGAATCGATGTGCAGCAAGGTGGCCATGGCTGTTCTCCAAATGTGGGGTAAACGATGCTGAAGCGGGCCGTCAGCGCCCGCGGACCGGCTGGTAGGCCGGGTGACTGGGGAGCGAGACGAGGAAGAGGTCAGCCGATTCGGCCGCTTCGACGGTCATCGCGGATGCGCCGCTCAGGGAAACGGTGTCGTCGGTCGCCGCAGGGGTGCCGTTGACCGTGGCCTCCCCGCCGAGGACGTAGACCAGGGTGAAGCGGCCCGCGCCGACGTCCAGCTCCGCCCGGGCCCCGCGCGGCACGGCGACACGACGGATCGAGAGCCCCTCCGTGTGCGCCTGTACCGGCCCCTCCCCGCCGACCTGGTCGGCGACGAGGGCGTCGCCCACCGGTCGCGCCGTGAACTGCGCGGCGGGGTGGTCGGTGTAGGACGGCTCGGTTCGCAGCGCGGTGTCGAAGCCCGGGTCGAGCCACATCTGGAACACCCGCGCGCCTTCGGTGGCGCCTTCGCGATGCCACAGACCCGAGCCCGACCGGATGATCTGGGCGTCTCCGCCCCGAAGGTCCAGCCAGCGGCCGGCCTTGGTGTCGAAGTGGCGCGTACGTCCTTCGAGGATGAACGAGATGATCTCGAACCCCTCGTGGGGGTGCAGTCCGAAGGTGAAATCGCTCAGGAAGCGCGTGTGGGACCAGAAGAACAGCGCGGCGGACGGCTGCCCGTCAGCGGCGTAGCCGCCCTCGACCACCCGGTTGGACAGTGCGTTGACCCCGGGCGCGGGCTTGGCGCGGTCCTGCTTCGGGAGCACGGTCGCCCCGTTTGTTTCCATGGAACCGAAACTAGACGACACGTAGTTTCCATGTCAACAAATGTTAGGGTGGCCACCATGGAACCAAGGTGGCTCGACGAGCGGGAAGAGCGGGCCTGGCGCGGCTTCCAGGAGATGCGCATCAACATGACGGCACTCCTGGCGAGGCGGCTGACCCGTAAGTGCGGCCTGAGCGAGGCCGACTACTCGGTCCTGCTCCATGTGTCGGAAGCGCCGGGGCACAGGATCCGGTCCCGCGACCTCTGCCGGATCCTGCAGTGGGACCGGAGCCGTCTGTCCCGACAGATCGCCCGCATGGAGAGCCGCGGCACCATCGCGCGAGCCTCCTGCGACGACGCCCGCGGCTTCGACGTCGTACTCACCGAGTCGGGACTCGCCGCCGTCCGGGTCGCCTCCCGGATCCAGCTCGAAGCCGTGCGCCACTGCTTCGCCGACCTGCTCACCACCGAACAACTCGAGACGCTGGGCGACATCACCGAGCTCGTCACCAAGCACCTGGCCACCGAACACGACGACGTTCCGGCCGACTGAGGCCGCGGGCCGCCTCCGCAACCGCCGAGCGGTCCGTGGAGCGCCGATCCGCCTGGCGTACCCTCGGCGCCGTACCGACCGGCGACTTCGGAGTTGACGACGCCGGCGGAACACCTCGGCGGGGAGCGAGGCGGCAGACCCGCGTACATCCGGGGCGACCGCCGCGCGCGCTGCGGGTCGGCCCCGGCCTGTTCGAGCCCCATCCAGGACGTCTCCGGGACCAGGCGTTGCTGCGGGTCCACGGCGCGAGGTCCCGCACCCCGGTTCCCGCTTCCCTACGACATGCCGCGCTCTTGGCTCTGACCGACACGCAACGCCCAGCACATCTGCGCCGACCGAACCGGTCTCCGGGTCCGGTACACCCCCGTCCGCGTGCAGCTCAGCGAGCCTTCCCGGAGCGCATCAGGATCCCGCACAACAGCGCCGCGCTCGCGAAGACGGCCGCCATGGTCAGGAACGCCGCGTTGTAACCGTGTACGGCCGCCGCGTCGCGGGAGCCGGCGTGGGAGCTCAGGTATCCGGCGGTGACGGTGCTGGCGACGGTCGACAGCAGGGCCGTTCCGACGGAACCGCCGAGTTGCTGCATCACGGAGAACATGGCGGATCCCACTCCGACGTCGTCGGGGTCGAGCCCGACCAGCGCGTTGCTCATGGCGAGGGTGGTGTTGACCCCCTGGCCGATGCCGAAGAGGAACAGCGGGCCCAGCACTACGGTCCAGTACGACGAGGAGGGCTCGAGCCTGCTGAGCCACACCAGGCTGGCGGCCGTGAGGACCAGGCTGGCGATGATGACCACCTTCGGCCGGATACGAACCAGCCAGGAGGCACTGCCTAGGACGTTCGACGAGACAATGACTCCGATGACCATCGGCAGGGTGCCCAGGCCCGCCAGCACCGGGGACAGATGCAGGTTCTCCTGGAGGAAGAAGGTGGTGAAGAAGATGATGCCGAAGTTGCCCGTGGAGGAGGCGAAGCGGTTGACGTAGGCGGCGACGCGTTCACGGTCACGCAGCACCCGCAGCGGCAGCAACGGCGCCGGCGCGAGGTGCTGCCGCAGCACGAAGCCGGCCAGGACCACCACACCGCCGAGCAGCGTCCCCAGCACGACCGGCGAGGCCCAGCCTCGGGTCTCGGCCTGGGCGAAGCCGAACACGACACCCAGGAGACCCACGCACGCCAGGACGGTTCCGATCAGGTCCATCCGGGGTCGCTCGTCGGCCCGCCGGCTCGGCAGGAGCAGCCACGCGCCGAGGGCCGCCCCGACCGCGAACACGACGTTGACGTACATCGTCCATCGCCAGTCGATGTACTCGGTGAGGACGCCTCCCAGGACGAGGCCCATCCCCCCTCCGACGCTGACGATCGTGCCGATGATGGCGAACGCGCGCGTGCGCGACCTTCCGCCGGGGAACGTCGTGGTGATCAGGGAGAGCACAGCCGGCGCGAGCAGGGCACCGGCCGCCCCCTGTACGGCGCGGGCCGCGATCAGCATGCCGAAACCGGTGGCCGCGCCACCGGCGGCCGAGGCGCCGGCGAAACCGATCAGGCCGATGATGAACGCCCGCTTGCGCCCCATCAGGTCGGTCAGACGTCCGCCCAGCAGGAGCAGGCTCCCGAAGGCCAGCGCGTAGGCGGTGACGACCCACTGCCGGCCACCGGTGCCGAAGCCGAGGTCCGCCTGCGCCGAGGGCAGCGCGACGTTCACTATCGTGTTGTCGAGCACGACCATCAGCTGCGCCGCCCCCAGCACCGCCAGGATCCATCCCCGGTGGTCGGACATCGGCGCGGAGGCCTCGGTCACCGGTGGACGGTCCGCGGTTTCACCGAAGCCCGACGCCTGTTCGACCTTGTTCATGTGACGCCTTCCCAGATGCACGGACGGCGACGGCATGTGCTGCCGCAGTCCGCGAATGATCCAGTTCTTCCGCCGCCCGGGCGCGGAGGACGTGTCCCCCACGTCCGTCGTCCCGCGCCGGCCGTCGGTCACTCGGACACCGGCGGAGTAGCGGGCGGCCTGCCGTGGCGCGCGCGGGACGACGAGGCCTCCGCGCGGTCACGGTGTGACACCTGGCTCAGGTACGTGAGAACCCCGACCCCGGCCCGGAAACCCATCAGAGCCCGATCGGATCACGTCGATGTGACAGTCGGCGCCCTCGCGAATGAACGAAACGCTCCTGGTCCGCCCCGTGGGCACGGCGCGAAGGTGAAGCCGCCCGCGACATGGGCGTGGACCCGGCGGGACGGGCCTCCGGCCCCTCGCCCGTCTGCGGAGCGACCTTCATCGACGAACCTGTCCGACAGTGCGTCGCCCCCGTCCCGGTCGGCCGACTCGGGCCGTTCCCGGGCAGAACACACACACTGTTTGTTGACACAGAACCAAAGGTAGACCGGAAAAGTTTCCATGTCAACAAATGCGCCCGCGGCGAGCACGCAATCGCGTCCGGGGCCGACATCACGGGCTTTGGTATGTTGACATAGGTTTCCGTTCATAGGTAACTTGCGGGCATGTCCGGAGTCAGCGAGGCTCGCCAGAGTGGGAGCCAGCGCATCGACCACGTGGCCGCAGGCCTCGCGGCGTGCCTGCCCGCGCTGAACAGGTCCGTCGAACGGGCCATCGCGGCCCGACTGCCCTACCCGAAGCCCCCCGAGCGCCAACTGGCGCTCCTTCGGTATGTCGCCGAGAATGACGACGCCACCGTCCACGAAGCGGCCCGCGCGCTGCTGATGAAGCCGAACAATGTCAGCGCCCTGGTCACCCGCCTCACCGACGCGGGCATGCTCGAACGCCACCTGGACGACACCGACAAGCGTGTCGCGCACCTGCGTGTCACGGCCGAGGCCCGTCGGCGTATCGCCGAGGCCGAGGACGTCGCGATCCGGCAGCTCGCGTCCGCGCTGCGCACCCTCACCGACGGCGAGACCGAGGCCCTCGGCTCGGCCCTCGGCGCCCTCGCAGGCCTCGCCCAGCGCCTCCGCGACCACTCCGTCTGACCGGTCGCGGCCTCCGCACGCACACCGCCCTCGCCGTCGATGCGGCCTGGGCCGGGTGCGTGGCCGGATGTGCTGCCCCACCAACCACTCCCCCCACCACAACCCCACACGTCCACGCGGCCTTTCGCGTGTCACGCACTCCGAGGACACCTCGCCCATGCCTGTCACCGTTGTCTCCGCGGCGCCCGCCCGGCAGTCCCACGCCTCCCGATCCCGCGATCCACGGGCCAACCCCTGGCTGACCCTGATCGCCGTCGCCTTCGGCCTGTTCATGGTCGGCCTCGACGGTTCCGTCGTCTCGATCGCCAACCCCGAGATCGCCCGCCACCTGCACGCCAGCACGGCCGAACTGCAGTGGGTCACCAACTCCTACCTGCTCGCGCTCGCCGCCACCCTCATCCTCGGCGGCAAGCTCGGCGACCGTCTCGGACGCCGGACCCTCTACCTCGTCGGCGTCGTCGGGTTCACCCTGTCTTCCGTCGCCATCGGGCTCGTAGGCTCGATCGAAGGCGTCATCGCCTTCCGCGCCGCACAGGGACTCCTCGGCGCGATGCTCATGCCCAACACCCTCGCCCTGCTGCGCGCGGTGTTCCCGCCGAAGAAGTTCGGCATGGCCGTCGGCATCTGGGCGATGATCTCGTCCGTCTCCACCGCGCTCGGCCCGATCGTCGGCGGACTGCTTGTCGAGCACGTCAACTGGGAGTCGGTCTTCTACATCAACGCCCCCATCGGCGTCATCGCCCTCGTCTTCAGCCTGTTCGTGCTGCCGCAGTCCAGGAACGAGGCTGCCGGGGACGAGACGTTCGACGTACCCGGAGTCGTCCTGCTCGCGCTCGGACTGCTCGCGGTCGTCTTCGGTGTCGTCAAGGGCGAGACCTGGGGCTGGACATCGGGCGGCACGCTCGGCTCGATCGGCGGGGGCCTGGTCGTCCTGGTCCTCTTCGCCTGGTACGAGACCCGCGTGACGCACCCTCTGCTGCCCATGCGCCTGTTCCGCAGCCCAGCCCTGACCATCGGTACGTTCGTCACCGCGCTGAACTTCTTCGTCCTGCTCGGCGTGATTTTCTTCGTGATGCTGTACCTGCAGAACGTCCGCGGCTTCACGCCCGTTCAGGCCGGGGTGCGCACCCTGCCGCTCAGCCTGGTCTCCATGGTGGCCTCGCCGATCGGCGCGAAGCTCACCGAGAAGTTCGGCCCGCGTCTGACCATGCCGCTGGGCATGGCACTGCAGGCTGGTGCCGCGTTCACGATGCTCGCCTGGAGCACCGACTCCTCCTACGCCGCCATGTGGCCGCCGTTCGCCGCGCTCGGCCTCGGTGTCGGCATGGTGATGTCCGCGTCCTCCGACGCGATCGTCGGCAACGCCCCGGTCCGGGATGGCGGCGTCGCGGGGGGACTGCAGGGCACGGCGCTGCAGATCGGCGGCGCGCTCGGCACCTCGGTCCTCGTCTCGATCATCAGCAGCCGCGTCGGCTCCACCCTCACCGGCTCGCTCACCGACGCCGGGGTGCCCGGCCCGGTCGCCGCCCGCCTCGACGAGGCGAAGGACGCGGTCGCGATGGGCGTCAGCCCGGTCAGTGACTCCATGCCCGCACAGCTCAGGGCCGCCGTGACGGAGGGCAGCCACACGGCCTTCATGAACGGCGTCCATACGGCAGTCCTGGCCACCGGGATCCTCGCCCTCGTCGGTGGCCTCCTCGCGGCAGTCGGGCTGCGCCGGAGCAACGCCGAAGAGACGGCGCCGGACACGGTCGGCTCTGCTGCGGTGCCTGCCTCCGGCTCTTCGGAGCAGCCGCTCTCCGCGGCCGATGTCCCGGCGGCGCCCGCGAGCGGCGCGGCCCCGATCCCGTCCTCCAGCGGAACACCGGTCGTCGGGCGCGTCCGCGGCGCCGAGGACACGCCCGTCGCGCGGGCCGCCGTCACGCTGATCTCCCTGGGCGGACGGCAGTTGGGCCGTGCGATGTCCCGGCCGGACGGCTCGTACCGGCTGTACGCACCGGGTGTCGGCGGCTACGTGCTCATCGCGTCCGCCGACGACTACCAGCCGCAGGCCTCGATGGTCGTGGTCGGCGACGAGCCGGTCTCGTACGACATACTCCTCTCCGGCACCAGCGGTCTGCTCGGCATCGTCAGGTCGGCCGACACCAAGGCACCGGTCGGCGGTGCCCTGGTGGTCGCGGCCGATGTGCGCGGAGAGGTGATCGACACCGGAATCTCGGGGGCGGACGGCACGTTCGGATTCACCGCGCTGGTGCCCGGCCAGGTGACCCTCGCCGTGACCGCGGCCGGGTACCGGCCCCTGGCGCTGCCGGCCGAGGTCGCCACGCACGGTGTCACCAGGACCGAGATCGAGCTGACCTCCGGCTCACGGCTGCGGGGCGTGGTCACGGCCGCTGGCCTGCCGCTGAACGACGCCCGGGTCACCCTGGTCGACGCGGCCGGCAACGTGGTGGCCAGCGCCATCACCGGCGAAGACGGCGCGTACGGCTTCACCGACCTGGACGGCGGCGAGTACACGGTCACGGCGACGGGCTCCCCGCCGCGGGCCACCCACCTGACCCTCGGCTCCAGCGTGGACGGCCACGACATCGAGCTCTCCCACCCGGGCGAGTGACGGGCACCCTCGCCCGGGCACACTCCCCCCACGGCCCGGGCGAGGGGCAGGACGCCGGACGATCGTCTACACCGACGACATCACCCAAAGCTGCACACTGAACTCTCCTTGATGCCGTCTCGTACTTTTCGCGATCTTTGTCCAGGAGGTACGGCCGTGTTCAAACCGAGCAGGGCGAGGGCGGCTCGTGCGGTGCCATGATGACTACGGGGTCGACGCCGACCCTGCGCAGGGCGTTGGCGCGTTCGGCGAGAGCAGCGAGGGACGCCTTCTCCCCGACGACTCCGGCCGACACGACGCTGCCGCGCTCCCTGTTCACCACGCCGAGGTTCCGGGCCTGAAGGGCCCGTACCGGCTGGTCAACGCGCGCAGCGGCCTCGTCGTGGACACGGCGGGCTCCGGCACCGCCAACGGCACCCTGCTCGTCCAGTCGACGTCCGACGCGGGGGCTCCGGTCAGCGATGGACACTCACAACGACGGCGGACGGCGGCTTGGCAAGGTCACAGTGTGAGGGCTGTGCGCGGAGGCAACGGCGGCACAGCAGACCGGGTGTCGGGGACACCACCGCGCAGGTGGTCCCCGCGTCACCGTGCGGCGGGCCCGCCCGTGCGCAGACCGTCGAGAAAGTACTCGAGGTGCCGGCGCCACCCCTCGTCCGGCTCCCCGTCGCGTATCAGTGCTGCGATCGAACGGAAGAGACGGTAGAGATCGTCCCGGGTGAGATCGCGGCGCAGCACACCGGAGGCCTGCGCCGCGCGCATGAGGTCGTCGCCGACGACGAGGTTGTCGTCGCAGATCGCCCGCAGCCGGGGAGCGTCTGCGTAGCGGCGGGCCACGACGTCGTTGAACGCCCGGTCGGCGGCCTGCATCTCGCAGGTCCCCCAGACGAAGGCGGCGAACCTCGCCCACGGGCCGTCCGCCTGGTCGACGAGCCCGGCCAGCGCGACGAGCCGCTGCGCCGCCACGTCCGCGACGGCCTGGTCGATCAGCTCGGCCCGGCTGCCGAACCGGTTGTAGAGGGTTCCGATGCTGACCCCCGCCCTGCGGGCGATGTCCTCCAGGGGCGTCTCGAGGCCCTCCCGGAGGAAGATCTCCCGGGCCGCGTCGCGCAGCTTCTCCACGTTGCGGCGGGCGTCCGCGCGCAGCCGGGGCGAGGGTGGGTCCTCGCTCGTCCGCGTGCCGTCACGTCGGCCTGTCATGCGCCCTCCTCCGGAACTCGCCGCGCCCGACGCGCGCCGACCGGTGATCCCGGCATCGTAACCGGGGTACCGGAATCACCGGCTCCGTGCCGCTCAGTGGGCGACGGGGAGCGCGAACGTCCCGGTCGCGGCGGCCTGGCCGCCGAGCTGCGGCTGGTCGAGGTAGAGGTAGCGGAAGTGCCGCCTGACGAACCGCCAGCCCTCGTCGGTGCGGACGACGGTGTCCTCGTAGACACCGTGCAGGACCTGGCCGGTGCCGTCCAGACGAATCCCCTGTTCGGTGAGGTACGTCCGTGCGGTCGCGGTGTCCCCGTCGATGTCCACCGTCGTGCTGTGGATCAACTGGAGGAACGACACCCACATCGCCCGCATCCCCGCCTCGAACCCCTTGGCGATCTCCGCCCGGGAACCCTCCAGGGTGAAGTCCAGGGGCGGGTCGATCACCCAGGTCGCCTCGGGCGTCCACAGACTCTCGAACTGTTCGGCGTCCAGCCGGTTCACCGCGTCGGCGGAACGCGCCACGAGGTCCAGCACATCGTCACGGTCAGTCATCCTGATCAGACCCTCTCCATCATCTTGAGGAGGCCCTCAAGATATATCCCCACCGTAACTCCAACTTGAGGGTGCTGTTCAAGTTCTTGCGTCGAGTCCCGTGGAGATCTGGGTCTCACTCCTGGAAACCGTCGAAGGCCAGCTCCCAGCTCCAGGCGTACGTGCCCGGCCGGATCCGGAACCGGGGGGCGGTGTCCGGGCCGAGGGCCTCCGTGCCGAGACCTCGGTGTGCGACGTCGAGATGGAGCACGGTCTGCGGACGCGGGGTGAGCTGCCAGACCCGCCCGGCCGACTCGAGGTCCGAGACCCGCTGGTGGGAGGCGTTCATCTGGACGGGCCGGTCCGTGCGCAGCCGTAGTCGGCGCCCGGCCGCGTCACCGAGTTCCAGGTCCATGACCTCGGCACGGCCGCCGTTCTCCTGCGGGCGCAGGTACGGTACGGCGAGGTCGGCGACCGTGCTCTCCCAGCGACCGAGCAGGCCGGACGCCCGGCGGTCCGGGTAGGTCTCGTGCGGGCCGAGACCGGTCCAGGCGATGCGGTCGAAGCCGGGAAGGGTCTCCAGCACCAGCCCCACCCGGGGCAGCTCCTCGAACGTGTCGGGGAGGACGACCTCCTCGTCGAACCGGAACGCGTCACCACCGAGGGCGGTGATGGTCCGCCGGTGCGTGACCACCTGCCCGAACGCCGCTGTGAAGGCCGCCTCCACCGTCGCCGCGCCCGGCCCCTCGGTCACGGACACCAGCTTGCGCTCTGTGCGGAACAGTCCGGTGCGGCGCAGCCGGTGGTCGAGTACGCCCGCGGCGTCGTTGTCGGTGAGGGCACGCCACAGCGACAGCTCGGGGGCGGCGCCCAGGCCGGGGCGGTCGAGCATGCCGTCGGCGTCGAGCGGCACGGCCGCCGGAACTCCGGCCCCGGCGGACCCGAGAGCGGAGGAGCGCGGCCGGGAGATCTGGAGGCGGGAAAGTTCGGTGCCGGCCGGTCCCCAGGGGTGATCGTCCGCGGTGGCCACGATCACGGTGACCGCCAGGGCGTCCGTCGCCGTCGCCGCCCGCCGCAGCGTCTCCGGGAGCGCCAGCACTCCCTCTTCGCCCGGTCCGATGACGGGGCAGGACAGCGGAACGGACGGCGACGGTCCGGTGGAGGTCTCCACCTGCGCGGACAGTTCGAGGCCCGTCGTGTCGTTGAAGGCCTGCCGGTTGCGCAGGCGCAGTCGTCCCCGCTGCAGATCCGACCGGGCCCGGTCGGGGGCCGCGGCCAGGGTGAGCGGAGCGAACAGGGTCCGGGCCTCGTACAGAGCGGGCTTGGGGGTGAGGTCCGGGAAGACCAGTCCGTTGATGCAGGCGAGTCCGTCGTGGGGCTGGTCCCCGAAGTCGCCGCCCGCCCTGTATCGGCCGTCACGGTCCGGGTCCAGGCCGTGGTCGAGCATCTCCCAGACGAAGCCGCCCTGCAGGCCGTGTGCGCTCTCCAGCAGGCGCCAGACCTCGTCGAAGCCACCGTTGGAGTTGCCCTGCGCGTACTGGAACTCGCACAGGATGAGCGGGCGGTCCGCGTCCGGGGACGCCGAGTACGCCTGCAGTGCCGCGGGCACCGGATACATCGGGCAGACGATGTCGCTGGCGGCGTGGCCCGCGTACCAGTCAGGCTGGATCGCCGCCTCGTACTGCACCGGCCGGGTCGGGTCGAAGGCGCGCACCCAGGCCGCGGCGGCGTCATGGACGGGTCCGTAGCCGCTCTCGTTGCCCAGCGACCAGACGATCACGCTCGGGTGGTTCTTGTCCCTCCGCACCATCCGCGCGATCCGGTCGACGAAGGCCGGCAGGTAGCGCAGGTCGTGGGCCAGCGAGGAGGCGTACGCGTGGGCCTCGATGTCCGCCTCGTCGACCACGTAGAACCCGTAGGTGTCGCACAGCTCCAGGAACACGGGGTCGTTGGGGTAGTGCGAGGTGCGGATGGCGTTGACGTTGAACCTCTTGAGCAGGGAGAGTTCCCGCTCCATGCGCTCGCGGCCGACGGTACGACCGGTGTGGGGGTCGGCGTCGTGCCGGTTGACGCCCTGGATCAGCACCCGGCGGCCGTTGACCAGCAGGTCCCGTCCGCGGATCTCCACCCGGCGGAACCCGATGGACAGGGTGGTGCGCTCCGCCACCGTGCCGTCGGGGTCCAGCAGCTCCACCTCCAGGCCGTAACGGCGCGGGTCCTCCGCGGACCACGGTGCGGCAGGCAGGCCGGACGCGCGCACCACGGCCACGCCCGGAGGCGGCGGGAACAGCACCTGCTGGATCAGGTCCGCGGTGGTGGCCTCCTCCTCCCCCAGGGGCGCCCGCGCAGGGCGCAGGCTCAGCAGGTCGAGGGTGTCCGCGGGGATCATCGGCTGCGGGATCTCGTCCCCGGTCGGGAAAGTCGGTGTCATGCCCCGGGGCGGTTCCGGGACCGGCACCGGGATCTCGACAGCGTCGAGCAGACCGGGCACCCGTACGCGTACCCGCCAGCCGTCCGAGAGGTTTCCGGAGTTGGTGGCGACGTGCGTGGCGACGCGCAGCGAGGCGCTCCCGGCCTCCGCGTCGAAGTCGGCGACGACGTGCACGTCCTCCAGATAGGTCGGCCCGGTGGTGTACAGGTGGACGGAGCGGGTGATCCCGCCGTGCCACCACTGGTCCTGGTCCTCCACGTAACTGGCGTCGGAGTACTTCACCACGGTCAGCACCAGTTCGTTGCCGTGCTCGCGCAACAGCCCGGTGACCTCGAACTCGGCCGCCAGGTGCGAGTCCTTGCTGATGCCGACCTCGTGCCCGTTCAGCCGGGCCAGCAGTACGCTCTCCGCCGCGCCGACGTGCAGCACGGTCCGCCGGGCCAGCCACTCCCGCGGCACGTCGAACCGCCTCCGGTGCACCCCTGTCGGGTTGGCCGTCGGCGGGTACGGCGGCTCCGCTTCGAAGGGCATCACGATGTTGGTGTAGTGCGGGAGGTCACCCTTGTCCTGCAGGGTCCAGGCCCCTGGGACGTCGATGGTGTCCCAGGACTCCCCCGGTGCCGCGTCGGGGTGCGGCAGCAGCTGGAACTCCCAGGTTCCGTCCAGGCGCACTCGGTCCGGGTGGTCCAGCGCGTGCGTGGCCAGTCGACCGGTGGCCAGCAGGCCCGGGGAGGCCCAGGCGGCAGCGGGGTGGCGGGAGGCTGTGTTCACTAGGGGTTCCTCGGCTCTGGGCCGGGCCGCATCGTCCCGATGGTGCAGCCGCGGGCCGGTCAGGCGCTTGTCGCGGGGGTGCCACCCGATGGCGGCCCCTCATCTAAAACCAAGTTCCACTCGGCTTTCAAGGGTCCCCGGAGCAGCCGCCGCCTCGCACGCACCGACATGTGCGGGAGCGGCATCGCGATGTTGCGCCGACCCGGCCTGAGGGCAGACGGAACCCCACAACGGCCCCGCTCCGCCGTCGGCGAGCCGCGCCGGCCGCGCCGTTCAGGATGCCTTGAGGTCGGCCCCGTCCTCGGCGCTCCCCGGGTCGTCCCCAAGGGAAGCGGACGTACGGAGGTGCTCGCGCAGCCACTCCTCGGTGTTGCTGACGTGCAGCAGCGCCGCCGCCTGGCTGAGGGCGAAGTCACGTGCCGAAAGGGCCGCGTAGATCGCCTCGTGCTCCGCGAGGGTCCGCCCCGCGGCCTGGTCGTCGACGAGGCCGCGCCAGATACGAGCGCGGAGAGTGCGACCGGAGATGCCTTCGAGAAGGGTGAGCAGCGATTCGTTGCCCGTGGCGGAGACGACGGCCCGGTGGAAGGCCGCGTCGTGGGAGTTCAGCCGCTCGACATCCTCACGGGCCTCCCGCATGGCGTCGAGGTGGCGTTTGACCGCGGCCAGGCCGTCATCGGTGATCCGGGTGGCGGCGAGGGCGGTGGCAAGGGGTTCGAGCAGCCGCCGCACCTCCATCAGGTCCAGCAGCGCGCCCTTGTCGCTCTGCATCAGCTCGACCGCTCCCCCGAGCCCTTCGAGGAGCAGGCTCGGCTGGAGGCTGGTGACATAGGTGCCGTCGCCTCGCCGGACCTCCAGCACACGGGCCACGGCGAGCGCCTTGACGGCTTCCCGGGCGAGGTTGCGGGACAGCCCGAGTTGCGCGGACAACTCCTGCTCGGGCGGCAGTTTGGAGCCCGGGGGCAGCGCTCCGGTCCGGATCAGTTCCCGGATCTGCTCGATTGCCCTGTCCGTCAGAGACATGGCGAACTCCTTCCCTGAGCCTGCTACGCGGGCGCATCCGGCCTGATGAGTCCCTGAGCCCGAAGATCGTCCCAGAGCCCCGTGGGGACGCGTCGCCGGTGGAGCTCGACGTTTCGCATGACCTGTTCCGGATTCCGCATGCCGAGGGTGACGTTGATGATACTGGGGTGGGTGAACGGGAAGGTCAGCGCGGCGGCCGGGAGGCTCGTCCCGTGCTCCTCGCACACCTCCGCGATGCGCTGTGCCTGGGTGACCAGGTGCGTCGGGGCGTCCTGATAGTCGTACTTCATGCCCTCGGCGGGGCGGTCGTGGGCGAGGAGTCCGGAGTTGAAGACGCCGACCGCGACGACGCTCTTGCCGTGTTCGTGTGCGGCGGGCAGGACGTCGTCGAGGGCGGACTGGTCGAGGAGGGTGTAGCGGCCGGCGAGCATGACGACGTCGGCGGCGGTCTCGCGGAGGAAGCGGGCGAGCATCGCCGACTGGTTCATGCCGGCCCCGATCGCGCCGATCACCCCCTGGTCGCGCAGGTCGGCGAGGGCGGGCATGGCCTGGTCCGCGGCCTGCCTCCAGTGCTCGTCGGGGTCGTGCAGATAGACCACGTCCAACCGGTCGAGGCCGGTCCGCTCCAGGGTGGCCTCCATGGAGCGCAGGACCCCGTCCCGGCTGAAGTCCCACTGCCGGCGCAGGTCGTCGCGGACGACGAAACCCTCGCTGTCGACGCCCCTGGGGCTCTCGTTGGGCACCAGCAGGCGGCCGGCCTTGGACGATACGACGTACTCGTCCCGCGGACGGTGGCGCAGGGCCGCGCCCAGTCGCGCCTCCGACAGTCCCAGGCCGTAGTGCGGCGCGGTGTCGAAGTAGCGGATACCGGCCTGCCAGGCAGCCTCGACCGCCGAGGCCGCGTCCTCGGCCGGGGTGACCCGGTACAGGTTGCCGATGACCGAGGCGCCGAAGCCGAGTTCGGTGAGCTCGACCCGGGTGTTCGTGATCTTCCTGCGCTGCAAGGGATACTCCAGGGTGCGGGTGGTTCGGTGCCCGGCTCAGCGTCGGACGGCCGCGGAGCCTCCGGCCATCAGCGCCTCCACCTCGGCGAGTGAGGCCATGGAGACGTCGCCGGGCGTGGTCATGGTGAGGGCGCCGTGCGCGGTGCCGTAGGCGAGGGCGCGCTCCAGGCTCTCGCCGGCGAGCAGACCGTGGATCAGTCCGGCGGCGAAACCGTCGCCGGAGCCGATGCGGTCCAGGACGTGCAGGCCCGGCATCAGAGGCCCGGTGAGGAAACCGGTCCCGGGCGACCATGCCGCGGCCGACCAGTCGTTCACCCCCGCCGAGGGCACCGCACGCAGGGTCGTCGCCAATACCCCGGCCCGCGGCAGGAGTCCGGACACCTCCGCGAGGGCGTCCGGAAGTTCGTCCGCGCCGACGCGCACCGCCCCCGGGTGCCTCCCCGTAAGGCCCAGGGCGCCCACGACGACGTCGGCGTGCCGGGCGAGCCGCAGATCGACCTCACGGGCCCGGTCGGCGCCTCCCCGGCCCTCCCACAGGCTGGGGCGGTAGTTGGGGTCGTACGACACGGTCACCCCGTGCCGTCGGGCCGCCGCCATGGCCTCGTCGGCGACGTCCACGGTGGTGTCGGACAGCCCGGCGAAGATCCCCCCGGTGTGGAACCAGCGCACCCCCGCGGAGAAGACGGCGTCCCAGTCGACGTCCCCCTTCCGCAGCTGGGACACCGCCGTGTTCGCCCGGTCGCTGACGCCCAGGGCGCCACGGATACCGAAGCCGCGTTCCACGAAGTTCAGGCCGTTGCGCGCGGTACGGCCGATGCCGTCCGCGGGAACCCAGCGGACCAGGGACGTGTCGACGCCGCCCTGCAGGATCAGGTCCTCGACCAGCCGGCCCACCGCGTTGTCGGCCAGCGCGGTCACGACGGCCGTACTGCGCCCGAAGCAGCGGCGCAGTCCCCGTACGACGTTGTACTCGCCGCCGCCCTCCCACACCTGGAAGGAGCGGGTGGTGCGGATACGGCCCTCACCCGGGTCGAAGCGGAGCATCACCTCCCCGAGGGCCACCACGTCGGTCACGGCGTGCTCCTCTCGACCGCCTGCGCGGTCAGCCGCAGGATCTCCGCGTAGTCGCCGCGCTCCAGGAGGGCGACGGGAGCCAGCCAGCTGCCGCCCACGGCGAGGACCGAGGGCTCGGCGAGATAGTCGGCCAGCCGGTCGACGCCGATGCCGCCGGTCGGCACGAACCGCGCCTGCGGGAACGGCGCGGCGAGGGCCCGAAGGGTGTCCGGACCGCCGAGCGGTTCGGCCGGGAACAGCTTCACCGTGTCGAGCCCGGCCCGCAGCGCCCGCATCAGCTCGGTCGCCGTGGCGATGCCCGGGACGACGGGCACCTCCAACTCCCGGCATTTCTCGACAACTTCCTCGTCGAAGCCGGGTGAGAGGACGAAGTGTGCGCCGGCCGCGACGGCGCGTTCGGCCTGCTCGGCGGTGAGGACCGTACCGGCACCGACGGTAAGGCCACCGTGCGCCGCCATCGCCTTCATCACCTGCTCTGCGGCGTCGGTTCGGAAGGTGACCTCGGCCGCACCGGGCCCCGCCCGCCGCCAGCGCGGCGGCGAGCGGGGCGGCCATCGCGGCCGAGGGCACGGTCAGCACCGGCAGGATCCTGGTGCCGGACAGTACGGACGCGAGGCCGCTGGTCATCGGCCGAGCCATCCACCGTCGACGGGAAGGATGGTGCCGTGGATGTAGGCTGCGGCGTCCGAGGCGAGGAAGACGGTGGCGCCGGCGATGTCATCGGCCTCGCCCCAGCGTCGGGCCGGGATCCGCTCCAGGATCGCCCGGCTGCGGCCGGCGTCGTCGCGCAGCGCCTGGGTGTTGTCGGTGGCGATGTAGCCCGGCGCGATCGCGTTGACGTTTACCCCGTGCGGCGCCCACTCGTTGGCCAGCGCCTTGGTCAGCCCGGCGATCCCGTGCTTGGCCGCGGTGTAGCCGGGCACGGTGATCCCGCCCTGGAAACTGAGCAGCGACGCGCTGAAGACGACCTTGCCCCGGCCTCGGGCGACCATTGTGGCGCCGACCGCGCGGGTCAGCGCGAACTGGGCATGCAGGTTGACCTGGATGACCAGGTCCCAGTCCGCGTCGGAGTGGTCGGCGGCCGGGGTGCGGCGGATCGTGCCCGCGTTGTTGACCAGGATGTCCACCGGGCGTTCCCGTCCGGCGAGCTCGGCGCCCAGGGCGCGTACGGCGTCGGGATCGGCGAAGTCCGTACGGATCGCCTCGAAGGTGCGGCCCGCCGCGGTGACGTCCTTCTCCACCTCGCTGCCGGTCTCCTCCAGGTTGACGCTGACGCCAATGACGTCCGCGCCCGCCGAGGCCAGTGCCCGGGCCATCGCCCGGCCGATACCACGCCGGGCCCCGGTGACCACGGCCAGCCGTCCGCTCAGATCGAACAGGCTCACGCGCCCGCTCCCGTCTCGTCGTTGCCGCAGTCCACGAGGATCTTCATCACGTCGCCGCCGCCCTCCAGGGCCTCGAACGCCGAGGGAGCCGCGTCCAGCGCCACCACTTTGCTGATCAGCCGCTCGACCGGGACGGTCCCGTCGGCGACCAGCGCCACAGCCCTCTCGAAGTCGGCGCGGTCGTACAACCGGGCGCCCACCAGAGTGAGTTCGCGCCAGAAGAAGCGGTGCAGATTGACCTCCCGGGGCTGGGAGTGGATGGCGACCAGGCACAACCGGCCCCGCACGCCCAGGACATCGACCGCGCTCTCCACGCCGGCCGCCGCCCCCGACACCTCGAACGCGACGTCCGCGCCGGCGTCACCGGTCCACTCGCGGACGAGCTCGGACACGTCGACCGCGGCCGGGTCCCAGGTCCGAAGGCCCAGTTCCTCGGCCAGCAGACGGCGGTGCGCGCTCAGCTCCACCAACCGCACCTCGGCGCCCACACCCCGCGCGACCAGCGCGATCAGCACACCCACCGGCCCGCCGCCCACCACGACGACCTTCTCGCCGTCCTGGACGCCGGCCCGGCCGACGTCGTGCACAGCCACGGCTGTCGGTTCGACGAGCGCGGCCCGGTCCAGGGCAAGCGAGTCGGGCAGGCGGACGAGGGTGGCGGCCGGCACGGTCCAGCGCTGCTGCATCGCGCCCGGTGAGTCGATGCCGATGAAGTCCAGGTGCTGGCAGACGTGCTGGTGACCGGCCTGGCAAGCGGGGCAGGTGTCGTCCCAGCGCAGCGGCATCACCGTCACCGCGTCGCCGGGCGCCCAGCCCTCCACCCCCGCGCCGACACGGACGACCCGGCCGGACATCTCGTGCCCAAGGACGGCGGGCACGGCGACCCGGGCGTCCATGTCACCGTGGAAGATGTGCAGGTCGGTACCGCAGACACCGACGTAGGCGGGGGCCAGCTCCACCTCCCCCGCGCCCGGCGGCGCCCCCTCCACCACGGCCGTCTCCAGCGTGCGAGCAGAAACATAACGAACAGCAAGACTCATGGTGAGGTCAGGGTCCCTTCCGCGCGGACGCCGATGGTCAGCAGCAGGTTGGCGTAGGTACGGGTGTCGGCGGTGACGATCGCCAGCGCCAGGTCGGGCGAGCGGGCGGCGTCGTAAAATTCGAAGCGGCCGAGCGTCTCGACCGGTACGGGCGCGAGCCGGGAGCGGTACTCGGCGATCGCGGGCGGCTCGGGTTCGCCCTCCGGCGGCACCATCACATGGGCCGACTCGACGGGCAGCGCGCGCAGCAGGACGTCGAGGACGCTGGTGACGTCGAGCAGACCGGGTGCGAGGTTGAGGTGCACGGTCCTGGCGCGCTGACCGGTGGCGGTGCTCGCCGGGTAGTGACCGTCGGCGAGCAGGACACGGGCGCCGTGACCGGCTCCGGCGAGGGCTTCGAGGATGCCGGGGTGCAGCAGTTCGGTCAGGAGCACGCGGCCGTCCCCTCGGTCCGGTGTGCGGGAAGGTGGTAGAAGGAGGCGGCCGTGCCGGCGAGCACCGCCTCGGTCTCGCTTCCGGAGCAGTCGTGGAGGAGTTCCTCGACCGTCTCCGCCCAGCGGTTCCAGCTGCCGGCGAGGTTGCAGACCGGCCAGTCCGAGCCGAACATCAGCCGGTCCGGGCCGAAGGCCGACAGCAGCACGTCCCACGCCGGCCGGATGTCGTCGAGCGTCCACTTGTCGTGGTCGGCCTCGGTGACCAGACCCGAGACCTTGCACCGCACCTGCGGGTGGCCGGCCAGTTCTCCCACCTGCCGTGCCCAGTCCTTCAGTTCGCCGGTGACGAGGTCCGGCTTTCCGGCGTGGTCCAGGACCAGCTCCAGTCCGGGGAACCGCTCGGCCAGGCGGATCGCCTGCGGGAACTGGTGGCTGCGGATCAGCACGTCGTATCCGAGGCCGCGTTCCTGGACCGCGCGCAACCCCCGCTCCACGGAGGGCTGTTGCAGCCATGCAGGGTCCGGCTCGCCCTGCACGAGGTGGCGCAGGGCCCGCAGGTGACCGCCGCCGGGCCCGTCCCGCAGCTCGTCGAGGACGTCTCCGACGGTCGGGGAGGTCAGGTCCGCCCAGCCGACGACGGCGGCGACGAGCGGGTCCTCGTCGGCCAGGGCGAGCAGTTCACGGGTCTCGGGCAACGATGTCACGCACTGGACGACCACCGTGCCCGTCAGCCGACGGCCCGCGATCGGCCGGGTGGCCGCCGAGCGCAGGTCGCCGGGGCCGAACGAGCGGCGGATCGGCTCGTGTCCAGGCTCGTCGAGCCAGGGCTGGGGGCGGCGATCGAGGTCCCACAGATGGTGGTGGGCGTCGACCAGGGACAGCGGCTCAGACACGGGCGGACCAGACCGGGCCGTCGGGGTAGGTGTACTCCTTGAGGGACGTCTGGTGCATCTGGGCGCTCAGGCCCGGGAGTTCGGGTGCCAGGTAGTTGCCGTGGGCGATGCGGACGGGGTCGACGAAGTGCTCGTGGAGATGGTCGACGTACTCGATGACCCGGTCCTCGGTGGTCCCGGTGACCGCGACGTAGTCGAACATCGACAGGTGCTGGACCATCTCGCACAGGCCGACGCCGCCGGCGTGCGGGCAGACGGGGACACCGAACTTGGCGGCAAGCAGGAGGATGGCGATGTTCTCGTTGACGCCGCCGACCCGCGCGGAGTCGATCTGCACGATGTCCACCGCGCCGGCCTGGAGGAGTTGCTTGAAGACGACCCGGTTGGCGATGTGCTCGCCGGTCGCGACCTTGATGGGCGCGAGGGCCTTGCGGACCTCCGCGTGGCCGAGGATGTCGTCGGGTGAGGTGGGCTCCTCGATCCAGTACGGGTCGTAGGGGGCCAGCGCGCGCATCCAGTCGATGGCGGGCCGCACGTCCCATCTCTGGTTGGCGTCCACGGCGATACGGATGTCCGCGCCGACGGTCTCCCGGGCGGTGCGCATCCGGCGTATGTCGTCCTCCAGATCGGCGCCGACCTTCAGCTTGATCTGGGCGAAGCCGTCGGCGACGGCCTCGCGGGCGAGGCGGGACAGCTTCTCGTCGGAGTAGCCGAGCCAGCCGGGGGTGGTGGTGTAGGCGGGGTAGCCGTGTTCCAGCAGGTGGGCGATGCGCTCCTCGCGGCCGGGTTCGGCGCGGCGCAGGATTTCCAGGGAGTCCTCGGGGGTGAGGGCGTCGGACAGCCAGCGGAAGTCGACCTGGGCGACCAGCTCCTCGGGCGTCATCTCGGCGAGGAACCGCCACACGGGCTTGCCGGCCCGCTTGGCGGCCAGGTCCCAGGCGGCGTTGACGACGGCTCCGGTCGCCATGTGGATGGCGCCCTTCTCCGGTCCCAGCCAGCGCAGTTGGGGGTCGTGGACGAGGGAGCGGGCGAAGGCGCCGAGGTCGGCGCAGACCTCCTCCACCGACAGGCCCACGACGTGCGGGGCGAGGGTGGCGATGGCGGCGGCCTGCGCGTCGTTGCCGCGACCGGTGGTGAACGCCAGGGCGTGGCCCTCGAGTCCGTCGCCGGCGTCGGTGCGCAGGACGACGTAGGCGGCCGAGTAGTCGGGCTCGGGGTTCATCGCATCGGACCCGTCCAGGTGCTCGGACGTCGGGAAGCGCACGTCGAGCACGTCCAGGGCGGTGATGCGGGCGGATGCGGGCACGGCAGGCGTCATGGCGGGAACTCCTGTGAGGGTCGGTCGGGCGCTCGGCGCTCTGCGACGGGATGTACGGGACTGCGATCGGCACTGTGGCTCCGTCGCGGTCGGTTCAGTCCTGGACCTTGCCGCCCGTGATACGGGAGATGCAGAGGGCGACCAGGATGATCAGGCCGTTGAGGGCCCCGATCCACTGGGCGGGGACGCCCGCCAGGGTGAGCACGTTCTGGATCATGAAGAGGAGCAGGATGCCGGTGAAGGCGCCGAACATGGTGCCCTTGCCGCCGTTGAGGCTGATGCCTCCGATGACGGCGGCGGCGAAGACGGTGAAGATGTAGCCGTTGCCCTGCGCGGAGGCGACCGAGGCCAGCCGTCCGGACAGCAGCAGTCCGGCGAGGGCGGCGAGCAGACTGCCGGTGATGATGACGATCGCGAGCACCCGGTCGGTGCGGATGCCGGCGGCCCTCGCGGCGTCGACGTTGCCGCCGATGGCATAGAGGGAGCGGCCGAAGCTGGTCCAGCCGAGGACGACGATCGCGACGGCGAACAGCACCAGGCAGACCCAGATGGAGGCGGGCATGCCGAACCATTCCGCGGTTCCGAGGTAGAGCATCGACTCGGGCAGCTGGAAGAAGGTCTGCCCGCCCGAGATGCCGGTGAGGATGCCGCGCAGGACGATCAGCATGCCGAGAGTGACGATGAAGCCGTTGAGGCCGAAGCGGATGATCAGCAGCGCGTTGACCACACCGATCAGTACGCCCACGGCGAGCGTGACGGGGATCGCCCAGGCACCGGGGAGCAGGCCGAGTCCGTGCCCGGCGCCGGTGGGCACCACCAGCCAGGCCGCCACGCCGGGCGCGAGGCCCATGGTGGACTCCAGGGACAGGTCCATCTTCTTGACGATCAGGATCATCGTCTGGGCGAGGACCAGCAGCGCGATCTCGGACATGGTCTGCAGGACGTTGATCAGGTTGTCCGTCTGCAGGAAGATCGGGTTGACGATCTGGCCGACGATCGCGATGACGACGATGGCGGGGACCAGGGCGAGGTCGCGCAGCCGGGCGAGGGGGACGCGTCCGCCGAACAGTGCGCGACGCCCGGGCTGTTCTCCCGTCTCGGGCGCGGGGGTCTCCGCGAGGGCGGTTTCAGGCATCGAGGTCCACTCCTTCCATCGCGGCGACGAGGTCGTGGTCGTGCCAGCCGCGGGCGATCTCCGTCGTCATCCGGCCCTGGAACATCACCAGGACCCGGTCGCACATGCGCAGGTCGTCGAGTTCGTCGGAGGCGATGAGCACTCCGGTTCCGGCGTCCGCCGTCTCCTCGACCTTGCCGAGGAGGAACTCCTTGGACCGCACGTCCACGCCTGCCGTCGGGTTGATCAGGACCAGCAGCCGGGGGTCGTCGGCGAGGGCGCGTGCCATGACCACCTTCTGCTGGTTGCCCCCGGACAGTGCGGATACCGGGAGTTCCGGCCCAGGGGTCTTGATCGCCAGCTTCTCGATCATGTCCCCGGCGAGCCGGTCCCGGCGGGCCCGGCTCAGCAGGCCGCGCTGCGCGATACGGCCGGGCACCGACAGGGTGGCGTTGTCCGCGATCGACATGTCCGGGACGAAGCCCTGGTGGTGCCGGTCCTGCGGGACGAACCCGGCGCCGGCGGCGAGCGCGGCCGGGACGCTGCCCGGCCGGGGCCGGTTCCCGGCTATCTCCAGCTCGCCCGCCCCGGCGGCCCGAAGCCCTACGACGGTCTCGGCGACCTCCGTACGGCCGCTGCCCGCAGCGCCGGCGAGCCCCACGATCTCACCGGCGGCCACGGTAAAGCTGATGTCCTCGAACACACCCTCGCTGCGCAGGGCACGCACGTCCAGGGCGGTCCGAGCGGCGGTGTCGGGACCGCCCGCCCGCTCCGGACGGTCGGACCCGGCGGCCTCACCGGTCATGGCGGCGACCAGTTCGGTCCGCGGCAGCTCGGCGACCGGGGCGGTCACGATGTGCCGGGCGTCGCGGAACACCGTCACCATGTCGCAGATCTCGTAGATCTCCTGGAGGTGGTGGCTGATGAACAGGAAGGTGACGCCCTGCCGTTGCAGGTCGCGGATCCGGTCGAAGAGCCGGTTGATGGCGGCGGCGTCGAGCTGGGCCGTCGGCTCGTCGAGGATGATGAACCGGGCCCCGAAGGACAACGCCCGGGCGATCTCGACGAACTGCCGCTGCTCCACACTCAGATCGCCGGCCATGGTCTGCGGGGAGACGTTCACCGACCAGGTCGACAGCAGTTCCTGGGCCCGGCCGCGCATGCCCTGCCAGCTGATCAGGCGGCTGCGTCCGCGCTGGTGGCGGTTGAGGAAGAGGTTCTCGGCCACGGTCAGCGCGGGGATGATCGTCGACTTCTGGTAGACGCAGGCCACGCGCTGCCGCCAGGCGTCCCGGTCGGCGAGCCGGGGGGCCCGCTCGCCCCCGAAGGTCACCGTGCCCTCGTCCGGGGCTTGCAGACCGGTCAGGACGGACACCAGGGTCGACTTCCCGGCTCCGTTGCGGCCGACCAGGGCGTGCGTCTCGCCCGGCCGGACGGTGATCCGGGCATCACGCAGGGCCACCGTCGGACCGAATCGTTTGACAATGCCCGTCGCCTCGACGACGGGCGGGGCTGCGGGGGCCCGCCCGTCGTCAGCCGGGGCGGGCGCGGGGGTGACTGCTCGCTCCCCGTCGCTCATCTCAACCGCCTTGAAATCGTGAGCTGTTGGCTTTTCCGACGGACCATCAGTCGAGGTTGTTGCCCCACAGCGACTTGTCGTCGCTCTTCACGCTGGGCACACCGCCGTAGGTACCGCCGTCGGCGGTGACGAGCGGGGCGGAGAGCTGGTCCTCCAGCAGACCGTCACGAACCTTGATGATTGTGCTGTCGTGGTCGGTCTTGCCCGGCTTGAACGTCTTTCCGTCGATCGCCGCCTTCAGGTAGTACAGCGCGTACTCGGCGTAGAGGTCGGCGGGCTGGGAGACGGTCGCGTCGATGTTGCCGGCGGCGATGTCCTTGAGCTCCTCAGGGATGCCGTCGTTGGACACGATGAAGACGTGTTTCTTGTCCTTCGGACCGACCAGCAGCCCCTTCTGCTTGAGCACCTGGAGCGTGCCGGACAGGGCGAAGCTGGACTCCATGTAGACGCCCTTGATGTCCGGGTGGGCGGTCAGGTCCGTCTGGAGCTTCTGCGCGGCCGTCGCGCCGTCCCAGTTGGTGGGCTCGCCGAAGACCTTGATGCCTGGGTAGTTCTTCTTCATGCAGTCGTTGAACGCCTCGGTGCGGTCACGGCCGTTGATCGAGTCCAGACCGCCCTCCAGCATGACGACCTTGCCTTTGCCGTCGAGCTTCGTACCGAGGAACTGGCACGCCTTCTCGCCGTAGGCGCGGTTGTCGGCCCGCACCACCATGAACACCTTGCCGCTGTCGGGGCGGGTGTCGACGGTGACGACCGGGATCTTCTTCGCCTCCAGCTGCGCCAGGGTCGGCGCGATCGCGGCGGTGTCCTGCGGCGCCATCGCGATGCCCTTGACACCCTGGCTGATGAACGTCTGCGCGTTGGAGGTCAGCTTGGCCACGTCGTTCTGGGAGTTCGTGGTCTTCAGCGAGAGGCCGAGCTGCTTGGCGTACTCCGGCGTGTACTTGATGTACGAGTTCCAGAAGTCGGTGTCGGAGCGCGGGTAGTCGACACCCACCAGCGGCTTGTCGCTCGTCGCTGACGAGGAGTCGGTGCTGGAGCTGCAGGCGCTGAGCAGGGCCAGAGCCGAGCAGGCCGATACCGCGGAGAAGAGAGCAGTTCTGAGTCTCGTCATTGTTCCTCGCACTGATCCGGCGGGCGACTGATTCCCCCGATAGATGGGATGTCTTTATAGACAGAGCCCGACTGAGCTGTCCATACCCCTGACGTAGAAACTCGAAATCCGCTGGTAACAAAGAGGACTCGAAGGCAGGCCCTCGCCACAGGACGAGGAATCAATCCCATCAATGTCGATGCTCGCTGGACGGAGCACACCTTCAGAGGGGGCCGGGGGTCGCAGGTTGCGGCAGCCCCCGCCCCTTCCGGCGGCCGATGTGGCAGGATCGGAATCAGCCCTGCTCACGCACCAGATGGACGAGCGCGGAGGCGTAGTCGTCGGCGTCCAGGTCCAACGGCAGTCCCTGGCTGAGCAGGACGGCACCGTGGTGGACGGCACCGGTGAGCGCGTCCAGGTAGCGGGCGGCCGGATCGAGCGACCGCAGCGGCAGCGGACGGTCGTGGTGACCGAAGCGCCGCGCCCGGCGCAGGACGATCACCGCGGTCTCGCGACCGTCCGGCGCGAGGTACTGCACGGCGCTCAGCTCGCCGTCGCCGACAGTCCGCAGCCGGTACTGTTCGCCCGCTGAACCAGCTGTCGTACACGCTTGTAGGCGGCCACGTGCTCCGCGGCCCGCGCCAGTTCGCCCTCGTCCCAGCGGTTGAGGTCGTCGCCGACGCCCAGCACTCCGGCCATGGCGGCATGGAAACGGAAGTCCAGGGGCAGTCGCCGTCCCGTGTACGGATTGGGGCTGACGGTTGCCCCGGCGCCCATGACCCGCGCGGGGTAGACCTGCGAGAAGCCGTGCTGGATGTCCACGCGGTCCGCCGCGTCGGTGTTGTCGGAGGTCCACACCTGGTCGGTACGGGCGAGGATGCCCAGGTCGACCAGGCCGCCACCGCTGCTGCACGACTCGATGCGCAGCCCCGGGTGGTCGGCACGCAGCCGGTCGATCACGGCGTACAGGTTGCGTACGTGATCGATCCAGAGGCGGTCCGGGTCGCCCGAGGCCGCGGGCCAGCCGGCCTCGGTGAAGGGGCGGTTCATGTCCCACTTGAGGAAGTCGATCGCGTTCTTCGACAGCAGGTCGTGCAGTGTGCCGTACAGCCAGTCCGCCACCTCAGGGCGGGCGAGGTTGAGGACCAACTGGTTGCCGTGCTCGGTGCGGCGGCGGTGCGGCTGGTGCGGTCCAGCCGTACGGTGGTCAGGGCGAGGAGGATGAATCCGGCGTAGGGGGTGTCGTCGAAGCCGACGACGCTCAGGTCTCCTGGGACATCCCGGCCCGCCTCCCGCGCCGCGCGCAGCACACCGAGGGCGAGTTCGTCGTTGCCGCACAACACCGCGGTGACCTGCGGGTCGGCGACCAGCGCGCGGGCGGCCAGATAGGCGGACCGTGGGCTCCAGCCGCCTTCCAGGGGCTCGGGCGCCGGGCGCCCGGCGCCCGCCAGGGCGTCCCGCCACGCCTCGGTGCGCCGGCCGACCTTGGTGGTCGACGACGGGATCGCCAGGTAGCGGACGGTTCCGTGCCCCAGACCGAGCGGGTAACGGGTGGCCTGGGCCGCCGCCGTCCGGTCGTCGAGCCATACCACAGGCCAGCCGGTGTCACGCCCTCCGGGCGGCATCTCCACCACGGCGGCCGCGGGGTACCCGACGGGCAGCGCCCGCCAGGCCGGCCGCCCCGGCCCGTTGAAGGCGATCACCAGCACGGGCTCGCCTGGGCGGGCGAGCCTGCCGGTGATGTCCTCGGATGTCAGCGGGGCGTGGTCGTCCAGCACGCTGATCGACACCATGAAGTCCGCCCCGCGGGCCGCCTCCTCGATACCTCGGAGCGCTCTGGCCAGCCGGTTGGGCCCGTAGCCCAGCGCGTCGATCACCTCCCGGACCCGCTCCCGGGTGACTTCCTTCACCCTCGGCCTGCCGTTGATCACGCGGGACACGGTCTGGTGGGAGACTCCGGCGGCCTTGGCCACGTCGAAGATGCTGACCGCCCTGGCCGGGCCGGCCCCGGCCCCACTCCCCGGTGAGGACTCGGCGCCCTTTCGGGCCGCTGGTTCCACGGGCACGGTGTCATGGCTAACACCGTGCCGGTCAAGCCGAGACCGAGCGAGGTGCGAGTCATACATGTGATGTATGCGGGAGGCTCTGGGAAGTAATGTCAGGTTTTGCTCCGTCAACCACTTTGTTTTCAAAGGCTATTCATCCCTGCACGAGGGTTGACCGGCCCGATACACGGATGAGATTCATAGGTCACATCAGCCCCTCCGCCCTCTGATGCACCGGGAGTGAATCGTGTCCGGAAGTCTGT
>NZ_JBHXLU010000098.1:0-42787 GCF_042720695.1 Streptomyces sp. NPDC058457 | reverse complement strand
CAGTTCCCCGCGCCCCTGAAGGGGCGCTCGTGCAGCGCCCCTTTCTTTGAGGGGCGCGGGGAACTGCGCGAGCAACCACAGTCCACCCGCGCTCTCTCCACCGGCATCAGCCCGGCAGACGCTAAAGAACCTCGGCAAAAGTCACCGTGCGCTCCACGAGCAACGGCCACACCTGCCCCACGACGACCTCCTTGAAGTGCTCGGCGGCCTTGTGCGCCTCGAACCCCTCCCGGTCCACGTACCGCTCGTACAACAGAAACCCACCCGGCTCGCCCTCCACCACGTGCACCTCGTACATCAGGTTCGCGGGCTCCGTCCGCGTGGCCTCCCGCGCCTTCAGCAGCGCGGCACGCACCGCGGCCTCGTCGGCGGGTGCGCAGCGATAGTGGGCGACGACTGTGTACGCCATCCGTTTTCTCCTCTTCTTCTCAGCACTTGTCCGGCCCGCCCGATTCCAGCATGGATCATGCGCCCGACGGCCCGCGCACAGCGCAATCAATGCCTGCCCCCGCGGGGCTGGTGAACCCCCTCCCACATGGTGTGTTGTCGCAGACGGCCCGCACGGCCGGCAGCGCGGACGACGTAAGGAAGTGATCTCCATGCGCACTCTGGAAACCCTCTTGGGCGGGGAGTGGGTGAGGACCGGCGAATGGATCGACGTCCACGACCCCGCCGACGTCCGCACTCCCTTCGCCCGTGTTCCGGCCCTGTCCGCGAAGGACGTCACCAGGGCCTACGACCACGCCGAGCGCGGCTTCGCCGGCTGGAAGCGCACCAGCCCCTTCGAACGGGCCCGGGTCTTCACCGAGGCGGCCCGGCTGATCCGGGAGCGGGCCGGGGAGATCGCCGCCGACGTCACCGCCGAGAACGGCAAGACCCTGGCCGAGGCGACCGGCGAGACCCTGAAGGCCGCCGACTTCCTGGAGTACTACGCGGGCCTCGCCCGCCAGGGCTACGGCACCCTCCTGCACGACGTACGCCCGGACCACCGTACGCACACCCAGCGCGAGCCGATCGGCGTGATCCTGGTGATCAGCCCCTGGAACGATCCGCTGATCACCCCGGCCCGCAAGCTCGCCCCGCTGCTGGCCACCGGCAACGCCGCCGTGTTCAAGCCGGCCACCGAGACACCCCTGGCAGGGCTCCACTTCGCCCGTGCCCTGCACGACGCGGGCCTGCCCGCCGGCGTCCTCAACGTCGTCACCGGCCGGACCGCCGAGATCGAGGAGGCCCTCCTCGACGACCCCCGGATCGTCGGCATCACCTTCACCGGCTCCAACGCCGTGGGCAACCGCATCCGGCACCGCCTCGCCGACCGCAACGTCCGCTTCCAGGGCGAACTCGGCGGCAAGAACGCGTCGGTGGTGCTGCGCGACGCCGATCTGCCGGCCGCCGCGAAGGCCGTCGCGGCCGCCTCCTTCGGCCAGGCTGGACAGCGCTGCACCGCCACCAGCCGGGTGATCGTCGAACAGCCGGTGTACGACGAGTTCGTCACGCTGCTGGTCGCGGAGGTCCGGGCGCTGACCGTCGGCCCCGGCACCGACCCGGCGAGCACCCTGTGCCCGCTGTCGAGCCCGAAGCAGCGCGACAGTGTCCTCGCCGATCTGGGCAGGGCGGTGGAGCAGGGCGCGACCGTGCTCACCGGCGGCGGGGCGGACACCGAGCGACCCTACGGCTGCTACGTGGAACCCACCGTCCTCACGGGCGTCACCCCGGAGACGGCCGTCTGGCGGGAGGAGGTCTTCGGGCCCGTCCTCGCCGTCCGCGCGGTCGACGGCTTCACCGCGGCCGTGGAGGCGGTCAACGACTCCGGTTTCGGGCTCGCCGCGGCCGTGTTCACCCGCGACCTCGGCTCGGCGTACCGGTTCGCCGACGAGGCCGAGTGCGGGCAGGTCGCGGTCAACACGACGACCACCGGCTGGGACGTCCATCTGCCGTTCGGCGGCTTCCACGACTCCGGCACGGGCTACAAGGAGCAGGGCGAGGAAGTCCTCAGGTTCTCCACGCGGGTCAAGACGGTGGCCGTCCACTTCGGTGCCCCGGAGCGGGCCGATGGCTGACGAGACGGTCGGCGTCGTCGGCGCCGGCATCGTGGGCCTGGCCACGGCCCGCGAGATCGCGCTGCGCCGCCCCGGCACCCGGGTCGTGGTCCTGGAGAAGGAACAGGAGGTCTCCCGGCACCAGACCGGCCACAACTCCGGTGTGGTGCACGCCGGCATCTACTACACGCCCGGCAGCCTCAAGGCCGACCTGTGCGTGCGGGGCGTGTCCCTGCTGCGCGAGTACTGCCAGGACCGGCAGTTGCCGTACGACGAGATCGGCAAGCTGGTCGTGGCGGTCCGTGAGGACGAGCTCGGCCGGATGCAGAACCTGTACGAGCGGGCGAAGAACAACCACGTACCGGAACTGCGGAGGATCTCGCGCGACGAGATCAGGGAACTCGAACCGCACGTCGGCGGTATCGCGGCCCTGCACTCACCGCGCACCGCGATCACCGACTACCCGGCGATCGCCCGCGCGTTCGCCAAGGACATCGTCGACTCGGGCGGCGAGGTGCGCGTCGGCTTCCCGGTCACCTCGGTCACCACCGTGCCCGGCGGCATCGAGGTCGCCTCCGGACCGGACCGGGTCCGCGTCGACCGGCTGATCCTCTGTGCCGGCCTCCAGTCCGACTCCGTCGCCAGGCTCGCCCAGGACCGGCAGGAGCCCCGGATCATCCCCTTCCGCGGCGAGTACATGCTGCTCAGGCCGGACCGGTCCCATCTGGTGTGCGGCCTCGTCTACCCGGTGCCCGACCCGCGCTACCCCTTCCTCGGCGTGCACTTCACCCCGCGTGTCGACGGCTCGGTGGAGGTCGGCCCCAACGCCGTCCTCGCCCTCGCCAAGGAGGGGTACCGGCGCAGCAAGGTATCGCCCCGGGACCTGCTGGCCCTCGCGGCCTACCCGGGCGCCTGGCGGATGGCCGCCCAGCACTGGCGTACCGGCATCAGGGAGTACCGCGGCTCCTTCTCCACGGCCGCCTTCATGAAGGACGCCAAGCTGTACGTCCCGGGCGTCGGCGTCCGTGACGTGGTGCGCGGCGGCGCGGGCGTGCGCGCCCAGGCGCTGGACCGCGACGGGACGCTCGTCGACGACTTCCGCATCCACCGGGTCGGCCGGATCACGGCCGTACGCAACGCCCCCTCGCCGGCCGCCACGGCCTCCATGGCGATCGCCGAACACATCACCGCGGCCGTCTTCGACGACGCCTGACACAGCGGCCGCATGCCCCGCGAACAGCGCACTTCCGTGCAACAACAGCTTGCGCTCCGGGATCTCCGCAAGAGCGCACCGGCCGCCTAGCGTTCCTTCCACACCGCCCCACCACCCCCTTCGAGAGAAAGAGTTCGGACATGTTCGTCGTCGACACGCAGATCCACATCTGGAAGGAAGAGACCCCGGACCGCCCCTGGGTGCCCGGCGCCCGCGAGCGGATCCGCCTGAACGGCCACCGCGAGGACCCCTTCTCCTACGAGGAGGCCCTGGAGCTGATGGACGAGGCCGGCGTGAACCGGGCGCTGATCCTGCCGCCGTCCTGGGAGGGCGACCGTATCGACTACGCCCTGGAGGCCTGCGAGGCCCACCCGGACCGGTTCGGCATCATGGCCCGCATCCCGCAGAACAAGCCCGAAGAGGGCACGGCCATGCTCAAGGACTTCGCGCAGAACCCGCATGTGAAGGGCACCCGGCTCACCTTCCACCGGCCGCAGGACCGCAACTGGATGATCGACGGCACCAACGACTGGTACTGGCCGATCGCCGAGGAACTGCGCGTCCCGACCATGGTCCACGCCCCGATCTGGAAGCGCGAGCTGGGCGAGATCGCCGCCAGGCACCCCGAGCTGAAGATCATCATCGACCACATGGGCATCATGGCCCGCTGTGTGGACGACGCGATCGGCTACTGGGTCTCGGAGACCGCCGACCTGCACGTCCACCCGAACATCTACGTCAAGGTGTCGGCGCTGCCCGGCTACTCCACGCAGCCCTTCCCGAACAACAACATCCAGAAGTACGTGCGCGAGATGGTCGACAAGATGGGCCCGCAGCGCTGCTTCTACGGCACCGACATCACCCGGCTGCTCGGCCACGGCATCACCTACACCGACACGATCGAGCAGTTCACCAAGCACTGGGACTTCACCCCCGAGGAGCTTGAATGGATCATGGGCCGCGGTATCTCCGAGGTCCTGAACTGGCCGATCGAGGGCTGAGGAAACTCCGGCGATGACCAACAACCCACGGACCGACGGCGGGGACGCCGTCGTCTCCGCCTTCAACGCGGCGGGCGCCGACTACGTCTTCTGCTCCTCGGGGTCCGAATGGGCCCCGGTGTGGGAGGCGCTGGCCCGCCGCCACCGCGACGGCGAGCCCGCCCCGCGGTATCTCGACCTGACCCACGAGACGGTCGCCGTCGGCATGGCGACCGGGTACGGGCTGATCGCGCGCCGCCCGCAGGGCGTGCTGCTGCACGCGGCGCCGGGCCTGCTCCAGGGCTCGATGGCCGTGCACGGCGCGCTGCTGGCCGGCGTGCCGATGGTGGTCGCCTCGTCGGAGTCGACGACGTACGGCGACGCCCCCGGCCACGACCCGGGCGGCCAGTGGTACCGCAACCTGTCGATCGTGGGCGGCCCGCACGGCATCGCCCAGCCGTTCACCAAGTGGTCCACCGAGGCCGCCAGCGTGCACACGCTCCCGGTCATGATCACCCGGGCGGCGGAACTGGCCCGGCGCGCCCCGGCCGGACCGGCGTACCTGAACATCCCCCTGGAGATCCTCCTGGAGGAGTGGGACGGCCGCGAGGCCAAGCCCGTCGTGCCGCCCGGTTCGACGCACAGTTCGCCGGAGGAGGTCGACCCGGTCGCGCAGCTGATCCGGGAGGCGGCCAACCCCGTGATCGTCACCGAGACGGCGGGGCGCGAGGCGGGCGGCTTCGAGGCCCTGGCCGCCTTCGCCGAGGCCTGGAGCATCCCGGTCGTGGAGCCGGACTCGGCGGTGTGCGGCAACTTCCCGCGCACCCACCCGCTGCACGCGGGGAGTGACATCGGCCCCTGGACGGACACCGCCGACCTCATCCTCCTCGTCAACTGCCGCGCGCCCTTCTACCCGCCCTCGCGCCGCCCCGCCAAGGCGAAGGTCGTCGTCATCGACGAGATCCCGCAGCGCCCGCACGTCGTCTACCAAGTGCTTTTCGCCGACACCTACTTGGAGGGCAACGTTGCCAACACGCTGCGCCAGCTGACCAAGCGGGCGAAGGACCTCGACGAGCGGGCGGTCGAGGTGCGCCTGGCGGCACAGGAGGAACGGCACGCCGCCGAGCGGTCCGCGATCGCGGCGGCGGAGGCGAAGGCGGCCGAGACCAAGGGCGTCGACCCGGTGCTGGTCGCCGCCACCCTGCGCACGCTGCTGCACGGGCAGGACGCGATCGTCGTCGACGAGACCATCACCCACAGCCGGGTCGTGAAGCGCCATCTCCAAACCGCCGACCCGGACTCCTACTTCTACGTCCAGGGCGGACTCGGCCAGGGCATCGCGGTCGCCCTCGGCGTCAAACTCGCAGCGCAGGAACGGCCGGTGGTCCTCACCATCGGCGACGGCGCCTTCACCTACAACCCGGTGATCCCCTCGTACGACGCCTCGAACGCGTACGAACTGCCGTTGCTGATCGTGGTGTTCAACAACCGTGTCTACAAGTCGATGAACCTCAACCACCGCCGCTTCTACCCCGACGGCGCGGCCGCCGAGACCGGCGAGTGGCTCGGCACCGATCTGCACCGGCTGCCGCGGCTCGCCGGGTTCGCCGAGCCGTTCGGCATGCACACCGAGACCGTCGACACGTCGGAGGCGCTCGCGCCGGCGCTGGAACGCGCCCTCAAGGCCGTGGCCGAGGGCAGCACCGCCGTCGTGGACGTCCTAGTCACCCGCTAGCCCAGGAGACACACCCCAACCATGTCCAGCACCCCCACCAGGATCCTGGTGCCCGCCGACGACCTGCGCACCTTCTCCGCCGCCCTCCTGGAGAAGGGCGGCCTGAGCGCCGAACACGCCCGGACCACCGCCGACGTGTTCGTCTGGGCCGCGCAGCGCGGCGTCGACTCGCACGGCACCGCCCGCGTCCCCGCCTACCTGGAGCTGCTCGCCAAGGGCGTCGCCAACGCGCGGCCGGAGATCCGGATCGAGTCGACGGCGCCGGCCGCCGCCGTCCTGGACGCCGACCGTGCCCCCGGCCCGGTCGCCCTGACAGCCGCCGCCGACGAGGCGGTACGGCGGGCCCGCGAGACCGGCATCGCCTCGGTCGGTGTCCGCCGCACGGTGCACACCGGCGCGATCGGCTACTACGTGTCCCGGATCGCCGAACAGGGCCTGGTCGGGCTCGGGTTCGTGGCCGGCATGCCCAACATGGGCTACACCGGCGTCAAGGGCGCGGCCGTCGCCACCAGTCCCCTCGCCATCGCCGTACCGGCCCGTGAACACGCCCCGCTGCTGCTGGACATGGCCACCGCCACCATCGCCCTCGGCAAGATCCGCCAGGCGAAGGCGAGCGGCACGCCGCTGCCCGAGGGCGCGGCCGCGACGGCGGACGGCACGCCGACGACCGACCCGGAGCTGGCGGTCATGCCCCTGCCGCTCGGCGGCGCGAAGGGCTCCGGCATGTCCCTCGCCTTCGAGCTCCTGACCAGCGTCCTCGTCGGCGCGCCGATCTTCGCGGCCTTCCACTCGGACGACCCGGCGGGCCGCAAACACCGCCAGAACGCGCTCCTCATCGCCGTGGACCCGGCCGCCTTCGGCGACCCGGAGGCCTTCCTCGGCGCGGTGGACGACACGCTGGGCACCCTGAAGGGCCTGCCGGCGGCGGACGGCGTGCCCGGGGTGTTCTACCCGGGCGAGCGGAGCGCGGCGGTGGCGGAGGAACGGGGGGCGAAGGGCGTCCCCGTGGCTCCGAAGGTGTGGCGCGAACTGACCGACCACGCCGAGACGCTGGGGGTGGAGGCGCCGAAGCTCGGGGGCTAGCGGCGGGTTTGCACCACCCTGGACACGGTGGGCTGCCGGATGGTCGGCCCACCGTCGCGTCCTGACTCTGAAGGCATGACCAACAACATGCCCGGAAGAGCATTACGCATCGCACTGGCCGCGCTCGCCTGTGCCACGTTCCTCGGCGCCGTCGTCACCGTCCCGTCGGCCGCGGCCGCATCGGCAACCGGCGTCTCGGCGCGCGGAGAACTGCTGTCCGCCACCCCGGTGGGGCACCTGTCCCGCACCGAGGTCGTCGCGGCCGTCGCATCGATCCCGTTCGACACCACCCCCGTCCGCCACGGCGTGACCGGCTACCGCGTCACCTACCGCACCGTGGACGCCGCCGGCCGGCCGACCACCGCCAGCGGACTGGTGGAACTGCCCGACGGCAGCCGACACGACCTGCGGGTCATCTCCTACGGCCACGGCACCCGGGCCTACCGCGGCGGTGTCGCCTCGATGGCGGCGGGCAACGGCGACCGGGAGGCCGTCGAGTACTTCGCCTCTGCCGGGTACGCCGCCGTCGCGCCCGACTACCTGGGCCTGGGCACCGGGCCCGGTGCCCATCCGTACATGGACACCGCCACCGAGACGACCGCCTGGATCGACATGCTGCGCGCGAGCCGCACGCTGGCCTCCCGCCACGGCCACCGCCTCGAACCCGGCGTGCTGCTGACCGGCTTCTCCCAGGGCGGCACGGCGGCGATGGCCACCGGCAGGGCCCTCCAGCACGGCGCCGACCCGTACTGGAAACCGGCGGCACTGGCCCCCGTCAGCGGCCCGTACGACGTGCGGCACGCGGAGATCCCCGCGATGTTCCTGACCGGCGGTATGGATCCGGTCGAGGCCGCCTTCTACATGGGCTACTGGACGGTGTCCATGAACCGGCTGCACCACCTGTACGACTCGCCGTCGGAGGTGTTCCGGGCGCCGTACGACACCCTCGTCGAGGGACTGTACGACGGTGACCACACGGAGGAGAGCATCGTCGCCCAACTCCCCGCGAGTCCGGCCGAGTTGCTGACCCCGCGGTACGTCCAGCGGCTGCTGCACCCCACCGGCGCGCTGCTGGCCGCACTGCGCGACAACGACACGACCTGCCAGTGGCACCCGGAAGTCCCGGTCCGCCTGTACGCGGCGGACGGGGACCGGGACGCGGTGTTCGCCAACGCACTGCACTGCCGGCGGCAGCTGCGCGCTCACGGGGCGGACGTGCCGCTGGTCGACGTGGGCGACACCGACCACGTCGGCTCGGCCATCCGCGCCATCCCGCAGGTGCTGGACTGGTTCGCCCGTCAGGACTGAGGCCGGGGAGGCCGCCGGGGGCGCTACCGGACCGCCCGCACATGACGTGCGATGAGCGCATAGACCTCCCGTGCCCTCACGTCGTCCTTGCCGTCGTATCCGTGATCCACCCCCGCCACCTCGTGGAGTTCCACCAGTGCTCCCACGGCCCCCAGTCGCGAGGCATACCGCTCGCCCTCCGCCCTGAGGAGGTCGTACTCGGCGGTGATCACCAGTGCCGGGGCGATGCCCGTGAGGTCGGCCGTGTCGGACGGGTGGGCGGGGGAGACCAGCGGGTCGGTGCGGTCCTTCGGCTCCGGGACGTACGCCGTGTCGAACACCTCGGCCATCCAGGGCCGCAGCACCGGTCTGGCGACGGCGGCCCGCTTGTCGTTCGCGCTCGTCGCCAGGTCCAGCGGGGGATAGTGGAGGACCTGGAGGGCGATCGAGGGGCCGCCCTCGGCCAGCGCCCGCCGGGCCACCGCCGCCGCGAGTCCGCCGCCGGCGCTCTGTCCGCCGACGGTCAGCCGGGCACCGTCCCAGCCCTGTTCGGCCGCGTGTTCGGCGACCCAGCGGACCACTTCGTAGGCCTGGCGCGGCGGAGCAGGGAAGGGATGCTGCGGGGCGACGACGTAGTCGACGTTGACCACGGCCACCCCGGCCTCGGCGGCCAGGAACCGGCAGAGCGGGTCGTCGAGTTCGGTGAGCGACATGACGTAACCGCCGCCGTGGAAGTTGACGTGCACCGGGGGAGCGGGGTTCGTGGCCGGCGGCAGGTACACCGTGGCGCGGGCCGGGGCGACGGCCGTCGGGATGGTCAACGCGCGCACGGTGCGGGGGAATTCGGGGAACCGGGCGTGCGAGGCGGCGTCCGAACCCGGGCCGCTCGGGCGCCGGCTCGCGAACCCGGTCAGGCGCTGCATGGTCTTCGCGGCGAGCGCGGCGGCCGAAGGGCGGGCCAGAAGGGACATACGGCTCCGATCGGGAGGGGCCTGCACCATGGGGCGGTACCCGGCGGGCGACGGATCGACCATCAGGAATCCTGACGATCGTCGGGTGACGATAACCCCCGTTCCGATCGTGGTGTCAAGCCCCGCGGCGATCAGCGGGGGTGTCGGCCCGGCCCGTCGTGGTCGCGGGGCGGGTGGCCGCAGGGGCCGTGTTCGGGCGGCGGTACCGGCATCCCCGTCTCCTTGAGGGAGGTCACGCACGCGGCGAACTGGGCGCCCTCGATCATGTGCTCGCTGTCGGAGGCGGCCTCGGCCAGGCTCGCGCACGACACCGCCAGCAGCGCGGCGCCCGCGACCAGCGGCAGTGCGCGGCGCGGTGGCGGCGGGGCGAGCAGCGCCCGGACCCGCTGCGGCACCGCGCCCCCGGTCGCCGCGAGCGTGGCCCGGGCCCGGGCCGGGGCCTTGGCCGAGGCGAGGGCCGCCCGGCCCACCGCGCGCGCCACGACCGTGCGGTCCCCGAGGCGTACCGCGGCCTCCTCGTCGGCCCAGCGCTCCAGCACGAAACCGCCGGTCTCCCCGACCGGCCGCAGCAGCGGGCAGGCGGCCGCGGTGAGCCGCCAGGCGGTCTGGAAGAGATGGTGGCGGCCGCGCAGATGGGCCCGCTCGTGTGCGAGCAGCGCCTCCCGCTCGGCGTCGCCGAGGCAGCGCAGCATCCCGTGCGAGACCACGATCCGGCCCGGTGCCCCCGGGAGCGCGAAGGCGTGCGGCGACGCGTCGTCGAGCACGGCCAGCTCCAGGTCCCCGGGCAGCCGTGCGCACTCCCGGCGCGCCCAGAGCAGATGCCGTACCTGTCGTACGGCGGCGACCGTGAGGCCGGTGAGGGAGGCGAGCAGGGCGACCGTCGCGACCGCGGACACGGTGAGGTACACGGGGTCGTCCGCGCGCAGCGCCGTCACCGACCAGCGGCCCTCCTCCGCGACCTCGGGGATCTGTGCCAGCCCGGTGAACGCCAGCAGCGCCAGCGAGCCCAGCCAGCCGAGCGCCGTCACCAGTGCGCCGCCGGCCAGCGCCCACGCCGCCGGGCGCGGCGCGAACCGCCGGGCGAGCCGGGGCGCGAGCACCGCGAGGACCACGGTGACCAGGAAGGGGACGTAGACGCTGACTGTCATCGGCTCACGGTCCTTCGTCGGCGGGGCCGCCGTCGTGTTCCCCGAGCAGGCGCTGCAGCAACTGCTCGTCCTCCTCGGAGAGTTCGGAGACGAACCGGGCGAGCACGGCCTCCCGGTCGGAGCCGCGCTCCAGCAGGGTGTGCATGCGCTGGGCGGTGTCGGACGCCTCGTCCCGCACGGGCGCGTACGCGTAGCCGCGGCCCGCCCGGTGCCGTACGAGCGTGTCCTTGTCGTGGAGCCGGGACAGGATCGTCAGCACCGTCGTGTAGGCGAGGTCCCCCGGCAGCCGGTCCTGGACCTGCCGGGCGGTCAGCGGCTCGGAAGCGGCCCACAGGGCGGCCAGCACACCACTCTCCAGCTCGCCGCGGGCCCGTCGGCCGGTTGCCTCGCCGGTCTCGTCGATCTTCCGGTCGTGCACCGTTCACCGTCCTTCAACCAGCATTCGAGGTCACAGCCTACCGGGACTGCTACTACGGCTTGTAGAACCGGGGGCGGGCGGCTGTGAGCTGCGCGAAAGCGGTCTACTACAAGTTGTACGAGATTACCTACTACATGTTGTAGAGTTTCGCCGCTCCACTCCACCTGCGGAGTCTCTGCGGAGGAACCCACCCATGCCCCACCTCGGAAGTACGGTGCATCTGCGCGCCCTGGCGGCCGCCGCCCTGCGTCCCCGTCCCGCCCCGGTGCCCCGGCGCGCGACGCCCGCCGAGCGCGTCGTGATCGTCTCCGCGAGCATCGGCGCGGGCCACGACGGCGCCGCTCGCGAACTGGAACGCCGGCTGACGGCGGCCGGTGTCACGGTCGACCGGTACGACCTGCTCGACCTGCTGCCCGCCCGACTCGGCCGGACCGTCCGTGACGGCTACCACCGGATGCTCGTCCGGGCGCCCTGGATCTACCAGCGCGTCTACTCCAGCACCGAACGCGCCGGAGGCGGCGGCCCGCTGGCCCGCGCGCTGCTGCGCACCGCCGAGAACCGCATGCTCGACGCCCTCCCCGCCGACACCGGCGCCGTCGTCTCCACCTACCCCGGCGCCAGCCGCGTCCTGGGCAGTCTGCGGCTCGGCGGGCGCCTCGACGCACCGGTGTTCACCTATCTCACCGACTTCTCGGTGCACCCGCTGTGGGTGGCCGAGGGCGTCGACGTGCACCTCGCCGCCCACGCCGTGCCCGCCGCCCAGGCCCGCGCCCTGGGCGCCCGGGACGTCCGGGTGGGCGGCCCGGTCGCCGACCCGCGCTTCCGTCCCGCCGACGCCGAGCGGCGCCGGGCGGCCCGGGCCCGGTTCGGGCTGCCCGCGGACACCCCGCTGGCACTGCTCGTCGCCGGCTCCTGGGGGGTCGGCCCGGTCCGGCAGGTGGCCCTGGAACTGCGCGACTGCGGCGCGGCCGTACCGGTCGTCGTCTGCGGCCGCAACGAGGCCCTCGCAGAGCAACTGCGCGCCGACGGCATCGAGCACGCCTACGGCTGGGTCGACGACATGCCGGGCCTGATGCACGCGGCCGACGTGCTGGTGCAGAACGCCGGCGGGCTGACCTCGCTGGAGGCCTTCGCCGCCGGACTGCCCGTCGCCAGCTACCGCTGCATACCGGGCCACGGCCTCACCAACGCCGCGGCCCTCGACGAGGCCGGGGTCGCCGCCTGGATCCGTGACCCGGACCGGCTCAAGGACGTACTCGGCGATCTGATCGACGGCCCGCGCGGCCTGCTGCAGCGCGAGGCGGGCCACGCCCTGTTCGCCGCCGCCGGCGCGGGCCCCGCGGACGAGATAGCGCGCGCCTGCCGTGCGGCCGGCCCGCGCCCGGCTCCGCTCGGCCTCGACCGGCCGGCACCCCCGTCGGGCCCGGCCGCGAGCGCCCCCGGCACCGCGTCCGTACCGCGCGGGTCCCGCCCGGCCGTCCGGCGCCTCGCCGTCAGCGTCGCCGTGGCCTGTGCCGTCTGGGCCGGCGCGGTCGGCACCGCGGTCGCCACGACCGGCAGCGGCTCTGGTGTCATCCACGCCATCGGCCACACCCTCGACCTCGACGACGACGTCCACCTCGGCGCCCCGCAGCAGCAGGACCATCACTCATGACCCCCGCACCCGCCTCCGGTACGGCCCCGCACCCCGCCCGCCCGACGGAAGGGCCCTACTCGTGACCGCCACCGCACCCCTCCTCCGCGCGGCCGCGTTCGCCACCCTCCCGGCGCTCGCCCTGCACTCGGCGCCCGTGGTCTCCACGTTCGGCCCGCTGCGCAACCGCGTCATGCCCCGGCTCGCCGGCCGCGGCCGCGCGGACCATGTCGCCCTCACCTTCGACGACGGCCCGGACCCGCTGTCGACCCCGTTCTTCCTGCGGGCCCTGGACCAACGGAGCATCCGGGCCACCTTCTTCCTGCTCGGCAGCCAGGCCCGCCGCTCGCCCGGCCTGGTCCGTGAGATCGCCGCCGCCGGGCACGAGATAGGGATCCACGGCTGGCTGCACCGACCGCTCCTGCTGCGCGGCCCCCGGGCCACCCACGACGACTTCGCCCGGGCCCGGGACACCGTCGGCGCCCTCACCGGACAGGCTCCCCGGCTGTTCCGGCCGCCGTACGGAGTGATGTCCACCGCGGCCCATCTGGCCGCCCGCCGGCTCGGTCTCACCCCGGTGCTGTGGACCTGCTGGGGCGAGGACTGGACCGCCCGCGCCACCCCGGACTCCGTGCACCGCACGGTCACCCGGGACCTGGACGGCGGCGGCACGATCCTGCTGCACGACTCCGACTGCACCTCGGCGCCGGGCGCCTGGCGCTCGGCCCTGGGCGCGCTGCCGCGCATCCTGGACACCTGTGACCGGCGGGGATTCACCGTCGGACCGCTGCGTGAGCACGGACTCTGACGACCGGCGCGTACCCACCGCGCAGTACGGCGGGTAAACCCGTGCAGTAATTTACTTGAGTTACGCAACGATATGGTAAACTGGCCGGTATGTCCACAGAACCGCTGCCAGTCGTCCCCGCCGCCACGCCGGAGGTCGTCGAGATCGAGCGTGCCCTGACCCGTATCACCTATCTCAGCACCAGGGCCCGGCAGCACGAGCGGCTGATGGCGCTCGCCGGCGTCCCGCTGGACCGCGCCGCGGTGGCCCTGCTCCGCCAGGTCGCCGACTCCGAGCCGCTGCGCCCGGGAGAGCTGGCACAGCGGCTCGGAGTCGAGGCATCCCATGTGACGCGCACGGTGCAGCAGCTCCAGAGGTCCGGCTACGTCACCCGCGTCCCCGACCCCGACGACCGCCGCGCCCAACGGATCGAGCTCACCGACGGCGGCCGGGAGGCCGTCGACCGCGTCCGGGACGCCGGGGCACGCGGTATGCAGCTGGCCCTGGGGGAGTGGGAGCCCGAGGAACTGCGGCAGCTGGCCACGCTCTTCCACCGCATGGTCGACGACTTCCTGGCGTACGCGGTCGAGGACGAACCCGGCCAGGAGACCACCGAGACGGAGCCCCCGGCCTCCCGGGCCGTGTGAGGCGCAGGTAGGCGCGGCCGGGACGGCGCGGCCGGGTCGGTGGTCCGGTCGGAGCAGGACCCGGCGGCGAGCGGGGCGGTACCGCCCGGTAATATCCGGCGGCAGATCGTCAGAGGAGGCTGTGTGGCCCGGTCCGAACGTTCACCCCTGCTGCTCGCGGGGTTGCTGGCGACAGCCGGCGTCGCGCACTTCGCGGCACCGAAGTCGTTCGACGCGACGATTCCCAAGGTGCTGCCGGGTCCGCCGAGAGCATGGACGTACGGCAGCGGGGCCGTGGAACTGGCCCTGGCCGCGGGGATCGCCCTGCCGCGGACCCGCGCGGTGGCGGCCCGGGCGGCCGCCGCCTTCTTCGTGGGTGTGTTCCCGGCCAACGTCCAGATGGCCGTCGACTGGCAGAAGCGGCCCGAGCCGCTCAGGACCGCGGCCCTCGCCCGGCTGCCGCTCCAGATTCCCCTGGTGCTGTGGGCGCGTGGTGTCGCACGTGACGAGGAGGGCCGATAGATGGCGTCAACTGTCGAGGTGGGAAGCAGGATCGAGGACTTCGCGCTGCCGGACGAGACCGGTACGACGCGGACCCTCACGGATCTGCTGGCCGACGGGCCGGTCGTGCTGTTCTTCTATCCCGCCGCCCTGTCGGCCGGCTGCACCGCCGAGGCCTGCCACTTCCGGGACCTGGCCGCCGAATTCGCCGCCGCCGGCGCCCGCCCCGTCGGGATCAGCGGGGACAGCGTGGAACGCCAGCAGGAGTTCTCCGGCAAGCACACGCTCGGCATGCCGCTGCTCTCCGACGCGGACGGCGCCGTCCGGGAGCTGTTCGGCGTCAAGCGGGGCTTCTCGATCGCCCCGACCAAGCGGGCCACCTTCGTGATCGCCCAGGACCGCACCGTCCTGGAGGTCGTCCGCAGCGAGCTGCGCATGAACACCCACGCCGACCGGGCACTGGCCGCCCTGCGCGCCCACCAGGGCTGAGCGGACGGCCCGGGCCCGCGCTTGATGCGCCGGGGCACAGGTCTCATCCTGGGGCGTATGGAGCGTGTCGCTGCCACCGCGGTCGTCGACGCCCTGGGCAGGGTGACGGGGTGGAGCGAGGGCGCGCGGATGCTCACCGGACACCGGGCCGAGGAGGTCGTGGGCAAGCCCGCCGCCGACCTCCTCGCCGAGGCGGTCCCCGTCCGGGCACTGGCCACCGGCTCCGGGACCGTCGCACTGCGCCATGCCGACGGCCGCCGCCTGGAGATCGCCCTGACCGCCTGCCCGGTCCTCGGTCCCGACGGCGGCACCACCGGCCACGTACTCACCGCCGACCCGCCCTGGCAGACCGATTCCACGCCGGCCGGCCAGGCCTTCCAGCAGGCCTCAGTCGCCATGGCGGTCTTCGACGTCCGACAGCACTACCTTCGCGCCAACCATGCCGCCTGCCGCCTCATGGGCGTCCCCGAGGAGGCCCTGCTCGGCCGCTTCCTCCTGGACACCGTCGAGGAAGCCCCGCACAGTGACGGCTTCCTGCGCCACCTGCGCCAGGTCGTCGAGACAGGCCGGCCCGTCCGCTACGAGACCTCCACCGGGGGCCCGGCCCTGAACCGGGACCACGCGTGGAACATCGAGATGTGGCCCTTGCGCGACCCCGCCGGCGAGCTGACCGCCGTCGCCCTGGCCGCCTTCGACAGCACCGAGGAGTACCTGGCCCGGCTCCGGCTCGCCCTCCTCAACGAGGCGGCCACCGCCATCGGCACCACCCTGGACGTGGTGCACACCGCCGAGGAACTCGTCGACCTCCTCGTCCCCCGGTACGCCGACTTCGCCAGCGTCGACCTCCTCGACTGGGTCCTCGGCGCCGAGGAACTGCCCACCGTTCCGGAGGGCGACATCGCGCTGCGCCGCGTCGCCCACGGCTCCGTGACCGAGGGCACCCCCGAGGCCGCCGTACGGCTGGGCGACGCCGAGGTGCACCCGGCGGCGTCCCCGCCGGCCCGGGCGCTGCGGGAGCGGCGGGCGGTGGTCAGCCAGGCCGGCGAGCCCGAGTTCCGCCGCTGGGTCGAGGAGCGCAACGCCCTCTCGCCCGCCGGCCGGCCCTACCGCCAGGGCGTCCACTCCATGATCGCCGTACCCCTGCAGGCCCGGGGTGTCCTGCTCGGCGCCGTCGTGGGCGTGCGCATGCGCCACCCCGACGACTACGTCATCGACGACACCGTCTTCGCCGAGGAACTCGCCAGCCGCGCCGCCGTCTGCATCGACAACGCCCGCCGCTTCGCCCGCGAGCGCTCCACCGCCCTCGCCCTCCAGCACAGCCTGCTGCCCAGCGGCCTGCCCGGACAGGCCGCCGTCGAGGTCGCCCACCGCTATCTGCCCTGCGGATCGCTGGCCGGCATCGGCGGCGACTGGTTCGACGTGATCCCGCTCTCCGGCAGCCGGGTCGGCCTGGTCGTCGGCGACGTCGTCGGCCACGGCATCCGCTCCTCCGCCACCATGGGGCGGCTGCGTACGGCCGTACGCACCCTCGCCGACGTGGACCTGCCCCCCGACGAGCTCCTCACCCACCTCGACGACCTGGTGACCCACCTTGCCGCGGACGGCCCCGGCGAGGAAGTCGCCGAACTGGGTGCCACCTGCCTGTACGCCGTCTACGACCCGGTCTCGCGCCGGCTGAGCCTCGCCGCCGCCGGTCACCTGGCGCCCGCGATCGTGCTGCCGGGCGGCGAGGCCGAGCTGATCCCGATGACCGCGGGCCCGCCGCTCGGCGTCGGCGGTCTGCCCTTCGAGGCGACGGAGCTCGAACTGCCCGAGGGAGCCGTCGTCGCCCTCTACACGGACGGTCTGGTCGAGGACCGCGACCGGGACGTGGACCGCGCCACCGAGGAGATGTGCCGCGCCCTGAGCGCGCCCGCCGACTCCCTGGAAGCCCTCAGCGACAACGTGCTCAAGGCCGTCATGCCGGAACAGCCCGCCGACGACGTCGCCCTGCTGCTGGTCCGCACCCGCGCCCTCGGCGCCGACCGGGTCGCCACCTGGGACGTGCCGCCCGACCCTGCCCAGGTGGCGCACTTCCGGCAGGCGGCCACCGAACAGCTCACCGCCTGGGGCCTGGACGAGGCCGCCTTCGTCACCGAACTCGTCGTCAGCGAACTCGTCACCAACGCGATCCGCTACGGCGAACCGCCCATCCAGCTGCGCCTGATCCGCGACCGCGCGCTCATCTGCGAGGTCGCCGACGGCAGTTCGACCTCACCGCACCTGCGCCGGGCGCACGCCTACGACGAGGGCGGCCGGGGCCTGCTCCTCGTCGCCCAGCTCACCCAGCGCTGGGGCAGCCGGCAGACGGGCAGCGGCAAGACCATCTGGGCCGAACAGCCGCTGCCCGAGGGCGCGTTCCCGGTCGCCGACGAGTGACCGGTCCCGCCGGCTACTGGAAGTCGCAGCCCGGGTTCGGCACCGACTCCGAGTACGGCGAGCCGTGCGGCAGGATGTAGAGCACGTCGAGGACCAGGTCGGTGTCACCCAGGTTGGCACCCAGGTGCACGTCGCCCGGCCCGCCCGACTCGTACACCGTGCCGCCCCGCTTGTAGACGCCGTCCTCCTTGCAGTCGGAGTGGAAGTGGCTGAGGGTGCCCTTCTGGACGTACCCGTAGACCGGGCCGTCGTGGTAGTGCCAGCCGGTGGTCTGGCCGGGCGGGACGGTGATCTCCCGCAGGACGTAGTCCGTGTCACCGATGGTGGTCTGACTGATCACCCTGCCGGTCACACCGGGTCCGGCGGGGGTGGCGTAGGCGGTGCCGCAGGTCAGCAGAGTGCCGGCGGCCACCGCCCCGGCCATTGCGGTACGGAGCGCGGTACGCATGTGTGGGGGCCTCCTGAACCGAAGATCGAGTACCTTCGTGAACATAGGCTCCCGCACGGCCGGCCGGGGCAGGAACGGCTCAATCCGCGTACGCGCGGGCGGCGTTGCCGCTCATCCGTTCGGACACCGCCCGTCACCCCTCACCCGCCGAGCCCGGCAGCCGCCACGCCGAACTGCGCACCAGCCCGTCCTCGCGCAGTTTGATCATCGCCTTCCACGAGTCGACGTACCTGCCGACCCGGGGGTTGGGCCAGTGGATCAGATACAGGTCCACGTACTCCTGGCCCAGCCGCTGCCGTGACTCCTCGAAGGAGGCGAGGGTCTCCTCGTAACCGTGGTGTCGTCCCTCCAGCCTCGCGGACGGAGTGCGCGGTTGCGAGGAGTTCGGGGCGGCGTAGCCTGGACATGATCGACGCCAACCCGGCACTGGAGGTGGGCGATGTTCATCCGAATGCTGCGGCGCCGACTGCCGCGTGGCCTTGTCCTTCTCGGCAACGGCCGTCTCATCCGGGGGTTCAGCGGCGGCGACTACGACGGTCACGGATACCAGTCCTGACACGCCTGCACCCCTGAACGGGAGGAGGCGCGGTGGCTCAGGACTCCGATGCCCTCGTGGCCATGACGCACATCCTTTCACCCCACTGCCGTGTCACCAGGTTGTCCGGCGGGGCCCTCATCGCCGACTGGCGACGCACGCGTTTTCTCGGCATGACGACCGCCGACGTCCGGAAGTTCGTCGGCGGAGACGTCGAGGAGCGTGCGGAACTCGTCACCGGTCTCGTCCGAGCCGGATGTGCGACGGCCCGGCGAAAGGCCCACGCGGACGCCGAGATCGGGCTCTGGCTCCGCGGTGTGCATCTGCTGATCCGTGCCATCGGTTTCGGACGCGTCCTTCGGCTGCTGCCCCTGGTCGCCCCCGGCTACACCCGCGCGGACACCCCTTCCCCGCAGGATGTGGCACGGCTGAAACGAGCGGTCGAAGCACACGGCCGCAGAAGCTGGTTCGTCGACGACGACTGCAAGGCCGAGGCCGTGACGGCATTCGTCCTCCTGCGGCGGTGCGGCTTCGAAGCCACGCTGCACGTCGGTGTGCGTGAGCACCCGTTCGCCCTGCACGCCTGGACGTCAGCGGCCGGGCTGTGCGTTCCCGCCGCCGCTCCGCGAGGACACGCCTTCACGCCGGTTCTCTCGATCGGCTGCGGAAGCGAGTGATATTGGAAGCGCTCCGACTCGAATGGTCCGGGGGCGACGCGAAGCTGTGGACCGCGGGGGCGATGGCTCGGCAGAGACTCGTGACAACGGTCTCCTCACCGGCCGGCACCGCGGCGGTCGTCGGCTGGGCCGACTCGGTCCATGACCGCCAGGCGGGCGCCCGAGCTCTCCTCGACGCCTTCGACCGCCCCGGAGCCGAACCGCCACTGCCGACCGGTGACTTCGCGGCTGTCCTGGTGTACCGCGACCGCGTGCTGCTGATGCGGGACGCGCAGGCACGCATCCCGCTGTTCTTCAGAGAGTCCGGCGGCCGTGTGAGCGCCGTGAGCACCGCGGCGCGCAGCCTGGGGCACCCCGCGGAGTTGGAACGGCGTTACTTCTGCCGCTGTCTGACCGGGAACATGGCCCAACCACATACGGAGCTGAGCCCGTTCGCCGGGGTGCACCGGGTCCTCGGCGGCGAAGTGGTGGAGCTCTCGGTCACCGGACGGCTGCGCGGCCGGTCGGTACTCCGCGCCCGCCGGCCCTGCGACCCGCCGGCATCGCCCGACGGACCCGGCCCCGGTGCGGCCGGGCAGGATCTGCGCCAAGCCCTGGAGCAGGCCGTCGGGCGCCGCCTCGGCAGGACGACCGCATGTCACGTCTCCGGCGGCACCGACTCCACCAGCGTCGCGTTGCTCGCGGCGCGCCTGCTCGCCGAGGGCGAGGACCCCGACGCGGACCTGATCCTGCTCGCCGGGCGCTTCGACGGGGGAGAACTGGCCGGGGAGCGGCCGTACCTCGAGGAGGCCGTCGACGCGGTCCGCCGGCTGGCACCAGCGGCCCGTCCGGTGATCGTCGAGGCCGACGACGTGGCCGACTTCGATGACTTCGAGCACCATGCGGGAGACTCGGACGAGCCGCACGCCCACGCCTTCCGCGCCCCGTTCTGGAACCGGCTGCATGCCGTTGCGGCGGAGCTGGGCTGCGACATCCTTCTCACCGGTTGCGGAGCCGATCCGGTCGTCGACACCAACCCGCTGCACCTGCACCGGCTTGCCCGCTCCGGAAGGCTCCGGGAGCTGACCAGGCAGGCACGCGCCCATGCCGCAACGAGTGAACGGGGTGTTCGCGAGATCGTCGGCACCCACGTGGTGCGGCCGGCGCTTCCGCTGGCGGCCGAACGGTTCGCGAGGCTCGTCCATCGCGGAACAGTACTCGGGGGACTCGGCAACTTCACTCGCCCGCCCTGGTTGCGACCCGAATTCGCGCGGGCTCACGGCTACCGCTCGGCCAGCATCGCCGAGAGCCGGTTCGTGTTCGGGAGCCGGCCGGAGCAGTCGCTCTACGACGCGGCCAACTACCTTGCCGCGCCTGACCCGTTGTCCTGGCGCTACGCACAGCAGAACGGGTTCTTCCTCTCGCACCCCTTCCTCGACCCGGAGGTGGTCGCGACGATGCGGCGCCTCCCCGCCGAAGTCACGATGCGGGCGGGCCGTTCGAAGGCGGTTCTGCGCGAGGCGATGGCGGATCTGCTCCCGCCCCGGATACACGGCCGAACGGCCAAGATCCCCTTCAACGACCTCTACGTCCGTGGTCTGCGGGCACACGGCGACGAACTCATCGACCTCTGCCGCTCCGCACGGCATCCGCTCATCGCCGAGATGTTCGACGTCGACACGCTGTGCCGGGCGGTGCGCGAGGCTCAGTGGGGGATGGGCGACTCGTACTCCTGGGACCGCGTGAACTGCTCGCTCGCGCTGGTGGTGTGGCTGGAGCGGCTGGGGGACCGGCGTTCGGCGGTACCCGGGGCGGTCGTGCCCGTCAGAGCTTGCTTTTGATGTCCCACAGGGTGCGCTCCACCGGCCCTGTCTCGACGATTCGGATGCCGTACCGTTCTGCCACTTTTCCGGGCGCCTCCTTCCCGTCTGGCATGTTGACGGTTTCCGCAATGTCTACGCCGTGAGCGCCGAACTCCCAGTAGACGTTGATGTGTCGGGTGTCCCTAGTCTCCTCGTCGATGGCGTTGTTCTCGTGAAGCGTGCTCTCGTAGATGAGGGAATCAAAGTCCTTGCGCTTTTTCAGCCAATCGGGCACCCGCCCGCCGGCCCAGCTCCTGAAACCCGTTGTGGCGGGCTTCAATTGGTCGAGAGACACGCGGTCCTTGCGCGTGAGGTGTGCGCTGGCGTAGAACGCCACCTGGTCGTACTTCGTGTCCTTGGGTAGTTGCACGACGACTCGAGCGCTGACGGTGTCGTTCGCGCCGATCGGATCTCCGTAGCGCATCCATGGTTGTGCCTCGACCAAGTCACCTGGCTGGTACCTCTCTCTACGCGACAGTGGATTCGTCCCCTCGAATGATGTCCACTGTTCGGCAACGGCTCGCCACTCCTGGCGAAGCCGGTCCTGCCGGATCAGTGGCACCCGTTGCCCCATGGCGTGGAATTCGGTGCCCAGTACGTCGAAACTCAAGTCGCTATGGTTCTCAAGAGTGATCTGGACCGGCACTGAGAACGCCTTTCGATCCGGACTCAGCACCGGGTCCCCCGTGGTCAGCCTGATGACGGGCCTGACTTCGCGCTGTGACGGCAGGTAGAGATTCTGATAGCCGAAATTTCCTACCGCAATGGCGGTGGTGGCGAGCAGCGTCATTGCCACCCGTTTGGGAGCAGGGATCGTGGCCAATGTCCGCCAGACGGCGTAGACGGCCCATGCCGAACCCAGTGTGAGGGTGCCGAGCAACGCCTTCCAACCTGCCGAGTCGGCGTTGCTCAGCAGTTCGAGGAAGAGCGTCAAGTTGGCCAGGAAGGCCACGAAGGTACCGAGCAGTGCCACCAGGCCGGAGTGGGGGAAAGTCCGGAGCAGCCAGTGGTCCATGAGCGCCGCGGCGCCCAGGAACGAGATGAAGGCGACCCCGACGAGCACCGCACCGGTGAGGCGACCGGGAAAGGTGAAGGCGCTGGTCAGGTCCCCCACACCGAAATAGCCCAGCGCCGCGGCCGTCAGCAGGAGGACCAGCAGGACCGACACCAGGCACACGCGTGAGCGTCCGTTGTGCGCCAGAGCCCGTTGCGCCCGCTCGCGCGTGGTGTCCCGCGACTTCTTGCGAAGGCTCACGCGGCCACCTGCCTCGCCGTGTCAACGGTTTTCACGAGTGTCTCCTTCGCGGACCACAGCGGACCAGAAGCTCTGCCACCAGGGATTTCGAGATCATCGTCCGTGGAGAACCGTCCGATCGCCATCCGCGTGCCTCCGGATGCAGGAGCACCCGGTGCATCACCGCGTCCCATGCCGGGGTACTTCACCAGTGGCCGGTACCGACGACCAGCGGAGCGCACATGACGACGGAAAGCAGCACGGGGAACCCGGCGGTCGAGGTGAACCCCGTCTCCGGGCACATCGGGGCCGAGATCACCGGCGTCGACCTCACCGAAGAACTCGACGACGTCGTGGTCGGGCTGATCCGGGAGGCCGTGCTGCGTTGGAAGGTCGTCTTCTTCCGGGACCAGCGCCTGGACCACATCGGGCACGTCGCCTTCGCCCGCCGCTTCGGCGAACCGGTCGTGCTCGGCCGGCGTGGCAGCGCCTCACCGGCCGGCTTCCCCGAGGTGGAGACCACCGCCGACCGGCTGGAGCTCGGCGGCCGGTTCGGGATGGAGCACGAGGAGTGGCTCCAGAGGCGCCGGCACACCCTGCTGCGCGGCTGGCACTGCGACCACGGGGCGCGGATCGACCCGCCCTCCGCGACCATCCTGCGCGCCGAGACCGTCCCGCCGTACGGCGGCGACACCACCTGGGCCAATCTGGCCGCCGCCTACGCCGGGCTCTCCGCGCCCGTGCGCGCCTTCGTCGACGGCCTGCGCGCCGAGCACCGCCTCGGCGTCGGTTACCAGCCCCGCCCCGGTGATGACACGTATCTGCGCCACCTCCTTGACCATCAGGTGGCCTCGGTGCACCCGCTGGTGCGCGTCCATCCGGAGAGCGGCGAGCGGGTGCTGTACGTCAACGGCTACTACGTCGAGCAGATCGCCGACGTCTCCCGCCCGGAGAGCGCCGCACTCCTGGAGATGCTGCTCGAACAGGCCGTACGGCCCGAGTACACGGTCCGCTTCCGCTGGGAGCCCGGCAGCGTCGCCTTCTGGGACAACCGGGCCACCATCCACCTCGCGCCCAGCGACAACGCCCACCTCGGCTTCCCCCGGGTCATGCACCGGGTGATGCTGCACGGCGAGGTTCCGGTCGGTGTGGACGGCAAGCCGTCCGAGCCGGTGACCGGCACGGAGGTGGGCCGCTGGTGACTCAGGCAGCGGACCCGGGGCGCCAGCCCAGGGCCGGACCGAGGTGGGTCGCCAGGTCCGTGAGGATCTGGACGTAGTCCTCGTGCTCGAACGTGAACGGCAGCGCGAAGGCCACCTCGTCGACCTCGCGGAACCCGGCGTGCGCGTGCAACCGCTCGACGATCTCCGCCGAGGTGCCGACGATGTCCGGGGCGAACAGCAGCCGCGCCGGGCCCTGCGGGGTGGTGGTACGGGGCAGGCGCTTGGCCGCGTACGCCTCGTACCTGGCGCGCTGCTCGGGCGTGGCGGAGTCGGTCGGGATGACGACCAGGCCCTGGGAGACCCGGGCCGCCTCGCCGTCGGGATGGTGGGCGCGGAACTCGCGGATGTGCGAGCTCTGGATCTCCGCGAAGTCGTACGGCCCCTCCGGGTCCACGGCCCTGACGACACTGCTCGTCAGGAAGTTCATGGCGTGCTCGCCCGCCCAGCGCGCGGAGCCGAGACTGCCGCCGCCGTACCAGAGCCGGCGCCCGAGACCGGCGGAGTGCGGCTGGACGACATCGGAGAAGACCTCGAAGCCCTCGACCCCGCTGAAGTCGGTGGCGGGCTTGCCCCGGACGAAGTCCAGGAGCCGCCGCACCCGCTCGTAGCTGAAGTCCTCGACATCGGCCGTGTCCGGGTAGAGGGCCTCCCTGACCTGCTCGTAGTGCATGGGCGGGCCCACGCTCACACCGGGGTTGAGGCGGCCCCCGGACAGGATGTCGACGGTCGCCAGGTCCTCGGCGAGCCGCAGCGGGTTCTCCCAGCCCAGCGGGATCACCGCGGTGCCGAGTTCGATCCGGCTGGTGCGCTGCGAGGCAGCCGCGAGGACGGCGACCGGGGACGAGATGCCGTACTGGAGATGCCGGTGGCGCACCCATGCGCTGTCGAAGCCCAGCCGCTCGCCCAGCTCGATGATCTCCAGCGTGGACTCGTGCCCCCGGCCCGGATCCGCGCCGTCGAACAGGCCGATGGTGAGGAAGCCCAGTCTGCGCAGGGGGCGGGGGGTGGACGGCACGGGTCCTCCAGCGGTCGTACGTCAGTTCTGCCCCGATTGTGACACCCGAACATTGCGGGAGTGTGATCAGCTGCGGATCAGGCCAGGGGGATGGTGATCTCGTCCTCCACCGGCGGGTCCAGCTCCTGGGGCCGGTTGCCGGTGGCGGCGAAGCAGCGCAGCCGCACCGCCTCCGGGCTGACGTCGAGGCGTAGGAAGCACTTGAAGAACGGCGGGCTGTAGGTGACCGAGCCCGGGGAGAACAGCTGGGTGTAGATCTTCTTCACGGGCAGCCGGAAGCGGGAGCCGCGGCCCGGGCGGCTGCCGGCGCCCAGCAGCGTCGCGACCAGGCGGGTGCGGCGGGTGACCCGGGTGTCCGGGGCGGGCGCGCGACCGGGTCTGATGCCCAGCCGCTCGGCGATCACGGCCGTGGCCTCGGCCTCGCTGAGCGTGAAGAAGCGGGGGAGACGCAGTCTGCGGCCGTACAGCCGGCTGTAGAAGGCGAGGGAGTCGCCGCGCAGCGGGTAGCAGCGGAAGTCGTCCTCGGTGACGTTCGCGACCGAGACCGGCGGGATGGTGTGGGTGGCGTGCATGAAGGCACCGCCGCCGCCCGCGACCACGTACTGGATGGTGCGCCCGTCCACGTCGACGGGGTAGCGCTGGTAGTTGTGGATGTCGCCGCCGATCGCCGCCACATAGTGGTGGGCCGGGTCGCGCACGATGTCGTCGACCGTGCCGCCGCCCTCGATCGGGCACGGGTGGTGCTCGCCGTCCACGTACAGCGGGGAACCGGTGACGAGGATCTTCGGGCGCGGCCCCCGGGACACCTCGCGCAGCCAGGCGCCCTGTTCGGCGTCGACGGTGCCGAGCAGCCCGGTGTCGATACCGACGATCCGCACCGGCCCGGCGTCGATGGCCCAGTACGGGCCCGGCTGCACGGCCGTCTGCTCCGGTGCCGACCGCAGCTTCCGGGCCTCCGCGAGGAGTTGCTCGTCGGCCGGGCGCGGCCGGTGCCACAGCAGGGCGCGCCACCAGGCACGGGTCAGCGGGCGGGGCCCCGGCTCGGCCGGGAGCGGCGCGGCCTCGTCGCAGAAGACGCGCATGAAGGCGCCGAGGTCCTCGTACCAGTCGTGGTTTCCGGGTATCGCGTATATCGGCGCCGGATAGTCCTGGTACGGCCGGAAGAACTTGGTGCCGTAGTCGTCGGTGGCCCCGACCGGATAGATGACGTCGCTCGCGATCACCGCGAAGTCGGTGTCCCGACCGGCCTTCAGAAAGCCCGGGACGACGGCGTACTGCGAGTCGTCGCCCTCGCCGGTGTCGCCGATCACCATGAACGAGAACCGGTCCGCCTCGTGACGCCGGATCACCTTGTCGCCGGGTGCCCCGGCGGCCGCCTGCTGCGCCACCCAACGGCTGCGGGTACGGCCGGTCGGATCGCCGAACCAGGAGGACAGCACCCCGTTGCGGGCGGCCCACATGGTCCTCGGGTCGAACCAGAACAGCTTCTCGACATGGTCCGGCATCAGCCGGCGATAGGCACCGTGCTCGGCCTCGCCCCAGCCGGCGCCTTCTGCGGTCTCGCGTGAGGAGTCAGACACGCGGGAACCGTACAACGATCAACGGGTGGTTGTGGCGAGGGGGTTGGGGCGGGACAGGTCGGCCGCACCGACGAGGTCGTCATGGTGCGGGAGACCTGCCGGCCCGGTCGGCTTACGAGGACCTTCCACGGTGGAAATCCCTCCGTAACGCCAACCTTGTCAACTCTTATGCAACGATGATTCATCTCAGTGGACATCCTGTAGTGAGCAGGGAGGGCCCCATGACGACCGAACCCGAAGCAGCCGCCCCCGATCTCGCCGAACTGGTGCGGGCCGACGGCGTCGAGTTCGTCCTCGCCGTCTTCGTCGACCTGACCGGCAAGCCGTGCGCCAAGCTCGTCCCCGCCCAGGCCGTCGGGGAACTGCGGGACGACGGCGTCGGCTTCGCCGGATACGCGGCCGGCGCCCTCGGGCAGCTGCCCAGCGACCCGGACGTCGTCGCCCGCCCGGACGCCTCCTCGTACACCCCCCTCCCCTTCGTGAAACCCGGCCTCGCCCTCGTCCACTGCGACCCGTACGTCGAAGGGAAGCCCTGGCCGTACGCCCCGCGAGTCGTCCTGCGCACTGTGCTGGAGCGGGCCGCCGCGCAGGGCCTCTCCCTGGCCGTCGGCGCCGAGGTCGAGTACTTCCTGGTCAACCGGGACGAACACGGCGTCCTCAGCGTCGCCGACAGCAGGGACACCGCCGTGCGGCCCTGTTACGACGCCCGCGGCCTGACCCGGATGTACGACCACCTCACCGCCGTCTCCAGTGCCATGAACAGCCTCGGCTGGGGCAACTACGCCAACGACCACGAGGACGGCAACGGCCAGTTCGAGCAGAACTTCAGGTACGCCGACGCCCTGACCACCGCCGACCGGGTCATCACCATGCGGTACCTGGTGTCGGTCCTCGCCGAACAGCGGGGCATGACCGCCACGTTCATGCCGAAGCCGTTCACCGACCGCACCGGCACCGGCATGCATCTGCACCTGTCACTGTGGCGGGGGAACGAGCCCGCCTTCCCCGATCCCGCCGACACCCGCGGCCTCGGACTCTCCCCGCTCGCCTACTCCTTCGTGGCCGGGATCGTCGAGCACGCGCGGGCCCTCCAGGCGGTCATCGCACCCACCGTCAACTCGTACAAGCGGACCGGCGCCGTCTCCACCCGCTCGGGCGCCACCTGGTCGCCCCGCGTCGCGGGCTACGGCGGCAACGACCGCACCCACTTCGTCCGCGTCCCCGACGGCAACCGGATCGAACTGCGCGGCGGCGACGGAGCCGCCAACCCCTATCTCGCCGCTGCCGCCGCCCTGGCCGCCGGGCTCGACGGCATCGAACGCGGCCTCGACCCGGGCGAGCCGGGGGCCGGCGGCAAGGGGCCGGAACTCCCGCCGACCCTCCTGCACGCCGTCGAGGCACTGCAGGCCGACGAGGTGATCAGCGGCACCCTCGACGCGGCCGGACCGGGAGTGAGCCGGTACTTCGCCGACCTCAAGCGCGAGGAGTTCTTCGACTGGCACTCCACGGTCGGCGCCTGGGAGCTGGACCGCTATCTGACCGCCTTCTGACGGGACTTGGGAAGGGACCTCCATTGTGCGGAATCGTCGGGCTCCATCTGCGCGAGCCCTCACTGGAACCACGCCTCGGCGAACTGCTCACCGCGATGCTCGGCCAGGTCGTCGAGCGGGGGCCGGACTCGGCGGGAGTCGCCGTCTACGGTGACCCCCGGCTGTCCCCGCCGGGACGGGCCGTCGTCTCACTGCTCGGGGTCACGCCGGTCGAGGCGCAGGCCGCGCTGCCGGGCGCGGTGGCCGTCAGCGCCGACGTCACGACGGTCGTGCACGCGGAACGTTCCGTCGCCGCCCTGCTCGCGGCCGTCGCCGACGGGCTGCCGCACGCCACCGTCATCGGCTCCGGCACGGACATGGCCGTGCTCAAGGGCACCGGGAACCCGGTGGAGTTGGCGGACTCCTTCGGGCTCGCCGGCGTGACCGGCTGGCAGGGCGTCGGACACACCCGGATGGCCACCGAGTCGGCGGTCACCCCCGAGGGCGCCCATCCGTTCTCCGTGGGGCCCGGCCAGTGCCTGGTGCACAACGGCTCCTTCGCCAACCACGCCACCATCCGCCGCGAACTGCGCGCCCAGGGCGTGGATTTCGACAGCGAGAACGACTCCGAGGTCGGCGCCCGGTTCGTCGCCCACCAACTCGCCCAGGGAGCCGACCCGGAGAAGGCGCTGAAGCTGCTGTGCGAGCGGTTCGACGGCTTCTACACGCTGCTGGTGTCCACCGGCGACTCCTTCGCGGTCGTCCGGGACGCCATCGCCTGCAAGCCCGCGATGGTCGCGGAGACCGCCGACTGGGTGGCGATGGCCTCCGAGTACCGGGCGCTGGACGTCCTGCCGGGCATCGAGAACGCCCGCATCTTCGAACCCGAGCCGGAAGAGGTGTACGTATGGCGACGCTGATCGACCTGGCCGAGACGCCGGTCCGGGAGCTCAACGGGGCGTTGCACGCGGCCGGGGCCGACGAGTGGCGGGTGCTGAACCCGCGCGGTGCGCATGCGGTCGCCTGCGGTATCCGGGATCCTCTCACCGTCGACGTCGAGGGCCACGTCGGCTACTACTGCGCCGGCATGAACCAGCACGCCACCGTCACCGTGCACGGCAACGCGGGGACCGGGGTCGCCGAGAACATGATGTCCGGCACGGTCCGGGTGCGGGGGAACGCCTCCCAGTCGGCGGGGGCCACCGCCCATGGCGGGCTGCTGGTGATCGACGGGGACGCATCGGCGCGGTGCGGGATCTCCATGAAGGGCGTGGACATCGTCGTCGGCGGAAACGTCGGGCACATGAGCGCGTTCATGGGGCAGGCCGGGCGGCTGGTCGTCTGCGGCGACGCGGGGGACGCGCTGGGGGACTCGCTGTACGAGGCTCGGATCTATGTGCGGGGGGCGGTGAAGTCACTGGGAGCGGACTGCGTGGAGAAGGAGATGCGGGGTGAGCATCTCGCCGAACTGGCCGAGTTGTTGAAGGCGGCGGAGCGGGATGAGGAGCCGGGTGAGTTCCGCCGGTACGGATCGGCTCGGGAGTTGTATCACTTCAAGATCGACAATTCGGCTGCGTACTAGCGTCGTGCGTCGTCTGCGGGCCGGTTGTGGCTGGTCGCGCAGTTCCCCGCGCCCCCAAGGGGGCGTTCCGCTCACCCCTGTCTGGAGTTGTGAACCTTGGAACCCGCATCCCTCGGCCTCCGTGAGTCCGCCACCTTCGATCGCGCCACCATCCACGCCATCCAGCGCGCCGCCGACACCGGGATCTACGACATCCGCGGGTGGGGGGCCAAGCGTCGGCTCCCGCACTTCGATGATCTGCTGCTGCTCGGCGCCTCCATGTCCCGCTACCCCCTGGAGGGTTATCGCGAGCGGTGTGACACGGACGTCGTCCTCGGTTCCCGACACGCGAAGAACCCGCTCCGGCTGGCCACGCCCGTCACCATCGCAGGCATGAGCTTCGGCGCCCTCTCCGCGCAGGCAAAGGAGGCGCTCGGGCGGGGGGCCAGCGAGGTCGGTACGTCCACGACCACCGGTGACGGCGGGATGACCCCCGAGGAACGCGGGCACTCCAAACACCTCGTCTACCAGTACCTGCCGTCCCGGTACGGCATGAACCCCGACGACCTGCGGGCCGCCGACGCCATCGAGGTCGTTCTCGGGCAGGGGGCCAAGCCCGGTGGCGGGGGCATGCTGCTCGGGCAGAAGGTCACCGAACGCGTGGCCGGGATGCGGACGCTGCCCGTCGGTATCGACCAGCGCAGCGCCTGCCGGCACCCCGACTGGACCGGCCCCGACGACCTCGCCATCAAGATCCTCGAACTGCGCGAGATCACCGACTGGGAGAAGCCGGTCTATGTGAAGGTCGGCGCGACCCGGACGTACTACGACGTGAAGCTGGCCGTGCACGCGGGTGCGGACGTCGTCGTGGTCGACGGCATGCAGGGCGGTACGGCGGCCACCCAGGACGTCTTCATCGAGCACGTCGGCATCCCGACCCTCGCGGCCCTGCCCCAGGCGGTCCGGGCACTCCAGGAACTGGGCGTCCACCGCGAGGTCCAGCTGGTCGTCTCCGGTGGCATCCGCTCCGGCGCCGACATGGCCAAGGCCCTCGCCCTCGGGGCGGACGCGGTGGCCGTCGGCACGGCAGCGCTCATCGCACTCGGCGACAACCACCCCCGGTACGACGCCGAGTACCGGCAACTGGGCTCTGCCGCAGGCTACTTCGACGACTACCAGGACGGGCGCGACCCGGCCGGCATCTCCACCCAGGACCCCGCTCTCGCCGCCCGGCTCGACCCCGTCGAGGGCGGTCGGCGGCTCGCCAACTTCCTGCGGGTGATGACCATGGAGGCCCAGACCCTCGCCCGCGCCTGCGGCAAGGCCCACCTCCTGCACCTCGAACCCGAGGACCTGGTCGCCCTCACCATCGAGTCCGCCGCCATGGCCCGCGTCCCGCTCGCCGGCACGGACTGGATCCCGGGAGCCGGACTGTGATCGCGGTCGTCGGCGCCGGACTCATGGGCGCCGCCACCGCCTGGCAGCTCGCCCGGCGCGGCCACCCGGTCACCCTGATCGAGGCGTACGACATCGGCCACAGGCGGGGTGGCTCGCACGGCAGTTCGAGGATCTTCCGGCGGGCGTACGCCGACCCCTTCTACGTCGGGCTCACGGGCCGCGCCTACGAGGAGTGGCGGGCGTTGGAGGAGGACGCCTCGACTCCCTTGCTGCGCAGGACCGGTGGGCTCGACCTGGGGGAGGGGCGGGACCCCGAGGGGCTCGCCGGGGTGCTGGCGGCGGCCGGAGTGCCGTACGAGCTCCTCGGTGCCGGGGCCGCCCGCGAGCGCTGGCCGTACATCCGCTTCACCGGACCGGCCCTCTACCACCCGGGCGCGGGCGTGATCGATGCCGACGCGACGGTCGCGGCCTGTGTGCGGAGGGCCGCCGAGCACGGGGCGCAGGTATGGAGCGGGGTGCGGGTCACCGGCATCGACGTACGGCGGAAGGTGCTGCTGCGCACGGCCGACGGCCGTGAGCTGACCGCCGACACCGCCGTGATCGCCGCCGGCGCCTGGCTGCCCGAACTCGGACTGCCCGTCGCCCTGCCGCCGTTGGCGGTGACCCAGCAGCAGGTCTTCCACTTCCGGCAGCGCCAACCGGACGAGCGGTGGCCGATCCTGGTCACCAAGGACGCGGAGATGCAGACCTACGGCCTGCCGTCGGGCAGGGACGGCGGACCGCTCCCCGCGATGAAGGTCGCCGAGCACGACCGGGGCACCCCCACCACGGCCACCGCCCGCACCGGCGTCGTCGACCCGTCCTCACGCACCCGCGTGAGCGAGTTCGTCCGCGACCGGCTCCCGGGCCTCGACCCCGAACCGGTCGCCGAGGCGACCTGCCTCTACACCACCACACCCGACGAGGACTTCGTCCTGGACCGGCACGGCCCGCTCGTCATCGCCTCCCCGTGCTCCGGACACGGCGCCAAGTTCGCCCCGCTCATCGGCGCGATGGTCGCCGACCTCGCGACCGGTCGTGCCGAACCCCACCCCCGGTTCCGCCTGGGGCGCCCGGGCTAGGATGCGCCGGTGACCGAGCACCCCGAACCCGCAGCGGACGCCGACGACAAGGCGCTGGAGCGTGTCATCGCGGTCCGTACCCGTGAGTACCGGCAGGCGGCCGGGCTCTCGGTCGGCGAGATGGCCCAGCGCGTCGGCATCTCCAAGGCCATGCTGTCGAAGATCGAGAACGCCCAGACGGCGTGCAGCCTCACCACCCTCTCGCGCCTCGCGCGCGGCCTCGACGTCCCGGTCACGGCCCTGTTCCGGGGGCTGGACGACGAGCGCGAAGCGGTCTTCGTCCCGGCCGGGCACGGCGCCCGGATCGTCCGGCGCGGTACCCGGGTCGGCCACGAGTACGCCCAGCTCGGCTCGTTGCGGGGCGCCCACAAGCGGATGGACGCCCTGCTGGTCACCCTCACCGAACAGAGCGAGGTGTTCCCGCTCTTCCAGCACGCCGGCACCGAACTCCTCTACATGCTGGAGGGCGTCATGGTCTACGGCCACGGCAAGTCCAGCTACACCCTGCGCCCCGGCGACGCCCTCCAGTTCGACGGCGAGGCCCCGCACGGCCCCGAACGGCTCGTCGAGTTGCCGATCCGCTTCCTCACCGTGACGGCCTTCGGAGACAGCCCGCAGCACTGAAACCCGGCCTTAATCGGACACGGACGGGTCTTGTAACGCACACCAAGTCTACTGAGATGAAACGAAGTTTCTCCCTGTTGGACTTCTCCGCGGAGTGTGCGCATGGACACCGGAAGTACCGCCTGGATGCTCGCGAGTACGGCGCTCGTCTGTCTGATGGTGCCGGGACTGGCCCTCTTCTACGGCGGCATGGTTGCCGCCAAGAGCGTCCTCAACATGATCATGATGACGTTCGGCGCCGTCGCCCTGGTCGGCTGCATCTGGGTCGTCTACGGCTTCTCGGCCTCGTTCGGCGACTCGATCGGCGGTGCCGGACTGCTCGGTGACGTCACCGAGTACTTCGGGATGAGCGGTGTCATGAGGGACGACCCGAAGGCCGTCATCCCGCTCTCCGTGTTCGCCGCCTTCCAGGCCCTGTTCGCCGCCCTCACCGCCGCCCTCATCTGCGGCGCGATCTCGGACCGCATCAAATTCGGCTCCTGGATGACCTTCACGGGCATCTGGGTGACCCTGGTCTACCTGCCCGTCGCGCACTGGGTGTTCGCCTTCGACGGCAAGGGCGTGGTCGGCGGCTGGATCGTCAACAGGCTGGGCGCCATCGACTTCGCGGGCGGCACGGCCGTCCACATCAACTCCGGCGCGGCGGCCCTGGCCGTGATCCTCGTCCTCGGCAAGCGCATCGGCTGGCAGAAGGACGGCGGCACCGAACGCCCCCACAACCTTCCGCTCGTCATGCTCGGCGCGGGCCTGCTGTGGTTCGGCTGGTTCGGCTTCAACGGCGGATCGGCACTGACGTCGAGCAACGCCGCCTCCGTCGTCGTCCTCAACACCTTCGTCGCGACCTGCTCCGCGATGCTCGGCTGGCTGCTGGTCGAGAAGCTCCGCGACGGCCACTCCACCAGCCTCGGCGCCGCCTCCGGCGCGATCGCCGGCCTCGTCGCCATCACCCCGTCCTGCGGTGCCGTCTCCCCGTCCGGCGCCCTCCTTCTCGGCGCCATCGGCGGAGCGGTCTGCGCCCTCGCCGTGGGCCTCAAGTACCGGCTCGGCTACGACGACTCGCTCGACGTGGTCGGCATCCACCTCGTCGGCGGCATCACCGGCACCCTGCTGGTCGGCGTCCTCGCCACGTCCGAGGCCCCGAACGGAGTCGACGGTCTCCTCTACGGCGGCGGTCTCTCCCTCCTCGGCAAGCAGGCGGTCGGTGCCTTCGCCGTCCTGGCGTACTCCTTCGCCGTGACCTGGCTGATCGCCAAGGCACTCGACAAGACGATGGGCCTCCGGGTCCGCCCCGAGGTCGAACAGGAGGGCGTGGACGCCCACCTGCACGCGGAGAGCGCCTACGACCTCACCCACGCGCCGACCACCACCGCCCCGGCTCCTCAGCCCGCCACCGCAGGATAGGGAGATCCCGCCCTCCGCCCTTGTCGCCGTTCGGGCACGGCCGGTGCCCGGGGGCACCGGCCGTGCCGTCGGGTCAGCCTGCCGGGGTGCGCCGCAGCACCGTGCCGTACCCGTCCGCCTCCAGTGACGCCGTGCCCTCGTGGCCGGTCACGGTGATCCTGAGGGTGAGGGAGCCGGTGAGGCGCTCGGCGGTGAGCTGCCAGGTCTGCGGGGAGCCGACCCCGAGGGTGGTGCGGGCCTTCTCGACGAGGGCGGGGATGCGGTCGTAGGGCAGGGACCGCGGGTCGAACCGTCCCGCTTGTATGCCGGTGGGGGCGAACACGACCGACAGTTGGCTTTCCTGCACGACGACGGTCAGCGCCTGGCGCCGGGTCTCGTCCCTGGTCAGCGAGGCGACGGCCCGGCGCAGTTCGCCCTTGTCGAGCATCGACCGGCCCGGGCCGAGAGTGACCGTGCCGGTCGCGGACGTCACGACGGTGGTGGACGACGAGGACGTCGTGGAGACGGACGGCTCCGATGAGGGCGGCTGCGCGCCGTCGTCCGCGGCGGACAGGTCGGTGCGGAAGAGCAGGACCACGACGGCCGCGCCGAGCAGCACGCCGAGCAGGGCGAGGAAGCCGCCGGCACCGCCCTCGGACGGCTTGCTCACCAGAGCCGACCCGGGAGCCGAGTCGAGGCGCGCTCCCGCCACCCGCTCCTTCCACTCCGGCGTCGGCCGCTGCAGGATCCGTACGCGCCACGGCCGGTCCGGTGGGTACTGGACCACCAGGATGCCGCGCGGCCGGTAGTCGGGCAGTTCGACGAGATTGATGCTCTCCGCGACCACGACGCGGAACGCCGGTCCGTCGTCCGGCGCGACGGTGAGGTCGAACCGCACCGATACGTCACTCGACCCGTCCCCGACGGCACGCAGGCTCTCGATCATCGCGAGTGCCGTTTCGGGCGCGACGGCCGCCTCCCGGGCACGCCGCGGCGCACCGGCGAGGAGGACCAGCAGGCCGTACCCCACGGGCAGTGCCGTGCCCGTGACGACCAGTGGCACGTTCTCGATGACGATGCCGACGACGAAGGCGGCCAGGGACGCCCCGATCACACCGCCCGTCAGGAATCTCCGGGCAAGGACCAGGGGAGCACTGCGCGTGGGCAGCGGTGCGCCCTCGATGATCGTCATGGCACCGATTGTGCCCGTTCGGGGTGACGACCGGTAGATCCGGGCGGTATCGCCTTGATCGTCTCTCAACTGCCCCGGCGCGGAACCGGGTTCGCCCGGTACGACGGGCGCCGACGCCCGCTCAGGCGGTCGTCCAGTCACGCAGCCGGCGGGCGATCCCGGCCACGCCCAGCGCTCCGGAGGCGGCGTCGCGCACCAGTGCGACGGCCGCCTTGGGCGGGTAGTCGAGTGCACGCATGTTGAGGGTCAGGTAGGCCTCGGTCGCATGCCAGGCGAAGGCCTCGTTGGAGTGTTCCAGGCAGGGCAGCCTGGCCAGGGTCTGCAGCAGCGCGGCCGCCTTGAGATGCAGGGATCCGTAGATCTCGCGCTTCATCGCGCGGGCGTTGACGCGAGCGACCGCGGCGTAGAGAGGCCCGTAGTCGTCGACCTGCGGGTCGCCGTCGAGAACCTCGGCCGCGTGCAGCAGAAAGGTGACCTCGAGCGGGTGGAGCGGCTCCGGCTGGGTCACGCGGCGTGGCCCCGCTCGTGCTGCTCGATCTCTCGCCGGGCCTCCTGCTCGGCCGCGCGCTGCTCGGCGCTGGGATCCAAGGTGCCGGGCTCGGCCGCGAACGCCACCCCGCTACGGGCCATCGACGCCTTGAAGGCCTCCAGGAACCGCTGCTCCACAGCGGTCGCGCGGTCGTAGGCGGCCGACAGGATGTACTCCTGCATGCTGACCCCTGCCTGCCGGGCGGCTTCCGCGATCGCGGCCCGCTTCTCGGCATCGGGAAAGCGCAGGTTCATCGCCTTGGGATCCGACATGGTACCCACGGTACCAGCGATACCACCGCATGTCCCGGGAGAAGCCGGGGAGGCGGGGCCCGGCCCGGACTCCTCCGAGGACAACGCGCGGGAAGATCTCCGGAAAAGGGTGACGTCAGGTGTCACCTTTGGCGGGCACCGTGGTGCCATGGACAAGGACAACAACACCCAGGACACCGGCCGGGAAGGCCCGCTCGCCGGTCGCATCGCCCTCGTCGCCGGGGCCACCCGCGGCGCCGGACGTGCCCTCGCCGTCGAACTCGGCCGCGCCGGCGCCACCGTCTACGTCACCGGCCGCACCACCCGCGGGCACGCCAGCGAGGTCGGCCGGACCACGGAGACGATCGAGGAGACCGCGGAGCTGGTCACAGCGGCCGGCGGTACCGGCATCGCCGTCCCCACCGACCATCTGGACGCGGACCAGGTCCGTGTCCTCGTCGAGCGGATCGACCGCGAACAGGGGCGGCTCGACATCCTCGTCAACGACCTCTGGGGCGGCGAACACCTGCTCGCCGGCTCCGTCTTCGGCAGGAAGAGCTGGGAGACGCCGCTCGCCGACGGCCTGCGCATCCTGGACCTCGGGGTGCGCTCGCACCTGATCACCGCGGCCCTCGCCCTTCCGGTCCTGGTCCGCTCGGACGCACCGCTGCACGTGGAGGTCACCGACGGCACGGCGGCCTTCAACCGGCGTTACCGCGAGAACCTCTACTACGACCTCGCGAAGAACGCCCCGATCCGCATCGCCTTCGGGCTGGGCCAGGAGCTGGCCGAGTACGGGGGCACGGCGGTCGCCGTCACGCCCGGCTTCCTGCGCTCGGAGCAGATGCTCGCCCACTTCGGCGTGACCGAGGAGAACTGGCGCGACGTCGTCGACCGGGAACCGGACTTCGCCATCGCCGAGTCGCCGCACTACCTCGCCCGCGGGGTCGCCGCGCTCGCCGCCGACCCGGACCGGGCCGCCCGCTGGAACGGCAGGTCCGCCTCCAGCGCGGATCTCGCCAGGGCATACGGCGTACGGGACGTGGACGGCAGCCGGCCGGACGCCCTGGCGTACTTCGAGGAGGTCACGTACGGAGGGAAGGACGGCTCGCCGGACGACTACCGCTGATCCTCCGGCTCCGCGCCGTACACGGCGGCGAGGGCCCGCGCATGCTCGCGGAAGCGGGCGCGCAGGCCCGCCGGGGCCAGCACCTCCACGTCCGCGCCCAGCGCGGTCAGCTGCCCGAAGGCGACGTCCTCGGACTCCACCGGCAGGTCGAGCGTGACCTGCCCGGCGGCGTCCGGCGCGGTCGTGGACGCCAGTGCCTCGGCCACGCCGGCCGGGTCCACCAGGGAGGGCAGACGCCGCAGGCCGCGCTCGGTCAGACGTACGGTGACGGTCTCGCGCAGCAGCGCGCGGGCGAAGCCGGCGGCCTGGGCCTGCCAGTGCGCGGCCAGGTCGAAGGACGGGTCGCGGACGAAGGGTTCGCCGGTGCCGGGAGCAGGGCGGAGCGCCGTGACACGGTCGACGCGGTAGGTACGCCAGGTGCCGTCCCGGCCCGTAGTCCGCTCGGCGGGGACGCGGCCCACGACGTACCAGACGCCCGCCTTCAGGACGAGCCCGTACGGTTCCAGCAGGCGCGTCACCACGCGGGACGGCGCACCGTCCCGGCCCGGCCGCGCGTAGTCCAGCTCGACGGTGCGGTCGGACCACACGGCGCGGGCCAGCTCCGGGAGCAGCTCCGGCGCCGACGGCTCGCGGAACCAGGCGGGGGCGTCCAGGTGGAAGCGGCGCACCGACGACTCGGCCGCCGCACGCAGCGAGGGCAGCAGGGTGGCCGACAGCTTCAGCCGGGCCGTGTCCGCCGCCCCCGACAGCCCCAGGTCGCGCAGGGCCGTGGGCAGACCGGAGAGGTAGAGCGTCTCGGCCTCGGTGGGGTGGAGCGTGGTGAGCCGGGTCCGGTGGCCCGGCGCCAGGTGATAGCCGCCCGCGCGGCCGCGCTCGGACCGGATGGGAACGCCTGCCTCCTGCAAGGCCTGGGCATCGCGGATCACCGTGCGCTTGGAGACGTCCAGCTCGCGGGCGAGGGCGACGGCGGTCAGGCCGGGGCTCGACTGGACGAGAAGCGCCATGCGGATCAGGCGGGCGGCACGCATGTCTCAAGGATCGTGGACCTGCGCACCGCCGTCACCTCGCTGCACGAGAACCTCGCCCCCCGGCGGCCGGCCCGTCTTCCGCGTCTTCGCGGTCCTGGCCCGCGGCTGGATCGGCGGACGCCCCGACCGGTGCCGCCGGCGAAGCCTTTGGTGCGGGTCGGAGCAGGGCGCCCACGCCGCATCGGATATTCACGGCGGGACCGGTCACCACTCGTAGGGGTTCGAGGGGGCGCCGTACGGGTCCTGCGGAGGGCGTGTGGGGCGATGCGGGGTGCCCGGTCGGCCGGTGGCGCCGGGTGCCGGCTGGGCGGGGATGCCGAACTGGCCGGTCCCGCCGGGTGCCGGGCGGTTCCGGGCGCTGTACCGGTCCGTGGCGGACGGCGCGCTGCGCGTCGCCGTGCCGTACCGGTCCGCGCCGCCGGGCGCCGGGCGGCCGTAACGGCTCCGAGGTGTACGCCCGCTGCGCCGGCCCGCTGGGCGTGAGCGTGCCGACCGGGGCGACGGCGCGGGCGGGGGGTTCGTCTCGGGCGCCCGGCGGTTCCAGTCCCCCTCGCCCAGGACCAGCAGCGGGTCGAACATCACCACCACCCCGGCCAGCAGCAGGAACACGGCCGGGCCGAGCAGCATGGGCAGCAGCAGCGAGGTCGGCGACGCACTCGACCAGGAGGTGACGGACGCCGGGTGCACATCGACACTCACGGCCGCCATGGCGGTGTAGTGCATGCCCGACACCGCCAGGCCCATCACCAGACTGGCGCCCAGACTCGCCGTGAAACCCCGCACGGACACGGCCGCCCACAGCGCCGCCGTCGCGGCCGCGATCGCGATCAGGACGGAGAGGGTGACCGTCACCGGGTCGTAGTGAATCGTTCCGTCAAGGCGGAGCGCCGCCATGCCCAGGTAGTGCATGGCGGCCACGCCGAGCCCGGTGATGACGCCCGCCGTCCAGAGCGTCCCCGCGGTCGCGCCCCGGTAGCCGACCGCGAAGACGCCGATGCCGACCACCAGGATCGCCACCGCGAGACTGAGCAGGGTCAGCCCCACGTCGTAGCGGATCGTGGTCTCCTGGACATGGAAGCCGATCATCGCGATGAAGTGCATCGTCCAGATGCCGCAGCCGATCGAGGCCGCCCCCAGCGCGAGCCAGCCGGGCCGCCACGACTGCCCGTGGTGGTACAGCGACCTGACGATGCAGCGCAGCCCCAGTGCCCCGCCCAGACAGGCCATCAGATAGGCGGCGACCGGAGTCACCGCACCGTAGTGGAAACCGTCCGTCGTGCCGTGCATGTGCACAACTCCCCCCAGAGTCACGGCTGTCGTGGGGGAAGGTACTACGCGCCGGGGGCGTGCGCCGGGACTTCGCCCGCCTCTGGGGTACTACGGGTCGGCACAACTGCCGCAGAGGTGACCTCCAGCAGGGACACGGGCGGGGCTCAGGGGGCGACGATTTTGATCGCGCTCATCCAGCCGTGCCCCTCGGGCCGCGTCTGCAGGGCCATGTGCAGCAGCTGGATGCCCTCCAGCTCCCGGGCGTGCCGCAGGCCGCCGACGACCACCGGGTTGAGCCCGCCGGAGGAGGCCAGCTCGGCCACCTGGTCGCGGGCCGCCGCGTCGTCGCCGGCGATGAACACGTCCAGCGGCAGCCCGCCCACCTCGCCCGCGACCAGTGAGCCCGCGAACGTGGTGTTGAAGGCCTTCACCACGTGCGTGCCCGGTGCGGCGGCCTCGGCGAGCTGCTGGGCGCCGGAGCTGTCCGCGGGCACCGTGAGCGAGTCGAAGGTCGAGAAGTCCACCGGGTTCGAGATGTCGACGACGGTCTTCCCGGTGAGTTGGTCCCCGTACTCGGTGACGACCTGTTTGGCCGCGTCGAACGGCACGGCAAGCACCACCACGTCCGCCGACCCGACCGCGTCCGGCACGGCGGGCGCCACGTCCGCCCCCGGCGTCCGCTCGCCCAGGGCGTCGGCGAGCGTGGCGGCCTTGGCGGGATCCGTGCCGATCAGCCGGACCGTGTGCCCGCCCGCCAGGGCCCTGGTGGCGATACCGCCCGCCATGTTGCCTGTGCCGACGATGAAGACCCGCATGGGTGAGCCCCTTCCGTGGGGTGGGAGCTGCTGACGGCCGGTCCGGGGCGCGAAGTCGCACACTCCGGCTGAACAAGGATAAATCGGTCGGCTTGGCGCGGCTCGCGCTGGTGACACAGGGGCCCGTCGGCCTGTCGGCCCGCCGGCCGGACCGGGTTCCTCGCCCCGGTCCCTCCGCGGCCGGCCGCGGAGGATAGCGTGGCGATCATGGCGGACTGGAGGGCACGACCGGCGTCGGACGCGGACGTCGATGCGGTGGCCGAACTGCGTGCCGTCGTCATGCGGGAGGACCTGGAGCGGCTCGGCCGGTACGACGCGCGGCGGGTCCGGCAGCGGCTGCGGGACGGGTTCGACGCGGCCCACACCCGGGTGATCGAGGTGGGCGGCGCCTTCGCCGGCTGTGTGGCGCTGCGGCCGGCCGGGGACGTCCGCTGGTTGGAGCACTTCTATCTGGCCCCGCACGTTCAGGGCGGCGGCATCGGCTCGGCCGTGCTGGGCGAGCTGCTGGAGCGGTGCGACCGCGACGGCGCCCCCGTCCGGCTGAACGTCCTGCAGGGCAGCGCGGCCCGGCGGCTGTACGAGCGGCACGGATTCCTGGTCGAGAGCGAGGACCCGGTGGACGTGTTCATGGTTCGCCCGCCGGCCTCGCGCCCGCCCTCCCTGCGCCCGCCCTCCCGCTGAACGCCGGTCCGGCCGGACCGCCCCGCCTTGCATAGGGAAAACCCTCGACTGACCTCGACGTGAATGACATGCGCGGGTCAAATCTGGAATCCTCGCTCAGCACACGCCTTCTCCATGGCGTGTCCACGGATCACGGACCACGCACCCCGGTTCCTGGATCCCGGTTCCCGCACAGCTCAGCTCGTCCCGGACAGCACATCCCCGTCTGCCCGGTCTGTCACCGGCCGCGACCCGGCGGCCGCAGCAGGAGGAGTACGAGTGAGACGTCTTCCCCACAGACGGGCCACGGTAGGAGCCGCACTGGTCTCCACCGCCGCCTTCCTCGCCGTCGGCATCCAGTCGGTCCCGGCGAACGCCAAGCCTGCCACCCCCCACCCCAGCCCTGTCCGCACCGGCGGCCTGGAGGCGAAGCTCACCCCCGCCCAGCACACCGCGCTGATCAAGAGCGCCCAGCAGAAGACCACCACGACCGCCCGCACCCTCGGCCTCGGCGCCAAGGAGAAGCTGGTCGTCAAGGATGTCACCAAGGACAACGACGGCACCCTGCATACCCGTTACGAGCGCACCTACGACGGCCTCCCCGTCCTCGGCGGCGACCTGGTCGTGCACACCCCGCCCGCCTCCCTCGCGGCCGGAACGGTGAGCACCACCTTCAACAACAAGCACACCATCGCGGTCCCCACGGTCAGCGCGGCCTACAGCAAGTCCGCCGCACAGACCAAGGCGCTCAAGGCGGCCAGGGCCCTCGACGCCCAGAAGCCCGTCGCCGACAGCGCCCGCAAGGTGATCTGGGCCGGCAACGGCACCCCGAAGCTCGCCTGGGAGACCGTGATCGGCGGCTTCCAGGACGACGGCACGCCCAGCAAGCTGCACGTCGTCACGGACGCCACCAGCGGCAAGGAGCTCTACCGCTACCAGGCCGTCCAGACGGGCACGGGCAACACCCAGTACAGCGGCACGGTCACCCTCAACACCACGCTGTCGGGTTCGACGTACCAGCTGTACGACACCACGCGCGGCGGCCACAAGACGTACACCCTCAACAACGGCACGTCGGGCACCGGCACCCTGATGACCGACACCGACGACGTGTGGGGCACCGGATCCGGCTCCAACACCCAGACCGCCGGCGCCGACGCGGCCTACGGCGCGCAGGAGACCTGGGACTTCTACAAGAACACCTTCGGTCGCAGCGGCATCAAGAACGACGGCGTCGCCGCCTACAGCCGCGTCCACTACAGCACGGCGTACGTCAACGCCTTCTGGGACGACGACTGCTTCTGCATGACCTACGGCGACGGCACGAGCAGCACCCACGCCCTCACCTCGCTCGACGTGGCGGGCCACGAGATGAGCCACGGCGTCACGTCGAACACGGCGGGGCTCAACTACACCGGTGAGTCCGGCGGGTTGAACGAGGCCACCTCCGACATCTTCGGCACCGGCGTGGAGTTCTACGCCAACAACTCCTCCGACGTCGGTGACTACCTCATCGGCGAGAAGATCGACATCAACGGCGACGGCACGCCGCTGCGTTACATGGACAAGCCGAGCAAGGACGGCTCGTCGGCGGACAGCTGGTACTCCGGTGTCGGCAACCTCGACGTGCACTACTCCTCGGGCCCGGCGAACCACATGTTCTACCTGCTCTCCGAGGGCAGCGGTACCAAGACCATCAACGGCGTCACCTACACCAGCACCACCTCCGACGGCGTTGCCGTCGCCGGCATCGGCCGGGACGCGGCCCTGCAGATCTGGTACAAGGCGCTGACGTCGTACATGACGTCCAGCACCAACTACTCCGCAGCCCGCACCGCCGCCCTGAACGCGGCCGCGGCGCTGTACGGCACCAGCTCCACCCAGTACGCGGGTGTCGGCAACGCCTTCGCCGGCATCAACGTCGGCAGCCACATCACCGTGCCCACCTCGGGCGTCACGGTCACCAACCCGGGCAGCCAGTCCTCGACCGTCGGCACCGCGGTGAGCCTGCAGATATCGGCGAGCAGCACCAACAGCGGCTCGCTGACCTACGCGGCGACCGGACTGCCGACCGGCCTGTCGATCAGCAGCTCGACCGGCGCCATCACCGGCACACCCACGACGGCGGGCACCTACAGCACCACCGTCACGGTGACCGACTCGACGGGTGCCACCGGCACGGCCTCCTTCACCTGGACCGTCAGTTCCAGCGGAGGCGGCGGCAGTTGCACCTCCACGCAACTGCTGGGCAACGCCGGCTTCGAGTCGGGTAACACCACCTGGACGGCCACCAGCGGCGTCATCACCAACTCCAGCAGTGAGGCCGCCCACGCGGGCTCGTACAAGGCCTGGCTCGACGGCTACGGATCGACCCACACCGACACGCTCTCCCAGTCGGTGACGATCCCGTCCGGCTGCAC
>NZ_JBHXLU010000097.1:0-43603 GCF_042720695.1 Streptomyces sp. NPDC058457 | reverse complement strand
GTACCGGGGACGGGGTTCGGCGGCGAGGCTCACGCCGCTGGCCAAGGTCCGGAACCTGGTCGTCGCCGACCGGTAAGGCCGCGAACGGGGCACCCTCGCCCATCGGCAATGCGGTCACCCGTTGCGTGGCTGGTCATGGGGCGGGGCGGTCTTCCTGAGCCATGCGCGTGCGGCCCCTCTACGTCACGGCGCTGCTCGGCTTGGAGACAGCGCGTGCGGTGCGCAGGCTCTCGGAACGTGAGCCCGTGTTGTCAGCGTGCAGCGGTCGTTGACGCCCTGAACCGTCTCGGAGAACCCCTACCGGAATGCGGGCCGGGCCGGTGTTCGACTCGGGCACGACGATCGTCAGTTTCAGATCGTCGGGGTCGGTACAGCGGCGAAGCCGGACGTTGCTGATTCTCGCCCCTCCCAGGCGCATACTGTCAGCGCGTTTCCCACAATCTCACGGTTGTGTCGAAGCCGCAGCTGGCGAGCAGCCGTCCGTCCGGGCTGAACGCCAGACCCTGCACGGCCTTGCGGTGGCCGGTGAGCTGGACGGTCGCGGTCAGGTGCGTGGGGTCGGTGACGTCCCACAGGGTCACGATCGCGTTCTCGCATCCGGAGGCCAGCAACCGGCCGTCCGGGCTGAACGCCACCGCATACATCTGCCCCGTGTCCCCAAGGCCGGCCAGGGGAAGGGTGGCGGCGTCCGTCCGCACAGGATGTGCCGGGTCGGTGACATCCCACACCATGACGGCTCCTTGCCGCCACGATCCGTTGGTGCCGGAGACAACGCCCAGATCCCCGCTGGCGGTGGCCAGTAGCCGCCCGTCCGGACTGAATCCCACCGAATGAACGGCAGGCGCCCCGCCTGAGGTCAGCGACTTGACCCAGTCGCGGGCCTGCGGTCGGAGGACGGCGGTGCGGACCGGACGCGTCGGCTCGCCGACATCCCACAGGACCGCGGTGTCCTTGTCGCCGTCGGAACCCGTGGCCAGTAGCCGTCCGTCCGGACTGAACATCACCGTCCTGACGGGACCTGACCGCCAGGCATGCCGGTGGTTGGTGACAGGGGTAGCCCGGCTCGGCCGTGCCAGGTCGGTGATGTCCCAGATGATCACGGTGCGGTCGCTGGCGCAGGCGATGAACCGTCCGTCCGGACTGAAACTCACCGCGCGGACACCGCCTTGCCGCCAGCCGTCGCGGGACAACCAGCCGGGACGTTCATGGACAAGGGTCACCGACCGGGTTGGGTTTGCCGGGTCCGTGACGTCCCAGAGGAGCACGCTCCAGTCGGTGCTTCCGGATGCCAGCAGCCGTCCGTCCGGGCTGAACGCCACCGCGTTCACCGCTCGGTGATGGCTGGTGAGTGCGGCGGCCTGGATCGGGTGGGATGCCTCCGTGACGTCCCAGAGGACCACGGTCCTGTCGCTGCTTCCGGATGCCAGCAGCCGTCCGTCCGGGCTGAACGCCACCGAGTTCACCGCTCGGCCGTGCCCGCTGAGGGTAGCGGCCAGCCCCCGCGAGGGAGGCGGCGACGGCCGTCGCAGGAATGCCATGGTGCAGTCTCGCGCGATCCGGAATCCCAGGGAAGGCGGAGGACCGACTTCCGCTGTCCGGCAGTGCGACGGTCTCCGGTGCTACGGCGAGGTGGGCAGGTGGGGGGAGCGGAGCACGAGCAGGGTGATCTCGCTGGGGGCGAAGACGCGGAAGGGCGGGCCCCAGAAGCCGGTGCCGCGGCTGGTGTAGAGGAGGGTGCGGGTGCCGTGGTGGCTGAGGCCGGCGAGGGCGGGCTGGTCGATGCGGACCAGGTGGTGGAAGGGCCAGATCTGGCCGCCGTGGGTGTGGCCGGAGAGCTGGAGGTCGATGCCGTCGGCTGCCGCCCGGTCGACGAACGTGGGCTGGTGTGCCAGGAGCAGGACGGGCAGGTCGGGGTCGGCGCCGTCCAGGGCTCCGGCGAGGTGGGCGCGATGGCCTGGCAGGCCGGAGGACTCGGCGGTGACGTCGTCCACGCCGGCGACCACGAGGGTGTCGCCGCCGCGTTCGAGCAGCAGATGGCGGTTGCGCAGCGGCTCCCAGCCCAGCTCGTCCATCAGGTCGACCCAGCCCTGGGCCTCGCTGTAGTACTCGTGGTTGCCGGTGACGTAGACACGGGCCCGGGTGGCCCGCACGGTGCCGAGGGGGAGGGCCTGGGCGCGGCGGCGTTCGGCCGTGCCGTCCGCGATGTCGCCGGTGTGGCAGACCAGGTCGGCTTCCAGGGTGTTGACCGTCTCGCAGACCCGGGCCGACCAGCGGGCGCGATCGAGCGGGCCGTAGTGGGTGTCGGTGATGAGGGCGACGCGGAGGCCGTCCAATCCGGCACCCAGGCGCGGGAGTTGCACGTCGAGGCGGCGTACGCGTGGCACGCGGCGGGCTTCGGCGTATCCCCAGGCGAGCAGTACGGCGGTCGTGCCGAGGACGGCCCAGGTGACGATTCGGGCCCGGTCCTGACTCTCGCCGACGCCGGCCACGGTCAGGGCGAGCCGCAACAGGACGCCGAGCAGGACGGACCAGGTGAACAGGACCCAGCTCGCGCCCAGCAGGGTGTCCCCGACGATCGCCGCCCGGTCCTGCTGGCGCCGGCCGTGGCCGCGGACCATCGCGAGCGGCATACCGACGAGGCCGAGGACGAACAGGGCGGTGCCGACCGGCGTGACGGGCCGCGGCCAGTGCTGGCCGGTGTACAGGAGCACCCAGCAGGGCACGGCCCACAGCAGGACGGGGGCGATCAGGGGGATGTAGCGCATCAGGCGGTGCAGCGGGCTCTGCCGCGGAGCTTGCACTTCGCTGTCGGCGGGTCGGGTGTTGCTGGTGTCGGTCACGCTTCCCCTCTCTCACCAGGCTGCCGTCCTGTGCACTGTATCCGGTCGTCCTCGGGCCGGCCCGACCCGGCGTCCACGGGTGCGGTCCTGCGGGGCGAAGGGTTCTCCGCGGAATGGCAGGACTCCGCCGTGGACAACTCCGCCGGCATGAACCGCCGTCTGGACGCCCTCCGCTGGGCGCTGTTCACGCAGACACAGTGCCGTTGCCTGTCGGGCTGGTGCGCGGCCGGCTGACCGACTCGGTTTCCGCGTCCACCGTCCCGGTCGTAGCTTCGCGGCTCCGGTTCGATGTCGCGCGGGAAGTCGGAGACGGCGAGGGTGTTCGGCCGCGTCGACTGCTCCGCGATGTACCCGCCGTCGGTCCGGAACCATCGCGCCGACCGGGCCAGGTAGGCCGCGGCGTCGGGCGCGAGCTTTGCCGGGTCGGCAGTGAGCGCACGCTGCGGGGCGACGTTCGTGAGGTGCAGGGCGGCCACCCGGTCCCGGCGCCGTCCCGGTGGGCGACGGCGGTCGCAGGGGCGCGGGGGTATTCATCCGGCGGTGCCGGTCTGCGACGGAGTTGCGGGGGACTCGGCGGCCGGACCGGGAGTCAGCGCGTCGACCAGCCCCCACCTCAGCGCCGTCTCCACGTCTGTCGCAGCTCCTGACAGGGCCAGGTACGCGGCTCGTTCGCGGCCGATGCGGGCGGGAAGGCTGACGGTGCCGCCGGCACCGGGGATCAGCCCCATCCTGATCTCGGGAAGCCGGAAGGTCGTACCGGCGGCGGCCGTGATCGATCCCGCGAAAGCGGCCAGTTCGATGCCCGCGCCGACGCAGGGGCCGTGCACGTGGGCTGTCACCTTGGGGGCGCACCGCTGGAGCAGTGCGGCGGGGCTGCGGTGAACGCGTACGAGGTGTGCTTCGGCGGGGTCGCGCGATGTGCCGAACTCGGAGAGGTCACCGCCGCTGCAGAAGGCCGGCCCGTTGCCGAACAGGTCGACGTGGGTGACCGTCGCGTCCAGTACGGCGACCTCCAGTGCCTCGCACAGGGCGTCCCGTGTGGCGGCGTCGAAGGCGTTGCGCACCTCTGGCCGGTCCAGGGTGAGCGTCATTCGTGCACCGTCGCGGTGCACCCGAACGGGCTCGGCGGCGGGGCGAGAGGCGCGGGGGCGGGCCGAGGTCAGCCAGGTGCGGAAGTCCCGGCCCGCCTGGAGCGTGGAGTAGGCGAGGGATTCGAGGACGAGACGGTCGGACCCGGAGAGCGCGCGGCCCATCCGGAGTACCTGCACGAGGCTCACGCTGGCGGCCGGATGGCGTGTCACGGTGGTGTGCAGGAGCCGTGCGGTCGCGTACGGATCGGCGCAACTCACCCACGGGCGCGGGGGATCAGGGGCAGCGGTGAGCAGGATGTCGAAGTCCTCGGTCGTATCCCTCGGCCGGGCGGCGACAGCGACACGTACGTGGTCCGTCCCGGCCGGTGACGGCAGAGCGCGGTCCAGGTCGACGCAGGAAAAGGGCGACTCCACGGTCCGGAAGTGTAATCTGGCGTCTCCTGAAGGAGAAGGGCGTTCACTTCATGGAGAACCCAGTTCTCGATCAATGGGCGGCCGACGTCGAACCCTGCCTCGGCCCGCTGTCCGAGGTCGTGGACGACTTCACCCGGCTCACGGGCGTTCCGGTCGATCTGCCTGACGTCCTGTTCCGCCGCGCCCGGTCGGCCTCGTTCGGACGGCCCGGGAAGGTGTCGGCGGGCGGCTCCTGCCACCTCATGGCCGCGGAGGACGGTTGGGTGGCGATCAACCTGGCCCGGCCGGACGACGCGGCCTCCCTGCCCGCACTGCTCGGGCTCCTCGGCAGTGCGCCCGGCACCGGTCTGCGAACCGCCGTACTGCGATCGTCCGCCACCCGAGCGGCCCGCGCTGCTCAGTCGCTCGGCATCCCGGCGGCGGTGCACGCGGAGGCAAAGGGCGGTCGCGGGCCCATACGCGTGGAACGCCTCGGCGCGCGCTCTCCACGTCGCCTCGATGGGCTGCGCGTCGTCGACCTGTCCGCGTTGTGGGCCGGGCCGCTCTGTGCCCGGCTGCTGGGGCTGGCCGGAGCACGGGTCGTGAAGGTGGAGAGCACGGAACGGCCGGACGGGGCGCGTTCGGGGCATCCCGCTTTCTACGACTGGCTGCACGACGGCCACGAGAGTCTGGTGCTGGACTTCGCGTCCGGCGCCCTGGCCGCCGCGGTCGCCGAGGCCGACGTGGTCATCGAGGCCTCCCGCCCACGGGCCCTGCGGCGACTGGGCGTACGCGCCGAGGAGTTCCTGGCCGCCCGCCCGGGCAGGGTGTGGGTCGGTATCACCGGGTACGGGCGCGACGACGACCGTGTCGCCTTCGGCGACGACGCGGCCGCGGCCGGCGGCCTGACCGGCCTGGACGAGTCGGGGGCCCCGGTGTTCCTCGGTGACGCGCTCGCCGATCCGGTCACCGGTCTGTACGCCGCTCATGCGGCCGTGCGTTCCCTGGAGCGTGGCGGCGGCGAGCTGGTATGCGTGTCCATGGCCGCCTGCGCGGGTGCCCTTGCGGCGAGCCGGGGAACGCGGTGCTGATCAGGGCGGTGGAGGTCGAGGGACACGGTCAGGTGGACGTACGGGTCGGGGCCGACGGCCGGATCGCGGAGATCGGCCCCCGCCTCGCAGGGCCGGCGGACGTGCACGGGCGCGGCGGGGCGCTGTTGCCCGGACTGCACGACCACCACGTCCACCTCACCGCGCTGGCGGCTGCGACCGCCTCCGTACGGGTCGGACCCGGCGACGTACGCGGACGCGCCGGACTCGCGGCGGCGCTGCGCGAGGGTCCACCGGGCGAATGGGTGCGGGCCGTCGGCTACCACGAGAGCGTGGCCGGAGAACTCGACCGGTGGGCGCTGGACGCGATCGTGCCCGACCGGCCGGTACGGGTACAGCACCGCAGCGGCGCCATGTGGTTCCTGAACAGCGTTGCGCTGCGGTCGGCCGGCCTGGACGACGGCGAGGACCGTGACGGCCGGCTGTGGCGGTCGGACGAGCGGCTGCGCCGCCTGGTTCCGCCGGTCCGGCTGGACCTCGCCGGACTGGGACTTCGGGCGGCACGGTGCGGCGTCACGGGGTTCACCAACGCCGATCCGCGCCCGGCGCCCGGACTCGGGCGGACCCTTGCGGCGCTGCCGCAGCGGGTGGTCGTCATGGGAGGGGACACGACGGCACCGGTCAAGATCATGCTCGACGACCAGAGTCTGCCCACGCCCGTCGGCCTCGCGGCCACCATCGCCGGACTGCGGCCCCGCCCGGTCGCCGTGCACTGCGTCACCCGTGTGCAGTTGCTCGTGACCTTGCTTGCCCTGGAGCAGGCCGGACCGGTCGACGGAGACCGCATCGAGCACGGGGCGGTGATCCCGGGTGACGTCCTGCCGTGGCTACGGCGGCTCCACGTGACCGTGGTGACGCAGCCGCACTTTCCCGTCGAGCGAGGCCGTGAGTACGCCACCGACGTCCCCCCGGACGACCGGCCACACCTCTACCGCTGCCGCAGCCTGGCCGAGGCCGGCATCCCGCTGGCCGCCGGAACCGACGCCCCGTACGGCACCCCCGACCCGTGGGCGGTGATGCGGGCGGCCGTCGCACGGGCGGACGGCGAAGCGGTTACGGCGCGGGCTGCCCTGCGACTCTTCCTCGGTGCACACGAACAGCCCGCCCGGCCACGGCGGTTGAGGGTCGGGAGCCCGGCCGACCTGTGCCTGCTCGATGCGCCGCTGCACGAGGCGTTGGACGCGCTGTCCGCCGATCTCGTCCGGGCCACCTACGTCGGCGGCCGGGCGGTCACTCCTTGCAGCACGCTCACTCAGACGCTGTAGCCGCCGTCCACGGCCAGGGCCTGCCCGGTGATGAACGCGGCCCGGTCCGAGGCGAGGAAACAGACCGCTTCCGCGATGTCCTGACCGTGCCCGAACCGGCGCAGGGGGATGTTGCGCCGGGTGATCGCGAGGGCTTCCGCGTCGAGTTCGCCGGTGTCGATCAGCCGGGCGGCGATGCCGTCGTCGAGCATGCCGGGAGCCACGCAGTTGACCCGGACCCCGTACCGGCCCTCCTCGGCGGCCAGGGCGCGGGCGACGGCCTCGACCGCGCCCTTCGTCCCCGAGGACAGCCCGTCCCGGACCGGGTAGCGACGGGTGGCGACGGTGGTGACGGCGACGATGCTGCCTCCGCTCGCCCGCAGCAACGGCAGCGCCGGATGCACGAGGTTGAAGAACGCCACGGCGTCGGACTCCAGTTGGGCGCGGTACCGGGCGGGCGTGACCTGGCTCAGATGGGTCATGGGCACGTGGGGTCCGGCGGCGTACACGAGCGTGTGCAGGCCGCCGGACGTCTCGGCGGCCTCGGTGACGGCCCGCGCGGTCGCCGCCTCGTCGGTCAGGTCGACCCGCAGCGAGTGGACTTGCCGGCCGAGCGCCTTGACCTCGTCCGCCAGGGCACCCGCCGCCTCGTGGCTGGCCCGGTAGGTGAACGTGACGTCGCTTCCGTGTTCCGCCAGCGTCCGTACGACCGCGGTGCCGATGCCGCCGGTGCCGCCCGCGACGAACGCGGTCCCGGGCCGGCCGGTGAAGTCCTCCACGGACATGGCTCACAACCCCAGTGACTTGGCGATGATGACCTTCATGACCTCACTCGTCCCCGCGTAGATCCGCGTGATGCGGGCGTCCGCGTACAGCCGGGCGATCGGATACTCCAGCATGTAGCCGTATCCGCCGAAGAGTTGAAGGCATCGGTCCACGGCCCGGGCCTGCATCTCGGTGCAGAACAGCTTGACCTTCGCCGCGTCGGCGCCGGAGAGCCGGCCGTCGACCAGGTCCAGGACGGCCCGGTCCAGCAGAGCCTGCGCCGCCTCGACCTCGGCGGCGACGGCGGCCAGTTCGAACTTGGTGTTCTGGAAGGCGGCGACCGGCGAGCCGAACACCTTGCGTTCCTTGACGTAGGCGATCGTCGTGTCCAGAGCCGCCCGGGCCTGTGCCACCGAGCCGACCGCGACCGTCATCCGCTCCTGCGGGAGGTTGTGGCCCAGGTACCGGAAGGCCGCGCCCTCCTCGCCGAGCCGGTCGGTCACCGGCACCCGTACGTCGTCGAAGGCCAGCTCGACCGTGTCCTGCACCTTGATGCCCATCTTGTCCAGCACCCGGCCGCGGGTGAACCCGGGCATGCCGTCCGCCACGACGAGCAGCGTCAGCCCTGCTCGCCGGTCGCCCGGGTCGGTCGCCGTACGCGCCACCACGATCACCAGATCGGCCAGCAGCCCGCCGGTGATGAAGGTCTTGGCGCCGTTGAGGACGTAGGTGTCGCCGTCGCGTACGGCGGTCGTGCGGATGCCGGCGAGGTCGGAGCCCGTGCCCGGTTCGGTCATCGCGATCGCGGTCAGCAGCCGCCCGGACGCCAGCCCGGGGAACCAGCGCCGCCGCTGCTCCTGGTTCGCATAGGCGAGGAAGTAGGGCAGCACGACGTCGAGTTGGGTGCGCACGGTGCCCAGGGTGACCAGGGCGCGGGCCGCCTCCTCCTGGAGGACGACGTTGTAGCGGTAGTCGGGCAGCCCGCTGCCGCCGTACTGCTCCGGGACCGCCATGCCCAGCAGGCCCAGCGAGCCGAGGGTCCCGAAGAAGTCGCGTGGGATCCTTCCTGCCTTCTCCCACTCGCCGTAGTGCGGCACCACCTCCTTCGCCACGACCTCCCGCACCAGTGCCCGGAACGCCTCGTGGTCGTCGGTGAAGACATCCCGTCGCATGCCGAACGCCCCTGTCATTCCGCGAGTTCGACGAGGGTGGCGTTCGCCGTGCCGCCGCCCTCGCACATGGTCTGCAGGCCGTAGCGGATCCCGAGGGCGCGCATGTGATGGATCATGCGTGTCATCAGGACCGCACCCGACGCGCCGAGGGGATGGCCGAGGGCGATCGCCCCGCCGAGCGGGTTGAGGCGCTCGGGGTCGGCGCCGGTCTCGGCGAGCCAGGCCAACGGGACGGGTGCGAAGGCCTCGTTCACCTCGAAGACCCCGACCTCCGACAACGCCACCCCGGCTTTCCGCAGCACCTTCTCGGTCGCCGGGACGGGCCCGGTCAGCATCAGCACCGGGTCGGAGCCGACGACCGCGCCCGCCCGGAACCGCACGAGCGGGGTCAGGCCCAGCGCACGCGCCCGTTTCGGCGTGGTGATCAGCAGGGCCGCCGCGCCGTCGGAGATCTGCGAGGCGTTCCCGGCGTGCAGGACACCGTCCTCCTGGAAGGAGGGCTTGAGCCGCGCCAGTGACTCCACGCTGGTGCCGCGCCGGATGCCCTCGTCCGCCGTGACCCCGGCCACGGGCACGATCTGCCCGTCGAAGGCCCCGCCGTCCTGCGCGGCCGCCGCCCGCTCGTGCGACAGCGCGGCGTACGCGTCGAGCCGCTCCCGCGTGAAACCCCACTTCTGCGCGATCAGCTCCGCGGAGATGCCCTGGTTGAAGGAGAAGTCCTGGTAGCGGGCCAGGACTTGGGGCCCGTACGGCATGCCGCCCGCCTTCGCCGAGCCCAGCGGCACCCGGCTCATGACCTCGACGCCACCCGCCACGACCACGTCCTGCTGCCCCGAGAGCACCGCCTGGACCGCGAACTCCAACGCCTGCTGACTCGACCCGCACGCCCGGTTGACCGTCGTCCCCGGGATGCTCTCGGGCCAGCCGGCCGCCAGCACCGCGTAGCGGCCGATGTTGCTCGACTGGTCGCCGACCTGGGACACACACCCCCAGATCACGTCGTCGACCATCGCCGGATCGACGCCGGACCGTTCGGCGAGCGCCGTCAGCACCGCCCCGGACAGGTCGGCCGGATGGACGCCGGCCAGCCCGCCGTTCCGTCTGCCGACGGCCGTACGGACCGCCGCCGCGATCACCGCTTCCCGCGTCATGTGTCCTTCTCCGTTCGTCTCGGCACCGCCCAGCGGCCGGTGAACAGCGGCTCTCGCCTGTCGGCGAACGCGGTGTACGCCTCCCACACGTCCGCGGTGGCGAAGTTGACCGCCTGCGCCCGCGCCTCGTTCGCCAGCGCGTCCCGCAGGGTGCGGTCGGCGCCCTCGTCGAGCAGCGCCTTGATCTGCGCGAGCGCGACCGGTGCGCCGGACGCCAGGCGCGCCGTCAGGTCGTCGACGAAGGCGTCCACCCTGTCGGCGGCCACGACCCAGGTCACCAGGTTCAGCGCCCGCGCCTGCTCGGCGTCGATCGTCTCCGCCAGCAGGGCGAGCCGCTTGGCCTGCTGGAGTCCGACGAGCTTCGGCAGCAGCCACGAGCCACCGCAGTCGAGCGCCAGACCGCGCCGCGCGAAGATCTGCGAGAACCGCGCCTCGGGCGTGGCCACCACCAGGTCGCAGCCGAGCGCCAGGTTCCAGCCCGCGCCCACCGCCACACCGGTCACCTTGGCGATGGTCGGGAACGGCAACTCGTGCAGCAGCAGCGTCACTTCACTGAGCGTCCGCATCCGGTGCAGCGGATGCCGGTCGGTCACCGGCCGGGAGATGTCGGCACCGGAGCAGAAGGCACCGCCCGCTCCGGTGAGGACCAGAGCCCGTACGGAGCTGTCGGCTCCGGCCTCCCGCAGGGCCGCCGCCAGCGCCTCCCACAGCTCGGCGTCGATGGCGTTCCTGCGGTGGGGCCGGTTCAGCGTCAGCGTCCGTACGCCGTCGGAGGTGTCGCTCGTCAGGAGCACGGTCACCGCACCGCTCCCTGCTCGCGCAGCGCGACGACGTCCGTTGCCTCGAAACCCAGTTCGGCCAGTACGGCGTCGGTGTGCTCGCCCAGTGCGGGGACGGCGCCCATCGGCGGGTCGTACCCGGCGATCACCGGCGGCGGCAGCAGCGCGGGCACCGGGCCCGACGGTGTGCCGATCTCCCGCCACCGGTCGCGGGCGGTCAGCTGTTCGTGGGCGAGGACGTCCTTCGCCGTGTTGTAGCGGGCGTTGCCGATCCCGGCGGCGTCCGCGCGGTCCTGGACGTACACCAGGTCGTGCCGCGCGCACCAGGCACCGATCGCCTCGTCCAGCGGGGCACGGTGCCCGACCCGGCCGGCGTTCGTACGGAACCTCTCGTCGTCCGCCAGGTCCGGCCGGCCCAGCAACTCCCGGGCCAGCCGCTGCCATTCGGCGTCGTTGGTGGTGCCCAGGACGACGGTCTGCCCGTCGCCGGTGAGGTAGGCGCCGTAGGGCGCGACGGCGGGCGAGCTCATGCCGAGCGGCTGCTGCTCGATCCCCGAGTGCAGGGTGTAGGTGAGCGGATACCCCATCAGCTCGGCCATGGTGTCGAACATGCTCACCGCCACGGACGACGGCGGACCGCCCCGGCCCGTGCCGTACAGCAGCGCCAGGACCGACAGCGCCGCGTACAGCCCGCTGCACACGTCCGCCACGGGCGGCCCCGGTTTCGCCGGGGCGCCGGGGCGGCCCGTCACCGAGCAGGCGCCCGACTCCGCCTGGACCAGCATGTCGTAGGCGCGCTTGTGGGAGAGCGGGCCGCCGGGGCCGTACCCGTCGATCTCCACGGGGATCAGTGCGGGGTGCCGTACCCCCAGGTCGGCGGGGGAGAGGCCGAGCCTGGCCGTGGTGCCGGGGGTGAGGTTGGAGACCAGGACGTCGGCGCGCTCCAGCAGTCGGTGCAGGACCGCGAGGCCGGCCTCCGACTTGAGGTTCAGGGCCACCGACTCCTTGCCCCGGTTCGCCCACACGAAGTGCGCCGCCAGCCCGCCCACCACGTCGTCGTAGTGGCGGGCGAAGTCACCGCCCTCCGGGTTCTCGACCTTGATGACACGGGCGCCGAAGTCGCCGAGCGTGCGCGTGCACATGGGGGCCGAGACGGCCTGCTCCAGGGTCACGACCGTGACGCCGGTCAGCGGTCCGCCCACCTCAGAACTCCCCGAGCCGGGCGCGCAGTTCGTGCTTGAGGATCTTCTGGCTCGCGTTGCGCGGGAGCCCGTCCACGAAGCGGACCCGGCGGGGGACCTTGAAGTTGGCCATGTGCTCCCTGGCCCAGGCGATGATCTCGCGCTCGGTCGTGTCCGCCCCCGGCTTCGGCACGACGAACGCGCAGCCGACCTCGCCGAGCCGCTCGTCGGGGACGCCGACCACCGCGACCTGCGCGATCGCCGCGCAGCCCAGGAGCAGTTTCTCGATCTCGGCGGGGTAGGCGTTGAAGCCGCCGACGATGAACATCTCCTTCTTGCGGTCGACGACGGACAGGTTGCCGTCCGGGTCGAGGCGGCCGATGTCCCCCGTGTGCAGCCAGCCTTCGGGGTCGATCGCGGCGGCGGTGGCCTCGGGGTCGTCCCAGTAGCCGCGGGTGACGTTGTAGCCGCGCACCAGGATCTCCCCGTCCTCGCCCGGAGCGGCGTCCCGACCGTTGTCGTCGGCGATGCGGACCTCGACGCCGGGTACGGCCCGGCCGGTGGTGCGGGCCACCGTCTCCTCCGGGTCGCCGACGCGGGTGCTGGTCACCAGCGCGCTCGACTCGGTCAGCCCGTAGGCGCTCAGCACGATGTCGAAGGTCAGCTCCTTCTTCATGGCGCGGATCAGGGCCTCCGGGATCGTCGTGCCGCCCGTCATGGACACCCGCAGCGAGGACAGGTCGTACGCGGACCGGTCGGGGTGGTTCAGGAGGTCGTGGAAGATGGTGGGCGGGCCGAGGAGGATGCTGACCCGTTCGTCGGCGACGATCCGTAGGGCCCGTTCCGGGTCGAAGACGGCCATGGGGATCACCGTCACCCCGTGCATCAGGGAGGCCAGCCACCCCGCCTTGTAGCCGAAGCAGTGGAAGAACGGCGGGATGACCAGGAACGTGTCGGAGGCGTCGAAGGTGTACTCCGTGGACATCCAGCCGTACGCCCGCAGTGACTGTCCGTGGGTCAGCTGCACGCCCTTGGGGTGGCCGGTGGTGCCGGAGGTGAACATCACGTCGGACAGGTCGTCCGGGGCGATCCGGTCGATCGAGGCGTGCGCGGCAGAGGGCGCCGTCCGCGCTCCCGCGTCGAGGAAGTCCTGCCAGCCCAGGGTGGCCTCCACAGGCGGGCCGAGCAGCGACACGGAGGTGGCCAGGGCGGGCAGCCCGGGGTCGGCCCGTCGCAGCTCGCCGATGTAGTCGGTGCCGAGGAAGGAGGCGGCCGCGAAGAGGGCTCTGGCACCGGACCTGCGCAGGATGTAGGAGATCTCCTGGGCTTTGAAGCGGGTGTTGAGGGGGACGACCACACCACCCGCGCCCTGGATGCCGAGGGCCGCGACGATCCACTCCGTGGAGTTCGGCGCGCACAGGCCCACCCGGTCCCCGGGGCCGATGCCCAGCGCGAGTGCCCCGCGCACCGCCCGGACCATCCGCTCCTCCAGCTCACGGAAGGTCAGACGCCCTTCGCCGTCGACGAGGGCCGGGGCGTCGCCGAACCGCCGGGCGGCGATCCTGATCATGTTCGGGATGCTGCGGAACTCCTGGTCGTGTCGCATCGGTGGCTCCGTTGTTCAGGCACGGTCGTCGGCCGGCAGGCGCAGCAGCCGCTTGGCGATGATGTTGCGCTGGATCTGGGACGTTCCGCCGTAGACCGACGCGGCCCGGGAGTAGAGGTAGTCCCCGAAAACCTCGCCGCCCTCCGCGTGCAGCTCCTCGGGGAACACCAACAGGGCGGTCTCGTAGAGGCGTTGCTCGGCGCGGGTCATCAGCAGTTTGTCGACGGACGAGTCCGGTCCGGCGACCTGACCGGCGAGCCGCTGCGCGGTCCGGCGCCGGGCGTGGGCGACGAGGACCCGGTAGTCGACCACGCACTGCCCGATCCGCGCGAGCAGCCCGTCCGGCAGGCTCCCGCGCCGGTCGAGCGCGGTGCGGCGCAGACGGTCGACGAGCAGCCCGTACTTCGACAGGTGCCCGGTGTCGAGGGCGTTGCGCTCGTACGACACCGTCGTCATCGCCAGTGGCCAGCCGTCGCCCTCGGCGCCGACCCGCTCGGCCTCCTTGACGCGGACGTCGTCGAGGAACAGCTCGCAGAACTCCTCGTCGCCGTTGGCCGCGCGCAGCGGGCGCACGGTTACACCGGGCCGGTCCAGCGGCAGGGCGAACGCCGAGATAGAGGTGTGTGCGGGAGCGGTGCGGCCGGTGCGGGCCAGGAGCAGGCAGAGGCCGGAGTACTGGGCGTAACTCGTCCACAGTTTCTGCCCGTTGACGAGATAGCCGCCGTCCGGCTGCCGTTCGGCGCGGGTGCTCATGCCGGCCAGGTCCGAGCCCGCGCCCGGCTCGCTGAAGCCCTGGCACCAGACGTCGTCGCCCGAGAGCATCCGGGGCAGCAGGCGTCGGCGCTGCTCCTCGTCGCCGAACTCCAGGAGAGCGTGGGCGAGATAGCCGATCCGGGGCACGCCGGGGGCGCCGCGCGCCCCCAACTCGTCACTGACGGCCACCTGGTGGAGCGGCGTCAGGCCGCGGCCGCCGTACTCCCGCGGCACGTCGAGGCCGACCCAGCCGCCGGAGTGCAGGATGCGGTGCCAGCGGTGCAGGAAGGCGGGGACCGGTTCGTCCGGCCGCCGCTCCGGCAGCGGGTGATCGGCCAGCCAGGCGCGGAAGTCCCGCCGCAGCCGCTCCAGGTCCGCCGGGTCGCCGAAGTCGAGGGGGCCGTCGGTCATCGGGTCGCCTCCGGTGCGGCCAGGGCGGGCAGCAGGTCGGCCGTGGTGGCCAGCACGGTGGCGCCGACGAGCACCTTGCGCAGGTACAGGTGGGCGGCGTGCTCCCAGGTCTGGGCGATCCCGCCGAACACCTGCATCCCCGCGTACACCGCCTCCACGGCCGAGGTGTTCACCTCCGCCTTGGCCGCGCGGGCCGCCGCGAGCGCCCGGTCCGGCGGCTCGTGGTCCAGGCACCAGGCGGCGTACCGGGTGGCGCTGGTGCCGGCCTCCACCAGGACGGTCGCGTCGGCGAGCAGATGCTGGACGGCCTGGAAGGAGCCGATCCGTCTCCCGTACTGCCGGCGCTCGCGGGCGTACGCCACGCTCTGCTCGACGAACGAGGCAGCGGCGCCGACGAGTTCGCTCGCCACGACCACCAGCGCGTACGCCTGCCAGCGCGGTCGGTCCTCCGGTGCGAGCCGTCCCAGGGGCTCGCCCACAGCGGAGGCCTGCCGCACGCTGCGCAGCAGGTCGGCGGTCGGTGCCTGCGGCCCGAGCCGGGCGCGGGTCACGGTCCCCTCGGTGTCGGCGTACAGCGCCGCATCGGCTCCGTCGCAGTCCCAGGCGCGGAGATCTTGTGAGCCGGGGCCGGGGAGACGCAGGTCGGAGGCGAGGGCCACCGTGAACCGCGCGTCGTGCTCGTCCGCGCGGAGGAGGCGCAGCAGCTCCGGAGCCAGCAGGACGGTGCCCAGCAGCGAGGTGGTCAGCGGCAGCCGGCCGTGCTCCTCGGCGAGCAGGGCGCACTCCTGGACGGTGGCGGCGGGCCGGGCGGTACCGCGCAGTTCGACGAGCCCCAGCCCGTCCAGCGCCTCCTGAGCCGCAGCTCGGGACTGGGGCTTGACGTCGTCGGCCGAGCCGATGGCGTGCTGGGTCGCGAACGTCCGGAGCAGGTCACGGACCAGCGTGAACTCCTCGGGCTGCACGCTCAGCCCTCCCCGGGGGCGGCCGGGCGGCGGTGGGCCCGGGCGGCGAGCTCGCCGACGATGCGGATGTGGTCGGGGCTGGTCATCGTGGACCGCTCCGCCAGGAGTGCCGCCTCCATGCCGCCGCGGGAGACCTGCTCGACCACCGCGGCCAGCGCCGCCTTCGTCGCGCGCAGCGCCTCCGCGGGCTGCGCGGCGAGCCTGTGCGCCAGCGCCAGAGCCTCGGGCATCAGATCCGCGGCGGGCACGACCCGGTTGGCGAGGCCGAGCCCGGCCGCGGTGGCGGCCGGGATGCGGTCCCCGGTGAACAGGTACTCCTTCACCCGGAGCAGGCTCGTCAGCAGCGGCCACAGGGTGACCCCGCCGTCGCCCGCCACCAGACCGACCGAGACATGCGGGTCGGCGAGGTAGGCGTCCTCGGCCATCAGTACCAGGTCGCAGCCGAGGGCCAGGGAGCAACCAAGCCCCACCGCAGGGCCGTTGACGGCTGCGATGACGGGCAGCGGGAAACGGATCATCTCCGTCTGGATGGTCCGGTCGAGCCGGATCGATCGCTCGCGCAGTTCCGGATCGTCATGGTGGCGGCGCAGATGATCGAAGTCGCCGCCGGCGCTGAACGCCCGGCCGGCGCCGGTGAGGACGACCGCCCGGGCCTTGGTGTCGTCCGCCAACTCGCGCCACACCTCGGACAACCTGCGGTGGAGCTCCGCGGACACGCCGTTGAGACGTTCCGGACGGTTCAGGGTGACGATGCGGACGTCGCCGTCGGCGACCACGGTCAGTACGGGACTCACCTCGCTCATGCCAGCGATGCTATTAAAGGTCAGGCCGTAACTGTCAATGGTGTTGCGCGAATACGAGAATGAGATTCTCGCAAACTCCGGTCGTACCCGACATCTCGTACCCCGACATCTCGTACCCCGGCGTCTCGTGCGCCGGCTGTCAGCCTTCGGGGTCGGTCAGCTCAACGCGCTCGCGCACGTCCACCTCCGCCGCCGCACGCGCGAAACCGCACACGTGCCGGGACATCCGCCGCATCGCCGCCGCCTCGTCACCGGCCCGGATCGCGTCGGTGATCCGGGCGTGCGCCCGCGCGGTGACCTCGCGGATGTCCGCTCCCGTGAACTGCCGCAGGTTCGTGGCCGCGTGGATCGACTGCGAGAGCGCGCTCATGAACCCGATGAGCAACTCGTTGTCGCCCGCCCGCGCCACCGCGTTGTGCCAGCGCACGTTCGCCCGCAGGAACCGCTGGACGTCGTCCCCGGCCTCCTTCAACTCGGCGTTCGCGGCGTCCATTTCGGCCAGGTCCCGGTCGGTGCGCCGTCTCGCGGCCAGCGCGGCGCAGGTCGGCTCGATCGCCTCCCGGGTCTCGTGCAGCGCCTCCAGCCGGATCTGCTGGCCGCGGATCACCAACCGCACGGTGTTCGCCAGGGACTCCCGCCCGGGCCGGTGCACGAAGGCGCCGCCGCCGCGCCCCGGCCTGATCTCCAGGAGCCGCTCGACCTCCAGGATCCGCAGCGCCTCACGCACGGTGGCCCGGCTCAGCCCGGTCTGCTCGACGAGCTGGCGCTCCGGCGGCAGGGCCGTGCCCTCGCCGATCTCCCCGGACAGGATCCGCTCGCGGACCTCCGCAGCCAGCACGTCCGACGCCTTCGGCACGGTCAGCGTGTCGAAGCGCGGGGTGTGGGCGGAGGGCTCGGCGCTGGGCACGGGATCAGGCCTCTCGTCGTACGTCCGTTTCGGCTGAACCATTCAACACAGGACGTCCGGCGCTGTCACATGACCATGCCCCCGTCGACCGGCAGCACCTGACCGGTGATGAAGGAGGCCGCGTCGGAGGCGAGGAAGACGAACGCCCCCGCGACCTCCTCGGGCTCCGCCCACCGCCCGAGCGGGATCCGGGCCAGCATCTGGGCGGCGAACTTCTCGTTCGTCCGGATGGTCTCCGTCATCGGGGTCGCGGCCAGCGGGGCGAGGGCGTTCACCAGGATGCGCCTGCGGGCGAGTTCGCGCGCCAGCGACTTGGTGAGGCCGATGATGCCGGCCTTGGCGGCGGAGTAGTTGACCTGTCCGAGCGTGCCGACGATCCCGGCTGACGAGGTGACGTTGATGATGCGCCCGCGCCCGTCCTCCGGCAGGCGGGGCAGTGCGGCCTGGGCGCAGTGGAAGCTGCCCAGTACGTGGATGTCCAGCAGCCGCCGGAAGGCGTCCGCCTCCAGCTTGGCGAACATGGCCGGTGCGGTGACCCCGGCGTTGTTGACCAGGATGTGCAGGGTGCCATCGGCGAGTGCGGCCGCCCGGGACACCGCGGCGTCGGCGCTCGCCCGGTCGGTCACGTCGAGCGCGGTGCTGTCGGCGGTCCATCCGGCGGCGGAGATCTTCCCGGCGACGGCCGCCGCGGCCGTCTCGTCGACGTCGGTCACGAGCACCGCCGCCCCGGCCCGGGCGAGCGCCTCGGCCACCGCCGAGCCGATACCGCCCGCGGCACCGGTCACCAGCGCCGAGCGCCCCGTGAGGTCGAACAGATCCGTACGGTCGGTCATCCCCAGCTCCTCAGTAGCTCCTGGGCAGGCCCAGCGTGTGCGAGCCCAGATAGTTCAGGACCATCTCCTGGCTGACGGGCGCTATCCGCATCAGCCGTGCCTCGCGGAAGTAGCGCGCGACCGGGTACTCCTCGGAGTAGCCCATGCCGCCGTGGGTCTGCAGCGCCCGGTCGGCGGCGGTGAACCCGGCGTCCGCGCACAGGTACTTGGCGGTGTTCGCCTCACGCCCGCACGACCTGCCCCGGTCATAGAGCCAGGTCGCCTTGCGCAGCACCAGCTCGGCCGCGTCGAGCCGGGCGAGGGAGTCGGCGAGCGGGAACTGGATCCCCTGGTTCATGCCGATCGGCCTGCCGAAGACCTCCCGCTCTTTCCCGTACCGCACCGCCCGGTCCAGGGCCACCCGGCCGATGCCGAGCGCCTCGGCGGCGATCAGCATCCGCTCGGGGTTCAGGCCGTCGAGGAGGTGGCGGAAGCCCTGGCCCTCCTCGCCGACCCGGTCCTCGACCGGTACCCGCAGTTCGTCGATGAACAGCTCGTTCGACGTGACTGCGTTGCGGCCCATCTTCGGGATCGGGCGGATGTCGACCCGGGCGCGGTCGAGGTCGGTCAGGAACAGCGTCATGCCGTCGGTCGGCTTCTCCACCTCGTCGAGCTTCGATGTCCGCGTCAGCAGCAGGATCTTCTCGGACTCCATCGCCTTGGAGATCCATACCTTGCGGCCGCTGACGACATAGTGGCCACCGTCCCGGCGGGCGTACGTCGTGATGCGGGACGTGTCCAGGCCCGCGCCCGGTTCCGTGACCCCGAAGCAGACGTGCAGGTCGCCGTCCGCGATCCGGGGCAGGGTGCGCCGCTTGAGCTCCTCGGAGCCGTGCACGACGACGGGGTGCATGCCGAAGACCGACATGTGGATGGCGCTGGCCGCGTTCATCCCGCCGCAGCGGGCGACCTCCTCCAGCAGCAGGGTCGCCTCGGTGATGCCGAGGCCATGGCCTCCGTACGCCTCCGGAATCGTGAGGCCCAGCCAGCCGCCGCCTGCGACGGTGTCGTAGAACTCCTGGGGGAAGACGTGATCGCGGTCCTTCTCCATCCAGTACCGGTCGTCGAAATCGCGCAGGAGACCGTTCACGGCCTTGCGGATCGTCTCCTGGTCCTCGGTCAGCTCAAAGTCCACGGCGGGGAACCCCTCTGCCGGCGGCTGATGGCGAAACATATCAAAGGTCAGACCGAAACGCTTCGTCAAGGGACCGCGGCTTCAAGGTCCGGCTTTGCCGGGGTGGCCGGGGGAGGCTGACGGAGAGATTCGACGGGTGGCCGGAGGGGCGCGAGGGCTGCCGACAGGGCGCGAGGGTTGCCGGAAGGGGGCGGAGCGAGGTTCTCGCCTGCGGCACAGGTTCTCACCCGCGGCACGGCGAAGGGCCCCCGCGTACGATCCCGCGGAGGCCCTGGGCCGGGAATGTCACGCCTGGGGGCGGGCGGCCTTCGTGGTGGCGGCCTTGGTGGCGGTCGCCTTCTTCGCCGGAGCGGCCCTCTTCGTGGCGGTCGCCCGCTTCGTCGGCGCCGCCGCGGCGGCCTTCTTCGCCGGGGCCGCCTTGCGCGTCGTGGTCGGCGCGTCCTCGATCGCCGTGGTGGCGACCGGAGTCTGCGGGCCGCCGGGCCCCCTGAGCCCGCCCAGGCAGAACGCCCAGACCTCCTCGGCGGTGATGGGGGAGGGGTGGGCACCGACCGGTGCCGCGGGAGCCTGTGCCGTGAACATCGCCGTCTGCATGATCAGGGACGCGATGCGCCGCGGCTTCGCGGCCACGGCCTGACCGGCCTCGACGGCCTCCTCCACCAGCTCCGTGAAGTAGGCGAGCAGCGGCAGGTGGGCGGTGGCCACCTGGTCCGGGTGGGTGACCAGCAGCTGGATCGCGAAGTCGGTGAAGAGCGGGGACTGCTGACCGGCACGCGGTGTGGAGGAGGCGTACAGCAGATCGACCGCGATCTTCAGCCGCTCCAGCGGGTCCCGCCCCGCGGCGGCCCGCTCCCGGATCTCGGCGGCCGACTTCGACAGCGCGTCCTCGAAGAGCGCGAGCAGCAGCTCGTGCTTGCCGTCGAAGTGCTGGTAGAAGCTGCGCAACGACTGCCGGGAGCGCTCCACGACCTCCTGCACGGTGAAGTCGGTGGTGCCTTTGTCGGCGATCAGCTCCTGGGCGGCGTCGAGGAACCGCTGGACGCGCTGCTCGGCGCGCAGCTTCGCGGCCCGGGTGGACCGCTCGACGGCGCGCTGCCGCCAGGCGGGCTCGGGGGTCTCGACCGGTTCTGCGGGGACGGCACTCATGAGCAGAACGGTACTCCACGTATGTGAAAAGGAGGGGCACTCCCCCTACCGAATCGCACTCCATAGGAAACAAGAGTATTACTTTCACTGAAAGAGAATGCTATTCTCGCCGATCCGGGCTCACGCTCGACGTGCGGCCACCGGGTACGGACAGGGCGGAGGCGGGCGTGGAGTTTGAACTCGACGAGGACCAGCAACTGCTGCGGCGCACGGTGCGTGAGACGGTTGCCAAGGTGCGCGGCCGACCCGAGGACCAGCAGTGGAGCACCTACCGCCGGCTCGGCTGGCTGGAGGCGCCCCCGCTCGAACTCGTCCTGATCCTTGAGGAGTTGGGCTACGCGGCAGACCCGACGCCGTTTCTCGCCACGGCTACTTGGTTCGCCCCGCTGACCGGTCGCCTCCCCGACGGCAGCGGCACCGCGGTCTTCGACGGCGCCGGCCGCTACGTCCTGGACGCCGACCGCGCCGACGAGGTCGCGCTGCTCACGTCGGACGGCGTGGTCGTCGTACCCGGCGCCGAACTGGCGGCGCGCCGGGTGCTCGTGCTCGACCCGAACCTGCACGTGGCCGAGGTCGAGGCAGGCGCCCTCACCAAGGCAGGCGCCCTCGGCGAAGCCGGGGCCCTCACCGAGGGCGTGCCCGACCTGGCGCTGGCCGGCCTGGCGGCCACCGCGGTCGGCGCCTGCCGCCGGATCCTCGACCTGAGCCTGGAGCACGTGAAGCGGCGGGTGCAGTTCGGCCGCCCGATCGGCTCCTTCCAGGCCGTCAAGCACAAGGCCGCCGACATGCACGTGGCGATCGAACGCGCCCGCGCCCTCACCCACTTCGCCGCCCTGACCATCGCGGAGGACGACCCCCGGCGCACCCGGGCCGCCCACATGGCCAAGGCCGCGGCGGGGGAATGCCAGCGGATGGTCTTCCGGCACGGGCTGCAGCTCTTCGGAGCCATGGGCTTCACCTGGGAGAACGAACTCCAGTACCACCTGAAGCGAGCCCAGGCCTGCGACCTGCTCCTCGGCACCGCATCCGCGCACAGGAAGGCTCTGCTGGCCTCATGAGACTCGCCGACGATCCCGAAGTGACCGCGTTCCGAGCCGAGTTCGCCGCCTTCCTCGACGCCCGCCTGCCCGCCGAGGCCGAGGCGCGGGACCGCTCCCGCTCCAGCGCCCACGTCCCCGACTGGGCGCGCCGCTGGCAGCGCACCCTGTTCGACGAGGGCTGGCTGCTGCCCGGCCAGCCGGCGGAGTTCGGAGGGCGTGACGCCACGCTGCCGCAACAGCTGGCGCATCTGGAAGAGTTGGCGCACCGCCGGATCTACCACAGCTTCAACCCGCAGGGCCTCGGCATCATCGCCGCGTCCCTGATCACCTTCGGCACCGCGGAGCAGAAGCGCCGCTGGGCCGTGCCGATCCTGCGCGCCGAGATCACCGCGGCGCTCGGGATGAGCGAGCCCGAGGCCGGCTCCGACCTGGCCTCCCTGCGCACCCGGGCGGTGCTCGACGGTGACGCCTTCACCGTCGACGGGCAGAAGATCTGGACCTCCGGCGCCCACGACGCCGACGTCCTGCTCGCCTTCGTGCGCACGGACCCCGACGCGCCCAAGCACAAGGGGATCAGCGCGCTGCTGATCCCCACGGCCACCGAAGGCGTCGTACGGCGTCCCTTCGGCTCGATCGCAGCCGAGGACGATCTCGACTTCAACGAGGTGTTCTTCACGGACGTCCGAGTACCGCGCGAGAACCTCGTCGGACCGCTCCACGAGGGCTGGCGGGTGGCCAACGGCTCCCTGGGGCACGAACGCACCCTGCTGTGGCTGTCGTTCGCCGAACGCCTGGAGGACCTGGTGCAGGACGCGGCCGACGTCGGAGCGGGTGAGGAGTGGTATGCCACCCTTCTCATGGACCTCCAGGCGCTACGGCTGCTCGGCTACCGGCAACTCGGTCCGGACCGCGACCCCGCCGAGCTGTCCGTCCTCAAGCTGCTCGGCTCCGAGGCCGTCCAGTCCGCCTCCCTGTACGCCCTGGAGGCCCACGGCGCCGACGCCCTGCGGCATCCCGCCCGCACCGGGCCGTACCACCACATGAACAACGAGGCGTTCATCTCCAGCTGGTTCGAGCGGTACGCGCGCAGTTTCGCCGGCACCATCGCGGGCGGCACCAGCGAGATCCAGCGCAACATCGTCGCCGAGCGCATCCTCGGCCTGCCGCGTTAGAGGACGGACAGAGGACCCCAGTCATGGACCAGATCCTGTACGACGTCGAGGACGGCGTCGCGACGATCACCCTCAACCGGCCGGAGGCCGCCAACGCCCAGACCATGGCCCTCCTCGACGACCTCGACGCCGCCTGGACACGCGCGGCCCGGGAGGAGGCGGTGAAGGTGGTCGTGCTCAGGGCGAACGGCCGGCACTTCTCCGCGGGCCACGACCTGAAGGACCGCTGGCCGGGACCCGGCGAGATCACCCTGGAGTGGATCTACGCCGCCGAGACGCGCCGGTACCTCGAATACTCGCTGAAGTGGCGCAACATCCCGAAGCCCACCATCGCGGCTGTCCAGGGCAAGTGCATCGCGGCCGGGCTGATGCTGTGCTGGCCGTGCGACCTGATCGTGGCCGCGGAGAACGCGGAGTTCTCCGACCCGGTGGTCCACATGGGCATCGGCGGGGTCGAGTACCACGGCCACACCTGGGAGCTGGGGCCCAGGAAGGCCAAGGAGATCCTCTTCACCGGCCGCCCCCTGACCGCGCACGAGGCCGAACAGGTCGGCATGGTCAACAGGGTCGTGCCATTGGCCGAACTCGGCCCGGCGACGGACGAGTTGGCCCAGCGGATAGCGCGGATGCCGTCGTTCGGCCTGCGCCAGGCCAAGCGCGCCGTCAACCAGACACTCGACGTCCAGGGCTTCTACGCCGCCCTCCAGTCCGTCTTCGACATCCACCAGACCGGGCACGGCAACGCCCTGAGCGTGGACGGCTATCCGATCCTGACCCGGCTGGACGAGATGAAGAGCCGCCTGAAGCAGGGCTGAACGGGGGAGGGGGCCGGGCCCTCTCCCGTCCCGGACCTGAGCCGACCGTCCCGGCCTCGGCGGACCGTCCCGGCCTCAGCCGAGGTCCGCGGTGAACAGGGGGAGGTCCACGGTCGTACGGATGCCGGGCGCGGCCGCACACACGGCGGGGACGGCGTTGACCGCCCGATGTGCGGTGTATCCGGGGGAGACGGCGGCCAGCCGCTCCAGCGGTACCGGGAACCGCATGTCGACGTCCAGGGGCGTGTCGCCGTCGACCGTCAGATGCCAGCCGGTGGGGCGCAGGTCCCAGTCCGCGTCCAGTTCCGTGGTGCAGTACCAGGTCGCGTCGAACTCCAGCAGCGTACGTCCGCCGTGCCGGCCGGACAGTGTGATCCGCTGCGCGGCCACCGTCCCCGCGCGAAGGACTCCGGCGGCGATGGCGGTCGTGCGGGAGGCGGTGGCGATCCGGCCCCGGGCCTCGACGGATTCGAGGGGCAGGCCCAGGGCGTCGGCCACCAGCCGCAGGGACGGCCCGAAACCCGACCGGACGTGTGCCAGGCGGCCTTCGTCGAACGCACCGTCCGCAGCCGCCCCGAAGCCCATCACGTCGAAGAGCAGCCCAGGTGAGTTCCGGCGCGACAGATCGGCGTACTCGTGGACGGTCAGCTTCTCAAGACTCCGCTGCACGGAGGCCAGGACGAGCGGTACGGCCTCGGTGATGAAACCCGGACTGCTCCCCGTGGCGTACAGCGACGTGCCGCCTCGCTCGCAGGCCTCCTCGACCCGGAGCCGCAGCGCGGGATCCAGGCCGGGCGGGTGGTGGAAACCGCCCGCCGTGGTCACCACGTTCGCACCGGACGCCAGCAGGGCGTACAACTCGTCGTGGTCGGTCGCGCGGGGCATGTACAGCACGCAGTCGGCGCCCAGTGCGAATATCTCGTCGGGGTCGCAGGTGGTTACGACCCCGGTCGGACCACCTCCGCACAGCTCGCCGGCGTCCCGCCCGGCCTTCTCCTGACCCGTGACGTACACACCGGCCAGAGCCATGCGCGGATGGTCGACAACGGCACGGAGGGAGCGCGTACCGATGTTTCCGGTGGCCCACTGGACGACCCGTAGGGGCCGCTCCGGATACCGGGGAGGTCGGGGACGATGTGGCCTCACCCCTCGCCCGCCATCCCTCCGTCGTCCATACCCGCATCCGGCTCCACACCGAAGGTGTTGTACGCCATGGCCTGCAGGCGGTACGCGCCGACGACGAACACGAACTCCATCAGCTGCGGCTCGTCCAGTTCCTTCGCCAGTTCCGCGTACAGCGCGTCCGAGAGCGAGGAGGTGGTGTCGAGTTCGTCCACCGCCCGGTTCACCAGGGTCTCCACGCCCTGGCGTGCTCCTTCGATCTCCTCGTCCGTGACACCGGCCTCCCGGGCCAGCAGCACGTGATGCGCCCACTCGTACCGGCAGCGGTTGCGCCAGGCGACCCGGAGGACCGCCAGCTCGCGCATCCGGGCCGGCAATGTGCCGCGGTAGACGAGTTGGGTGCTGAACGTCAGGAAGGCCTTGGCCAGGCGCGGATGGTTCAGCAGGAGGCCGAGCGCGTTGGACGGCGGGACGGTACGGCCGCCCGTGAGCGGCCGCAGGGCCTCGGCGTCCCAGTCCTCGTACGGTATCGGCGGCAGCCTCGTCACGTGTTGCGGCCCCCGTTCACGCCGATGATCTGGCCGGTGATGTAGCCGGCCTCCTCGCTGACCAGGAAGGAACAGGTCGCGGCGATGTCCTCGGGGCGGCCCACGCGGCGGACGGGGGTGCGCGCGATGTGGTCCTCGACGGTGCCGCCGAGGCGCTGTTCGCGCTCCGCGGTGCGCAGCATCGGGGTGTCCACGAAGCCGGGCGGGATCGCGTTGACGGTGATGCCCCGCGGGCCCAGCTCCAGTGCGAGGGACTTGGTCAGCCCGTTCACCGCGGACTTGGCGGCGACGTAGTGCGCCATGAACGGCTGCCCCGAGTGGGTGCTGGAGGAGGAGATGTTCACGATCCGGCCCCAGCGCCCCTCCCACATGTCCGGCAGTGCCGACTGCACGCAGTGGAAGACGCCGTTGAGATTGATGTCGACGACACGCTGCCAGTCGGCGAAGGACAGGTCGCCGAAGCGCGTGAAGCCGTCCTTGCCCGCCGCGTTGACCAGAACCGAGACGGGGCCGAGACGCTCGCGCACCGCGTCCATCGCCTTGTCGACCTGGGCCCGGTCGGTGACGTCGACGGTGAACGCACAGTCGTCGGTGCCGGGGGTGAGGTCCAGTACGGCGACCTTCAGCCCGTCGGCGGTGAGACGGCGGACGATGGCCTGACCGATGCCGGAGGCGCCGCCGGTGACGACCGCCGTGCGGGCCGCTTCCGCCGCCCCGCTCATGCGAACGCCTCGTCGCCGACGACCGTGGTCCGGTGCAGCAGCCGCTCGGAGCTCTCGTCGTACGGCAGCGCCCGGTGCAGGATCCCGGTGTTGTCCCACACGACCAGGTCGCCGACCTCCCAGTCGTGGGTGTAGCGGAACCGCTCCTGGGTGGACCAGTCGAGCAGGGCGTCGAGGAGGGCGCGGCTCTCCTTGGGGTCCATTCCGACGACGTGGTCGGCGGTGGCACCGGCGACGAGGGAGCGGCGGCCGTCCCGGCGCCGCCACACCAGGGACATCTCGTGGGCAGGCTGGGTGCGCCAGCCGGCCAGCTCCTCCGGGGTGGGGTCCGGGGTCACCAGCCGTTGCGCCGCCTCGAAGGTGTGCACCACCCGCAGGCTCTCGTAGCGTTCGCGGTCCTTGACCGGCAGGTTCTCGTACGCGGCGTAGGTGCTGGCGAAGTCCGTGCCGCCGCCCACCGTGGCCACGTGCCGGGCGGTGAGCGTGGTCGCCTTGACCGGTACGTCGTCGCTGGTGCCGTCGAGGTGCCAGAAGAAGGCGCCCTTGAGGTACTTGGCGCTCGCGCTCTTCTCCGGGTTGATCGAGATGGGGAAGATCTCCTGACCGCGCAGCGCGACCACCTCGCCGAGCCGGCGGCTGAACGCCAGCTGCTGCTCGTCGTCGAGGTGCAGCCCGCGTACGACCAGCACACCGCGCCACTTGAGCGCCTCGACGCAGCGATGCACGAAGGTGTCGTCGAGCGGGTCCGCGACGCCCGTGAACTCCACGCCGAGCGAGGGGCGTACGGCCTTCGAGTCGATCATGAAAACTCCCCTTTCGTTTGCGAGAACCATATTCTCCAAATGGTGGAGCGGGAAGTGAAGAGCATGAGATTCTCGTGTTCGAGTCCTTGATTCGCTCAAAGTGAGAATGTAGTTTCCAGCCCAACCGAGCAAGGAGGCTGGGATGCGCTTGCAGAACAAGGTGGTGATCGTCACCGGTGCCGGCCAGGGCATCGGTGAGGGATACGCCAGGGCACTGGCCGCCGAGGGCGCGCGGGTCGTGGTGGCGGATCTGAACGAGGAGCAGGGCAAGCGCGTCGCCATGGACATCGGCGACGCGCTCTTCGTCGCGGTCGATGTGGCCGACCCCTCCTCCGCCGAGCAGCTCGCCGCCACCGTGATGGGCGAGTACGGCAGGATCGACCACCTCGTCAACAACGCGGCGATCTTCCACGGGATGCGCCGCGAGGGCGTCGTCACCGTCGACTACGACTACCTGGACCGGTTCCTCAAGGTGAACCTGCTCGGCGCGCTGCACGTCACCCGCGCCGTGCTGCCGCACCTGAAGGAGGGCGCGGCGATCGTCAACCAGTCGTCCACCGCGGCCTGGCAGGCCACCGGCTTCTACGGGCTCGCCAAGGCCGGCGTCAACCACCTCACCGTCTCGTTGGCCTCCGAACTCGGCCCGCGCGGCATCCGCGTCAACGCCATCGCGCCCGGGCCGACGGACACCGAGGCGACCCGCAGCATCATCCCGGAGGCGCACCGCACGGCCATGGTGCAGTCCTTCCCCCTCAAGCGCATGGGGTCCCCGGCGGACCAGGCGGGCGCGCTGCTGTTCCTGCTCTCCGACGACGCGGCCTGGGTCACCGGCCAGATCCTCGCCGTGGACGGCGGATCGCTGGTGCGGCTGTGAGCGCGCCTGCCGGCAGGTCCCAGCTGATCGACGGCAAACTCGTCACCGCCGACACCACGTTCCCCACCTACAACCCCGCCACCGGTGAACTCCTCGGCCACGCCCCCGACGCCACGACCGCCAACGCCGAAGCCGCCGTGGCCGCCGCCCGCCGCGCCTTCGACACCACCGACTGGTCCACGGACCGCGACCTGCGACTGCGCTGCCTGCGCCGGCTCCACCAGGCCCTCGACGAGCACCGCGAGGAACTGCGCGAACTGACCATCGCCGAGGTCGGCGCCCCACGCCAGCTCACCCACGGACCGCAGCTCGACGAGCCCATCGGCATAGTCAGGTTCTACGCCGACCTGCTGGAGACCTACGAGTTCTCCGAGGACCTCGGCGAGATCGAGTCGCGTGGCCAGCGCCACCACCGCTGGGTCGAGAAGGAGGCGGCCGGCGTCGTCGCCGCGATCCTGCCGTACAACTACCCCAACCAGCTCGCCCTCGCCAAGATCGCCCCCGCCCTCGCCGCGGGCTGCACCGTCGTCCTCAAGGGCGCCCCGCAGACCCCGCTCACCACCCTCGCGCTCGGTGAACTCATCGCCGAGCACACCGACATACCGCCCGGCGTCATCAATGTGCTCAGCTCCGCCCGCGCCGAGGTCGGCGAACTGCTCACCACCCACCCCGACGTCGACGTGGTCACCTTCACCGGGGCCACCACCACCGGCAGCCGGATCATGGCCGCGGCCGCGGACTCCGTCAAGCGGGTCTTCCTCGAACTCGGCGGCAAGTCAGCCATGATCATCCTGGATGACGCCGACTTCGTGAAGGCGGGCATGTTCGCCGCGTTCACCATCTGCTCCCACTCCGGCCAGGGCTGCGCCCTCACCTCCCGGCTGCTCGTACCGCGCGAACACCACGACCGGATCGTGCAGTTGGTCGCCGCCGGCATGGCACGCGTGAACGTCGGCGACCCGACCGACCCCAAGACCACCATGGGCCCGCTGATCAGCGAGCAGCAGCGCGACAAGGTCGACGGCCTGGTGCGCCGAGCCGTGGCGGCGGGCGCGACCCTTGTCCGCGGCGGCAACCGGATCGAGCCCGGCTACTTCTACGAACCGACCCTCCTGGCCGACGTCGACCCGGACAGCGAGATCGCCCAGGAGGAGGTCTTCGGCCCCGTCCTAGCCGTGATCCCCTTCGACGACGAGGAGGACGCGGTCCGGATCGCCAACAACTCCCGCTACGGCCTGTCCGGCGCCGTGCACAGCGCCGACGAGCAGCGCGCGATCCGTCTCGCCCGGCGCATCCGCACCGGCACCTTCTCCATCAACGGCGGCAACTACTTCGCGCCCGACGTGCCGTTCGGCGGCTACAAGCAGTCCGGCGTCGGCCGGGAGAGCGGGCGTCCGGGATTCGAGGAGTTCCTGGAGGAGAAGTCCTTCGCGCGGGTCGTCGTACCCCTGGAGCAGACATGAGGCCTCTGGAGGGCATCCGGGTCCTCGAAGTCGCGATGTACGGCTTCGTGCCCTCGGCCGGAGCCGTGCTCGCCGACTGGGGTGCGGACGTCGTCAAGGTCGAGCACGCCGTGAACGGCGACCCGCAGCGCGGACTGCGCCAGACCGGCACCTTCCGGGTCGAGGGCGACCCCAACCCCAACGTCGCGCATGCCAACCGCGGCAAGCGGTCCATCGGCCTCGACATCGCCAGGCCCGAGGGACGCGAGGTGCTGTACGAACTGGCCAAGGACGCCGACGTGTTCCTCACCAGCTTCCTGCCAGCCTCCCGGGCCCGCCTCGGCATCGACGTCGGCGACATCCGTGCCGTCAACCCCCGAGTCGTGTACGCCCGGGGGAGCGCCCTCGGGCCGCGCGGCCCCGAGGCGGACCGGGGCGGCTACGACATGACCGCCTTCTGGGCCCGCGCAGGCACCGCCGCCAGCATCACCCCGCCCGGCACCGAGGGCCTGATCAGCCCGCCCGGACCGGCCTACGGCGACACCATCTCCGGCACCAACCTGGCCGGCGGCATCGCCGCCGCGCTGCTCCGCCGCGAGCGCACCGGTGAGCCGGCGGTGGTGGACGTCTCCCTGTTCGGCAGCGGCCTGTGGGCGCTGGGCCACGCCATCGGCCTCTCCCTGCACCTGGAGCGGGCCTGGGAGGGCGTACGGCCCAGCGCCCACGGTTCGCCCCGCAACCCGCTCTCCGGCCTCTACCGGACGGCCGACGACCGCTACATCTCCTTCGTCATGCTCCAGCCGACGAGGTTCTGGCCGGGCGTCTGCCACTGCCTGGGGCGGCCGGACCTCGCCGAGGACCCCCGGTTCGCCACCGGCGAGGCCATCGCCGAGCACACCGAGGAGGCGGTGAAGATCCTCCGGGAGATCATCGCGGGCGGCACCCTCGCCGAATGGTCCGAGCGGTTCGCCGCCCTCGACGGACCCTGGGCCCCCGTCCAGGACACCCTCCAGGCCGCCGCCGACCCGCAGGCCCGCGCCAACGGCTACCTCGGACAGGCAGGTGACCTCGAACTCGTCGCCAGCCCCGTCCAGTTCGACGTCGAGGACATCACCCTCGGCCCCGCACCGGAGTTCGCCGCGCAGACCGAGGAGATCCTCGCCGAGCTCGGCTACGACTGGGACCGCATCCTCGCCCTGAAGGCGAGCGGCGCGGTCACCTGACCCCGCACTTCCGCACCTCCCTCGGACGACGGTGTCCGAGCCCTTCGAGGAGGCACCATGCGCAGGCTGCTGATCGGCGCGGTCACCGTGACCGCGGTGCTGCTGGCCGGCTGTTCCACGCGCTCCGACGACACCACCGGCTCCGACGCCGCGCACAACGCCAGCCCCACCGCGAGCGGATCGGGGCCGTCCAGCACAGACTTCGGCACGCTGAAAGACGTGTGCGGTCCCGGCACCGCCAAGTCCTCCACCTCCCAGGGCGTCACCGCCGACAAGATCCAGGTGGGCGTGATGTCCGACGTCGGCTTCAGCAAGAACTCCGAGTTCGTGGACGCCGCCAAGGTGTTCACCTCCTGGTGCAACGACGCGGGCGGCATCAACGGCCGCAAGCTCGACCCCGTCACCCGCGACACCAGGCTGACCGAGGTCCGCCAGCGCGTCCTGGAGGCCTGCAAGGCGGACTTCGCGCTCGTCGGCGGCGGCTCCGCACTGGACAGCCTCGGCGTGCAGGACCGCCTCAAGTGCCTGCTGCCCAACTTCCCCGGCCAGTCCAGCCAGGTCGGCGCCATCGGCTCCGACCTCCAGGTGATGGCCTCCCAGTCCGTCGCCGGGTACTTCCAGTACGCCGGCTACTACTCGTGGCTGCTGAAGGACAAGTACCCGGACTCGGCGAAGAAGGTCGGCATCATCGCCGGTGACTCGCCCGTCACCAAGGTGATGGCCGCCCAGTTCAAGGAGGCGGTGGCCGGCCTCGGCGGAACCGTCTCGTACAGCGACCTCTACCCCGCGGCCGGTGTCTCCGACTGGACGCCGTACGCCCAGTCGATCAAGAACAAGGGCGTCAAGGGCCTGGTCTTCCTGGGCGACTTCGCCTCCCTGGCCAAACTGGAACAGGCCCTCACCAACATCGGGTACACACCCGACTGGATCGACGCCAACAGCAACGCCTACGGCCCGGCCTTCCTCCAACTCGCCGGCACCGCCCTGGCCAAGCAGCACAACTACGCCGAACTGTTCGCCACCGCCCCGCTGGAGAGCGCCGCCTCCAACCCCGCCACCCAGCAGGTCATCGACCTCTACAAGAAGTACGCGCCGGACAAGCAGGTCACCTACCCGGCCCTGCGCGCCTTCTCCGCCTGGCTGCTGTTCGCCACGGCGGCCCGTGACTGCGCGACCCTCACCCGCACCTGCGTGTACGACAACGCGGTGAAGAACACCGACTGGACGGCGGGCGGTCTGCAGGCTCCGTTCGACCTCACCTCGAAGGAGCCGCCCAAGTGCTACTCCATCGTCGAGGCGACCAGCAAGGGCTGGCAGGCGGCCGACTTCCAGCCCGACCAGGGCGCCTACCGCTGCGACGCCCCCGTCTACAAGTACAAGGCCGACTACGGCAAGCCGGCCACGCTCGCAAGCGTCGGCAAGTCGATGACCGACCTGAAATGAAACGGGAGATGAGTCACGTGAAGGTACGCGTCGACCCCGAGCGCTGCCAGGGCCACACCCTGTGTGCCATGCGGGCGCCGAAAGTCTTCGAGCTGAGCGAGATCGACGGGCATTCCTCACCGGTCAACGAGGACGTCCCCGCCGACCAGGAGGACGCGGTGGTCGAGGCCGTCCGCTCCTGCCCCGAACGCGCCATCAGCGTGTTCTGAGCCGCACCCGGCGGACCGAGAGGAAGCCATCCCATGACGACCGCACCGGACGACACCGGCGACGAGGCCCGCAAACAGCCCCGGGTCCACTTCGACCGGCACGCCCCCGAGTACCGGCATCACTTCGAGGAGAAGACCGGGGAGTTCCACACCGGCTGCCCGCTGGCCTGGTCCGACACCTACGGCGGCCACTGGGTCGCCGCCGGCAACCGCGAGCTGCTCGCCTTCGCCCGGGCCGGCGAGAAGCTCTCCAACGACCATGACGTGCACGGCGAGCGCCGCGGCTACCAGGGCATCAGCATTCCGGCGCCGCCACGCGGCAGGGGGCTGCGGGGCGGTTTCCTGGAGATGGACCCGCCCGAGCAGCGCGCCTACCGCAACGTCCTCAACCCCTATCTCTCCCCGGCGGCGATCAAGCGCTGGTTCCCGTTCATCGACGAGGTGACCCGGGCCTGCCTCGACGAACGGATCGAGAGCGGCCGTATCGACTTCGTCGACGACCTCGCCAACATCGTCCCCGCCGTCTTCACGCTCGCCATGATGGGTATCCCGCTGAAGAAGTGGGAGCTGTACAACGAACCCGCCCACGCGGGCGTCTACACCCCGCCCAACTCGCCGGACATGGCGCGGGTGGTGGAGGCCCACCTGGCGATGCTCAAGGACATCGGTGACACCCTCCAGGAGGTCCGGGCGGCCCCGCGTCCCGGCCTCGTCGACGCCCTCGTCCGCATGGAGTTCGACGGCACGGCCCCGGCGGAGCGGGACCTGGTCGGCGCCCTCGCGTTGCTCATCGGCGGCGGCTTCGACACCACGACCGCCCTGACCGCGCATGCCCTGGAGTGGCTCTCCGAGCACCCGGAGGAGCGGGAGCGCCTCAGCCGCGAGCGGGACACCCTCCTCGACACGGCCACCGAGGAGTTCCTGCGCTACTTCACGCCGGCGCCCGGGGACGGCCGTACGGTCGCCGAGGACTGCGAGATCTCGGGCAAGCAGTTCAAGGAGGGCGACCGGCTGTGGCTGTCCTGGGCGATGGCCAACCGCGACCCGGCGGTCTTCGCCGACCCCGACCGCGTCGACCTCGCCCGCGGCGGCAACCGGCACACCGCCTTCGGCCTCGGTATCCACCGGTGCATCGGCTCCAACGTGGCCCGTGCGGTCTTCAAGCGGATGCTGCTCCATGTCCTGGACCGCGTCCCGGACTTCGTCTGCGATCCCGAGGGCACCGTGCACTACGAGACCATCGGCGTCATCCAGGGCATGCGCCACCTCCCGGCCACCTTCACCCCTGGCCGCCGACTCGGCCCCGGCCTCGCGGAGACCCTGGAGACCCTCCAACGTGCCTGTGACGAACAGGGGTTGGCGGAACCGGTGACGATACGCAAGGCGGAGGCGAAGCTCCGTTGAGCACGCCCGACGAGAAGCCCGGAGCCGCCCGCCCCCGGCCCGTGACCGCCCCGGAGACCGAGTTCTTCTGGACGTCCGGCCGCGACGGACGGCTCCGCTTCCGCACCTGCGGCTCCTGCTCGTCCCTGATCCATCCGCCGCAGCCCGTCTGCCGGTACTGCCGGGGCCGCACCGGCGGCCTCCGCGAGGTCTCGGGCCGCGCCACGCTCATCGGCTTCACGGTCAACCACCGCTTCCCCTTCCCCGGGCTGCCGACCCCGTTCGTCGTCGCCCAGGTGGCGATCGAGGAGGATCCACGGGTCCGGCTGACCACCAACGTCGTCGGCTGCACACCGGAGGAACTGCGGCTGGGCATGCGCATGGAGGTCGTGTTCGAGCAGGCCGACGACGTCTGGCTGCCCCTGTTCCGGCCGTGCGCCGAGCAACCCCAGCCCGCACCGCTGCCCACCGACGAACCCGCTCCGGAACGCATGCGGGAACACGTCCGTGCGGCACCCGTCCCGCGCCGGTTCGAGGAGCGTGCGGTCATCAGCGGCGCCGGAGCCTCCCGGATCGGCCGCCGGCTCATGGTCCCACCGCTCGAACTCACCGTGGAGGCCTGCGAGAAGGCCGTCGCCGACGCCGGACTCACCTTCGACGACATCGACGGCCTCGCCACCTACCCGGGCGGCGGTGCCTACGGCGGCTTCGCCGAGGGCGGCATCACGGCACTGGAGTCCGCGCTCGGCATCCACCCCGGCTGGCACAACGGCGCGGGGGAGACCTTCGGCCCCGGCGGCTCGCTGATCGCCGCGATGCTGGCGGTCGCGGGCGGCCTGGCCCGGCATGTGCTGTGCTTCCGTACGGTCTGGGAGTCGACGTACGCCGAACTGCTGAAGCAGGGCAGGATCCGGGCGGCCCAACCAGCAGGCCCAGAAGGGTGGTTCAAGCCCTTCGGCGCCGTCTCCCCGGCGACGATGCTCGCGATGAACGCCCAGCGGCACATGCACCGCTACGGCACCACCCGCGAGACCCTCGGCTGGATCGCCCTCAACCAGCGCGCGAACGCCGCCCGCCACCCGGACGCGATCTACCGCGACCCGCTCACCATGGACGACTACCTCGCCGCACGCACCGTCACCACCCCCTTCGGCCTGTACGACTGCGACGTCCCCTGCGACGCCGCGACGGCCGTCGTGGTCTCCGCCGCCGAGACGGCCCCCGACCTTCCCAGGCCCCCGGTCCGCTTCGAGGCCGTCGGCACCCAGATCCTCGAACGCCCGGAGTGGGACCAGTCCACCCTCACCCACGAACCCCAGGTGCTCGGCCAGGCCGCGCACCTCTGGACCCGCACCGACCTCGGCCCCGCCGACGTGGACGTGGCCCTCCTCTACGACGGATTCACCTTCAACTGCCTGTCCTGGATCGAGGCGCTCGGCTTCTGCGGCATCGGCGAGGCCCGGGACTTCCTGGACGGCGGCAAGAACATCGCCCGCGACGGGGTACTGCCCCTGAACCCGCACGGCGGCCAGCTCTCGCACGGCCGCACCCACGGCATGGGCCTGGTGCACGAGGCGGTGCTCCAGCTGCGCGGCGAGGCCGACGCCCGCCAGGTGGCCGGTGCGCGTACCGCGGTGGTCTCCAGCGGCGGGCTCACCCCCAGCGGCGTTCTCCTGCTCAGGACGGACGGATGACATCCAGGACGGTCGCATGACCTCGCTCGAACCCGAACTCGCCCACGCGGTACGACGGCTGGTGGCCGACGTGCACGGAGTGCCCGTCTCCGGACTGCTCGCCGAGGTGCCACGCCCGCAGGCCGTGATCGTGGCCCTGCACGGCGGCGCCACCACCTCCGCCTACTTCGACCATCCGGGCCACCCCCGGCTCTCCCTCCTGCGCACCGCGGCCGCCGCGGGCTTCACCGTCCTGGCCCTGGACCGCCCCGGCTACGGCAGTTCGGCCGGGTACGAGGACCGGATGGGCACTCCCGAGCAGCGCACCGACCTCGCCTACGAGGCCGTGTCCGCACTGCTGGACGGCCAGGAGCGCGGCCTCGGCGTGTTCCTCTGGGCACACTCGGCGGGCTGTGAACTGGCCGTCCGCATGGCGAGCGACCAGCGGGGCGCCGGTCTGCTCGGCGTGGAGCTCGCCGGGATGGGCCGCGTCCACCACCCCCGCTCGGTGCTGGCGATGGAGGAGTGGCGCCGCGATCCGACGCGCACCCGGCCCAACCTCCGCCGTGCACTGTGGGATCCGCCGCACGCCTACCCGCCCGACGTGTACGGCGGCCGGCACATCGGCTCCGCCTCGCCCGCCTACGAGGGGCACCGGGAGAACTGGCAGGAGGAGTTCGCCCGGCTCTCGGGACAGGTGCCGGTGCCCGTCCACCTCACCCTCGCCGAGCACGAGCAGGTGTGGGCCAACGGCCCCGAGGGGCTGGCGGACCTCGCCTCGATGTTCACCGGATCGCCCCGCGTCGTCGTGCACGAGCAGGCGGGCGCCGGCCACAACACCAGCGTCGGCCGTACCGCCCTCGCCTACCACCTGCACGTCCTCGCCTTCGCCGAGGAGTGTGCGCTGGGCGTCCAGGCGCTGCCCGCGGAGCGGCGGCACCGCGATGGGTGAGGCCTCGGACGCGGCACTGCTCGCCGTACGGCTCGTGCTGGGCGCGGTCATGGTGGCGCACGGCTGGAACCACTGGCGCGGCCCGGGCGGGATCCAGGGGACCGCCGGCTGGTTCGGCGGCCTCGGTCTGACCCGGCCCCGGCTGCAGGCCTGGCTGAGCGTGCTCACCGAACTCGGGGCGGGCGGCCTGCTCGCGCTGGGCATGCTGACCCCGCTCGCCTGCGCGGCCGTACTGTCGGTGACGCTGGTCGCCGGCCTGCTCGCCCACCGGCCGCACGGCTTCTTCGTGTTCAAGGAGGGCTACGAGTACGTCCTCGTCCTCGGAGTGCTCGCGGTCGCGCTCGGCGCCTGGGGACCGGGGAAGTACGCACTCGACACGGCGGCGGACATCACGGTGACCGGATGGACGGGGGCCGGTGTCGTGCTCGCGGTGGGTGTGGTGGCCACCGCCGGACTGCTGGCGGTGTTCTGGCGCCCGCGGAAGACGACCTGACGTGAGGAGGGCACCCATGCGTGTGGGCTTCATCGGACTGGGCAGCCAGGGCGCGCCCATGGCCCGGCGGATCGCCGGGGCGGGACACGAGACGACCCTGTGGGCCCGCAGACCCGCCACGCTCGCCCGGTTCGCGGACAGCGGCGCCAAGACGGCAGGCTCGCCCGCCGAACTGGCCGCCGCGAGCGACCTGGTGTGCCTGTGCGTCGTCGACGACGCCGACGTCGAGCAGGTGGTCACCGGCCCGGACGGGGTCCTCGCCGGGCTGCGCAGGGGCGGGGTGATCGCCGTCCACTCCACCGTGCATCCCGGCACCTGCCGCCGGTTGGAGGCGGTGGCCCGGGCCTCCGGTGTCTCCCTCCTCGACGCGCCGGTCAGCGGGGGCGGCCGGGCCGCCGAGCAGGGCACCCTGCTCGTCATGGCGGGCGGTGACCCCCAGGTCTTCTCCTACTGCCGCCCGGTGTTCGAGACGTACGGCGATCCCGTCGTCCACCTCGGGCCCACCGGCTCCGGACAACTCGCCAAGATCCTCAACAACGTGCTGTTCACTGCCCAGTTGGGGCTCGCCGCCGACGCGCTCGGGGTGGCTGCCGCCCTCGGCCTGGACCGGGCCGAGCTCTCCCGGGTCCTGCCCCGCGGCAGCGCGGCCAGCTTCGCGCTGGACCGGGTGGCCGACGCGGGCGGCACCCTCGACCGCATCGCCGCGCACGCGGGTGGGCTGCTCGCCAAGGACGTCCGTCTGTTCGCCGACATCGTGGACACGGCCGGTGCCGACACGCGTGCGACACTCCGCGAGGCCGCGCTCGCCGCCCTGGCCGCGATGGGGAAATGAGGCCGATCCAGTACGCCCTCTCGCCCTGCCGAGGCGCCCCTGCATAGTGTGGGCGGGCACCTCTCCAACGGCGGAAGGGGCCCCACGTGGTGTCCGCGAGGCGTCAGCAGATCCTGGAAGCGGCCCTGGAGGTCTTCGCCGAACGCGGGTTCAAGGGCACCTCGATCGACGCGGTGGCCGAGCGCGCCGGCCTCACCCGGCAGGGCGTGCTGCACTACTTCCCCAGCAAGAAGCGGCTGCTCCTCGACCTCCTCGCCTTCCGCGAAGAGCTCGCCCGGGAGCACCTCGCAGGACGCAGGCTCGGCGAGGACTGGGCCGGCGACTTCGCCGAGGCCGTGGCCTTCGAAGTGCACCATCCCTCGCTCGCCACCGTGCAGACTGTGGTCCTCGCCGAGGCGGTCACCGGCCAGGAACCGGCCTGCGGCTACGTCCGCGAACGCAGCCGGTCCCTCCAGGAGCATCTCACCGCCCATCTGATCGAGCGATACGGAGAGCGGCTGCCCAGCGGACTGGACCCGCGGACCGCCGCGGCCGCTGTCCTAGCCCTCATCGAAGGCGTCCACCAGCTGTGGCTCGTCGACCAGGACGCCGAGCGCTACCCCCGGATCGTGCGCGAGGCGCTGTCCGTACTGCTCGGCACCGACAGCGTCCCGGAGCCTCAACTGCCGCTGACGAACGGATAGATGCGGGTGAAGTCGACGTCCGGCTCGGCCGTGGCGAACGCCTCCCACACCGCCTCCGTGATGGCGGCGAGCGCCACGGGCCCGTCCGTCTCGTCCACCTCGCGCAGATACAGCCGCAGGTCCTTGGCCATCAGCGAGTTGCTGAACCCCGAGGCATAGCGACCGGTCAGCACCTCCTGCGGGAACTTGTCGATCGTGGCCCCGCTGCGACCGCTGGACGCGTTGAGCACGTCCAGCAGCACACCCATGTCCAGTCCGGCGGCCCGCGCGAAGGCCACGGCCTCGCTGGCCGCCGCCAGCGCGGTCGCGGACAGGAAGTTGTTGGCGAGCTTCAATGCCTGCGCCTGCCCGGGGCGGTCACCGACCCTGCGCCTGCGGTCGCTCAGCCCCGCGAGCACCGGTTCGACCTGCGCGCAGTCCTCGTCGGAGCCCGCGTACATGACCATCAGGGTGCGTTTCCGCGCCCCCGCGACTCCGCCCGACACGGGCGCGTCGACGTACGACAGCCCGGTGGCGGCCAGATGACGGGCGGCCGCCACCCCCACGGTGGAGGTGTCCACGAGGTGGGTGACCCGCCGGTCCCTCGTGGCCAGGAGGTCACCCACGACGTTCCCGCAGACCGTGCCGTCCGGCAGGCTCAGCACCACTGTTCCGACGGCTCGGGCCACCTCCGCCGGGTTCGGTGCCCAGCGGGCGCCGTCGGGGGTGCGGGCCGGACCGGCGGCGTCGTACGCCACCACCTCGAAGCCGTCGCGCACCAGGTTCGTCGCCAGCGCCCCGCCCATGTTGCCCAGCCCGATGAAGCCCACCGCCCGGCTCCTGTTCACACCGCCTCCCGCGCGGCCCGCACCTGGCGAAGGATCAATGACGCCTCGTTTCCGGCCGGCGCACCGCAGTAGGCGGTCAGCTGGAAGAGGAGTTCGTCGATCTCGGCGTCGGTGACACCGGCGCGCGGCGCCGCCTCCAGATGGATGCGGAAGGCACCCATCCGGCCCGTCGCGGCCGTCATCGCCAGCACCAGCAGACTGCGGTCGCGCCGGCTCAGCGGCCCGCCGCGGGCCCAGACCCCCCAGGCCGTCGCCGTGACGAAGTCCTGGTACCCGGCCGGCAGGGTGTCCGCGGCCGCCGTGCCGTCGTCGCCGATCACCTCACGGCGCACCGCCCGTGCGGCCCGCTGCGCTGCTTCGTCGTACATCGGTCATCCCCTCCCTGGTCAGCCCAGGCTCGCGCTGACGGTCTTGAGCTGCGCGTACTCGTACAGTGCCGCCAGGCCCTTCTCCCGGCCGTGGCCGCTGTGCCGGTACCCGCCGAACGGCGTCTCGATCGTGAGCGGGCCGCCGTTCACCGCCACCTGCCCCGCCTCGATCCGCTCGGCGAGCCGCAGCCCGCGCGCCAGGTCGCCGCTCCACACCGCCGCCACCAGCCCGTAGTCGGTGTCGTCGGCCAAGGCCAGCGCCTCCGCCTCGTCGCGGAAAGCCAGCGTGACCAGGACCGGTCCGAAGACCTCCTCGCGGGCGATGCGCGCGTGCGGGTCCACCCGGGCGTACACGGTGGGCCGGATGTACAGGCCGCGCGCCTCGGGCCCCCGCGGGTACGGGCCGCCGCCGGTGGCGGGCGGCGCCGGTGCGCCGGCGAGGAACTCCAGCACCCTGCCGTACTGCGCCTCGGTGATGAGCGGGCCGAAGTCCACGCCGGGGCGCAGCTTCTCCACGGCCGTGACCACCCGGTCCACCACCTCGTCGTGCACGGACTCCTCGATCAGCAGCCGGGCGGTGGCCGAGCACACCTGCCCGGAGTTCGCCCCGACCGCCGTCACCGCGGCGGCCACGGCCCGGTCGAGGTCCGCGTCGGCGAACACCACCAGCGGTGACTTGCCGCCCAGTTCCAGTGTGACCGGGACCAGCCGGCCGCCCGCCACGCCCGCGAGATACCGGCCCGTGGCCACCGACCCGGTGAAGGCCAGGCGCCGCACGCCCGGATGGGCGGCCAGTGCCTCACCGGCGTCCGGCCCGGTGCCGGTGACCACGTTCAGCACCCCGTCCGGCAGACCGGCACGGGTGGCCAGCCGGGCCAGGTGCAGCGTCGAGGCCGAGGTGAACTCCGAGGGCTTGGCCACCACGGCGTTGCCCATCGCCAGGGCGGGGGCCAGGGCCCGGCAGGCCTGGTTGAGGGGCAGGTTCCAGGGGGTGATCACGCCGACCACGCCGTACGGCTCGTAGCGCGTGTACGTGTGGACGCCCGCCCCCTGCTCGATGACCTGCCCGTGACCGGCGGCCCGTACCACCCCCGCGTAGTAGCGGAAGTAGGCCGCCGACATGTCCGCCTCCAGCCGCAGCTGTGCGGGGACCTTCCCGGTGCATTCGCGCTCCAGCCGCATCAGGGTGCCGGCGTCGGCCTCGATCGCGTCCGCGATCCGGTGCAGGACCGCTCCGCGCTCGGCGGGGGAACGGGCGGCCCAGCCGTGCCGGGCCCGTTCCGCCGCGGCGACGGCACGCCCGACGTCGGCCGCGCCGCCCGCCGCGATCTCGTCGCCGGGCAGCCGGGTGGCCGGATCGAGCGTCGCCAGCCAGGTGCCGCTCGCCGGCGGCTCGGGGCGGCCTTCGATCCAGTGGTCGTGGCGTGTCGTCAAGGGCGTCCTCCACTCGTGAGAAGCGCGGGGCCGATGACCCGACCATAGGTTCCATATGCAGAATACGGAAACGCTATTCTCCAAATCAGAGACGATTGTTATCGTGGGGCTGTCAACCGACCGGAGGTTCCCACTCATGGCGCACTTCCCGAAGCCCGCCGAGGGCAGCTGGACCGAGCACTTCAAGATCGGTACGGAGCCGGTCTCCTACGCGGACTCGATCTCACCGGAGTTCTACGAACTGGAGCGGGACGCCATCTTCCGGCGGACCTGGCTGAACGTCGGGCGGGTCGAACAACTGCCCCGCAAGGGCAGTTACTTCACCAAGGAGCTGGACGCGGCCCGCGCCTCCGTCGTCGTGGTGCGCGGCACCGACGGCGAGGTGCGCGCCTTCCACAACGTCTGCCGCCACCGCGGCAACAAGCTGGTGTGGGACGACTACCCCCGCGAGGAGACCAAGGGCACCTGCCGTGCCTTCACCTGCAAGTACCACGCCTGGCGCTACGACCTGGAGGGCAAACTCGCCTTCGTCCAGCAGGAGTCGGAGTTCTTCGACGTCGACAAGTCGAAGTACGGGCTGCTGGCCGTGCAGACCGAGGTGTGGGAGGGGTTCGTCTTCGTCAACCTCGACCCCGACAACACCACATCGCTGCGGGACTACCTCGGCCGGTTCGCCCACGGCATCGAGGGCTACCCCTTCCACAAGCTCACCCAGGTGCACAAGTACCGCGCCGAGATCGGCAGCAACTGGAAGCTGTTCATCGACGCGTTCGCCGAGTTCTACCACGCGCCGATCCTGCACTCCGGCCAGTACGTCTCCGAAGAGGCCGCCAAGATCAAGAAATACGGCTACGAGGCGCTGTCGTACGACATCGACGGCCCGCACAGCATGGTCTCCTCCTGGGGCGGCATCGCCCCGCCGAAGGAGCGGGCGATGGTCAAACCCGTCGAACGGGCGCTGCGCAGTGGCCTGTTCGGGCCCTGGGAGGCCCCCGACATCGGCCTGACCACCGAGCAGCTGCCGCCGGCGATCAACCCCACCCGCAGCAAGGTCTGGGGCATGGACTCGTTCGTCTTCTTCCCCAACTTCATGCTGCTCGTCTGGCGGCCGAACTGGGTGCTGACCTACCACTACTGGCCGACCTCCTACAACACCCACATCTTCGAGGGCACCTGCTACTTCGTCCCGCCCGAGAACGCCTTCCAGCGGCTCCAGCAGGAACTCGCGGTGGTGTCCTTCAAGGAGTACGGCCTGCAGGACGGCAACACCCTGGAGGCCACCCAGACCATGCTGGAGTCGCGCACCGTGGACGAGTTCCCGCTGTGCGACCAGGAGGTCCTGCTGCGCCACCTGCACGCCACCGCACAGCGGTTCGTGCGCGCCCACGAGCAGCCGGTGGCGCCGGCCCCCGCGTCCTGAGACGTCCATCGAGCAGACAGGGAGAGTGCAGAGATGACCACGGTCTTTCCCGACGGGTTCCACGAACTGGAGCCGTTCGCGGACTGGGCGATCCAAGGCGAGCGCGCCCGCTACGCCAAGCGCGTCGCCAGCACCATGGAGGAGTTGCAGGCCTTCTACGACGTGGCGTTCCCGCTGCTGCAGAAGGGCACCGTGTATCTGGAGCAGGTCGGCATGGCGGGGATCGGCGAGCAGGACAGGAACCTGCTGTGGGCGTTCTGCTCGCTGGTGACCGTCGCCTTCCCGGTGGAGGCGTGGGGCCAGCCGAGGGTCCCGGACAGCGGTCCCGCCGGCATCCACGCCGTCGTCGAACCCGCCGTGTGATGGCGGGCCGGGAGACGGCGCCAAGGCCGCCCGTGCTCCTGCGGGCGGCCCGGCTCCTCGACGTCGACAAGGGCGAACTGGTCGAGCCGGGTGAGGTGTTGGTGGTCGGCGAGCACATCGCCGAGATGCAGCCGGAAAGACTGCCGGAGGGCACGGTCGTCCACGAACTCGGGGACGTCACCCTCATGCCGGGCCTGATGGACATGGAGGTCAACCTCTTCCTCGGCGGCCCCGACCACCGCAGCCCGCTGATCCCGGTCCAGGAGGATCCGGCGCTGCGCACCCTGCGGGCGGTCGCCAACGCCCGCCGGACCCTGCACCGCGGGTACACGACCGTACGCAACCTCGGTCTGTTCGTGCAGACCGGGGGCGTGCTCCTGGACGTCGCCCTGAAGAAGGCGATCGACCTGGGGTGGGTGGACGGACCGCGCGTGGTGCCCGCCGGGCACGCGATCGCACCGACCGGCGGGCACCTCGACCCGACCATGTTCCAGGCGTTCGCGCCAGGCGTGCTGCCCCTGACCGTGGAGGAGGGCATCGCCGACGGCGTGGCGGAGGTGCGCAAGGCGGTCCGGTACCAGATCAAGTACGGGGCGAAGGTCATCAAGGTCTGCGCCTCCAACGGTGTCATGTCACATACCGGCCCGGCGGGCGCGCAGCAGTACTCGGACGAGGAACTCCACGCCGTCGTCGACGAGGCACACCGGGCGGGCCTCAGGGTCGCCGCCCACTGCATGGGGGACTCGGCGATCCGGGCCGCCGTCGAGGCCGGCATCGACTGCATCGAGCACGGCTTCCTCGCCAGCGACGCCACCCTCGACCTGATGGTGGAACGCGGCACCTTCCTGGTGGCCACCACGTATCTCACCGAGGGCATGAACACCGAGCACGCGGACCCGGAGCTGCGGGCGAAGGCCGCCGAGGTCTTCCCTCGCGCCCGTGAGTCCACCGCCCGCGCGATCCGGCGCGGTGTCAAGGTGGCCTTCGGCACCGACGCGCCCGCCATCCCGCACGGCAAGGGCGCCCTGGAACTGCTTGCCCTCGTCGACCGGGGCATGCGGCCGCTCCAGGCCCTGCGCGCCGCCACCACGGTCGCCGCCGAGCTGATCGGCGCCGACGACCGGGGCCGGCTGCGGCCGGGCCTGCTCGCCGACGTCATCGCCGTCCCCGGCGACCCGCTCGCCGACCTGTCCGTCACGGGGCGGGTGTGCTTCGTGATGAAGGGGGGCCGGGTGTACCGCGACGACACGCAGAATTCCTGACCGCCGCACGGCACGCAGCGGCCGGTCGGCACCGCGTCGAAGGGGGGCGACGCGGTGCCGACCGGCGGTTTCTTCGCGTTGCGGACGGGCGCACGGCACTGCGCGGGAGACCGCCTGCGGTCTGTGTCCGACGGTCCGGGCCCATCGCTGCGAGAGGGCTCGCGGTGCGTGCCCAGGCAG